>CAZBXU010000006.1:0-41382 GCA_964495755.1 uncultured Spirochaetaceae bacterium | reverse complement strand
GTTATACTGAAAAATGCAAATTTTATTTCGCAAGGAGGTGCATATGAACAAAAGATTGATCGCTTTGCTAATCGGCCTGTTTTTTCTGTTGAGCGCCGTGCTCGTCTCGGCGGAGGGAAAGCTGGTGATCTACAACGCCGGATCTGTTGAGATGGGGGAAGACCTGGTCCGGGCCTTCAAGGCCAAACATCGGGACGTCGATGTAGAGTTCATTCGCCTGGGCTCGGGGGAGATCATTACCCGTGTCCAGGCCGAGGCCAAAAGACCCCAGGGCGACCTTATCATGGCCATGGCCAAGGAGAATTTGGACGTCGTCTACGACCTTTTGGAGTCCTACAGGGTTCCCGAGGCTTCCGCCTTTCCCAATGACGTAAAGGATGTCAGGGGAAACAAGTACTTCGGATTCAGCTTCAACATCCAGGCCTTCATCATCAACACCGATCGGCTTCCCCTGAGCAAAGCACCAAAGAGTTGGAAGGATCTGGGCGACAGCCAGTGGGCGGGGGAGATCGTCATGGCCAACCCGGCCCTTTCCGGATCGGCCTATGCCCAGCTCTTTCAAATGGTCGGCCTTTACGGCTGGGACCATATCAACGATGTTCGTAAGCAGACAACCTTCGTGCCGAAATCCGGACTGGTCTATACCTTCGTCGGCCGGGGGGAGTTCGCAATCGGCATCACCGGCGAGGGGAACGTGTTCACGGAAAAAGCCAGGGGCAACCCGGTGGAAGCGGTGTATCCCACCGAAGGAACGGGCCTGCGTTTCGATGCCTCGGGGATTATCAAGGGGGGACCGAACCCACAGAACGCCAGGCTCTGGATGGACTTCCTGACCACAAAAGAAGCGATGACCATCATCTCCCAGGCGCCCCACTTCAGGAGGATGACGCGGCCCGACGTGCCACCGCCTCCGGGGCTCCAACCGACCTCGGAGATCAAGTTTTTCGAGTACGACGCCAACAAGGCTTCAGCAAGCAGGAACGAATACCTGCAGAAGTTCGGGGAGATCTTCGCTACTCGTTAACGGACCAAAAGGCATGGACGGCTTACCTGGCCGCCCATGTTTTTTAAATTCATATTCACGCTACGAGGCTTACCCAATGACAGAGCATGACAACAGCCGGATCACTTTGTCTATCAAGAATCTCAGCAAGATCTTCAGGGGTAGACACGACCAGGTGCAGGCTTTGGACGATGTGTCGATAGATATCCGAGAGGGAGAGCTCTTCACCCTCCTGGGACCCAGCGGCTGCGGAAAAACCACCACCCTGCGCTGCATCGCCGGATTCGAAAAACCGACCGGCGGAGCCATTGATTTTCTCGGTCAGGACTTCACATCGATCCCGCCGTTCCGACGACACATCGGCATGGTATTCCAGAGTTACGCCCTGTTTCCGCACATGTCGATCTTCGAGAACGTGGCCTATGGGTTGAGAATCCGAAAGCTCCCCTCGAGGGAGGTTACCGAAAGAGTCAACCGCATCATTCAACTGGTGGGGCTCGAGGCGACCCAGAAGCGCAAGCCCAGCGAGCTTTCCGGCGGGCAGCAGCAGCGCATCGCCCTGGCCCGGGCTTTGGTCTACGATCCTCAGCTTCTTCTCCTCGATGAACCCCTGAGCAATCTGGATGCCAAGCTGAGGGTCTACATGCGCGAGGAGATCCGGCGGATCCAGCAGCAAGCCAAGGTCACCACGATCTATGTGACCCACGATCAGGAGGAAGCCCTGTCCATCTCCGACCGGATCGCCGTGATGCACGCCGGCAAGGTCAGCCAGGTCGGTTCTCCCGACGAGATCTACGAGAATCCCAACTCGATCCGGGTGGCGGATTTTATCGGTCAGGCCAATTTCCTCGAATGCGCCGTGAAAGGGGATGGAGCTCCCGTATTGGCGTTTAGATCCAACGAGGAGATCTCTCTGAGGGACAGCTCCGGCGACATCCTGGGCTTTACCGACAGAGAGGGGATCCTCTTTGTCCGGCCGGAGCAGATGGAGGTGGTGGCGGAGCCGGATCACTCCAACACGTTAAAGGGCGAGGTGAAAGTCGTTCTCTACCTCGGCTCGGTGGTCCGCTACTACATCGAGATCTTTCAAAACAACAATCCTCAGGAGATTCTGGTCGATCAGGATCGCCGAGTACAAGGTGTCGGAGTGGGCGCTCCGGTCGCGGTGATCGTCCACGGACAGGAAGCCAAGCTCTTTCCCACAGAGCAGAAGCGGCAGTTGGACCAGGATTAGGAGTCCGCATGGCTGGAGCAATCAGAGAAAAACTAAAGGCTTTCGAGCTTACCCCCTACCTGGTCCTGGGTTTGGCGCTGATCATTCTCGTGCTGTTTATCGCCTATCCCCTCTCCAAAGTCGTGTTCAACAGTTTTATCAAATTGGGCGATGCACCGACTCTGAAGAACCTTACACTGGCCAACTTCTCTCAGTTTTCCACCTCGACCCTCTACAGAAGCGCCTTCCTGAACACACTGACTGTTGGTCTGTTCTGCGTGCTGTTTTCCTGCCTCATAGGAATTCCTATGGCCTACTTCGTAGCCAAGACTGAAGCCCCGTTGAAGACCTTCTTCCTCACCCTCGGAACTTTACCCCTGATCCTTCCGCCCTTTGTCGGGGCGTATTCCTGGATCCTCCTCTTTGGGCGGCAGGGAGTGGTCAATTACTTTCTGGATGCGGCCTTCGGGATTTCTCTGCCCGACATCTACGGAGCACCCGGGGTCATCATTGCCATCACCATGAGCACCTACCCCTTTATCTTTCTCCTGACCTACGGAGCCCTGGTTTCGGCGGACCCATACATCGAGGAGAGCGCCGAGATCATGGGGGCATCCCGATGGAGAGTCATCCGGACCGTGAACCTGCCCTTAGTCATACCATCCATCGTGGCCGGTGCCCTGATCGTCTTCATGAGGTCGGTCGGGAATTTTGGGGTCCCCGCCATTCTGGGCGGGAACTTCTACGTGCTGCCGACCCTGATCTATTTCCAGGTCACCGGATTCTTTAACCTGAATGCCGCCGGGGCCATTGCCATGGTCAACGTTGTGCTGGTTGCCTTTGCCATCCTCCTCTCCCAGTACGTTACGACCAGGCGTTCCTACATCACCATCACCAGCACCACCCAGGCCGCCCGGATATCCTCGAGCAAGGTCTTGAAGTGGGTGGGCACAATTTTCTGCCTGGGGGTGATCTTTTTCTCACTGCTCCCCCACCTTACCGTCATTATTACCTCTTTTACCGAGGGCTGGGCGGGCGCCCGTTACCCGACTAAATTCTCATTTCAGAACTACCGGAGGATCTTCCAGATCGCCCTGACACCGATTAAAAACAGCCTGTTTCTGGCGACTACGGCCACCCTGATCGCTGCGGTGATCGGCACCCTTCTCTCCTATATCAATGTACGGAAGAGTTTCAGAGCCCGATGGATTTTGGATCTGACGATCATGCTGCCCTTTATCCTTCCGGGCATCGTCGTCGGGGTGGCTATCCTGATCGGTTTCTCCTCCGGACTGCTCATCTTAAGCGGCACCTGGATGATCATGGTGGTAGGCTTCTTCATCCGGCGCATGCCCTACATCTTCCGGTCCACCACCGCTTCATTGAGCCAGATCGACGTGGCCGTGGAGGAGGCCTCCTCTATTACCGGGGCTTCGTGGCTGACCACGTTCAGAAAGATCACCCTTCCCCTGATGGCCCCCGGTATTTTGGCCGGAGCGGTGATCTCCTTCTCCACATTGATGGGGGAGCTGTCCACCACGGTTATTCTCTACTCGGCCCACTGGAAAACGATTACCGTGGCCATCGTGGAATACCTGTTCTCCGCTACCATCGGTCCGGCCTACGCCCTGGGCACGATCCTTATCGTACTGGTCCTGGCCGCAATAACCGTGGCCAACCGTATCCTCGGGCGCAGGATGTCTCAGATGTTCAAGATGGTGTAAAGACCAGGAATTGGTCGTTAGAGCCCGAATATCTCTGTCAGGGCAGCCGCAATACTGGAGACGGTGGCCTTGGCCGCTTTTCGCACCTGCTCGGGAGCATCCGCCATAGCTACGCCGAATCCGGCCAGGGCGATCAGCTCTTGGTCATTGACGCTGTCACCGAATGCCACCATCTGCGAGAGGGGGATATCCGTATATTCGCTGATTTTCTGCAGCGCCGCCCCTTTGGACACGCCGGCAGGCATCGCCTCCAAATAATCGCTTTGTGTCAGGAGCAGATTAATATCAGGAAACTGTTTGAGAGCCAGGCGCCGAAGCTCGAGCAAACCGGGTTCTTCACCGACGATCTGGATTTTTATCGGCTGATCACCGCGAACCACCGCTGCCAGGTCGTTTAGCTCTACACAGTGCAGTCCTTCGAGAAGAATGAATTCCGCCAGCACGGGGGTGAGCTGGGAGACGCAGGGACGGCTGGAAAGGGGGTCCGTGTACAAGAGACAGTCCAAATCAGCTTCCCGGGCTCTCTGCAGTAATACCAGAACCGGCTCCGCGGGCAGCCTCTGCTGATACAGTATTTCACCGCTAATGGGATGGACGATCGCCCCACCGTTGCACAGAATTACCGGGAGCTCGACCCCCAGCCTTTGAACGTAGGGAAGAGCGGATTCAAAGGTCCTTCCGGTGGCCAGGATGATCTGCGCGCCTCTCCGCCGAACTTCCTGGATACAATCAAGATCTTCCGCCTTCATTTGAAGATTCTCGTCCACCAGGGTTCCATCCAGATCAAAGACGACAAGCTTATACTGCTGAGGATTCTCGGATTCGCTCATATTCAGGAAGGACGGCAGCCGCCCGGAAGTGTTCTCGATATCACGGCGGATGCACCTATTCCTTGACAGCGCCGCCGGCCAGGCCAATGACAAAGTACTTTTGGAAGAAGGAGAACAGAATCAGAACGGGAACGATGGCGATGAAAGAGGCGGTGCCGAGCAGGCTCCAATCCACCTCTCCGTGCTCGCCGATAAAACGGTACAGCTCGACCGTATACGGCCGAACCGTGGAGGTCAACGTCATGGCGATCATGAACTCGTTCCAGGAGCGAAAGAAGGCGAAAATCGAGGCGGCGGCCACTCCCGGTGCCGCGATCGGGAAGGAAACTCGGAAGAAAGCCTGGAGCCGGGAACAGCCGTCGATCAGGGCGGCCTCCTCGATTTCGATGGGGATGGTATCGAAATACCCCTTCAGCAGCCAGGTATTCATCGATACGGTTCGCACAGCGTAGACGATCATCAATCCGATCCGCGTGTCGTACAGACCGTAGAGGGAGTACAGCCGGTACAGGGGGATGATCACCGCCAATAGCGGCACCATCTGGATGAGCAGGATCATAACCAGGATCTGGTTCCGCAGGGGAAAGCGGAAGCGGGAAAAGCCGAATCCCGCCAGCATGGCGCTGACCGTGCTGATCAGGGTGGCGCCTACCGCGATGACGATGCTGTTCAGATAGGAGGTGAAACCGAATTTGGATCGAAACAGCAGATCGCCAAAATTCCCCAGCGTCGGATGCCGGGGTACTAAAGTCGGAGGATATCCGATCGCCTCACCGGGCAGCTTAAATGTCGCACTGAGCAGCCAGTACAGGGGCGCCACGGTGAACAGCGCCCAGAGGACGAGGAGAGCATAGGTCAATATCTTCCAGACCGGCTTCGGTTTCATCGCTTCTGCTCCGCCACCCGCTCGCGATTCAGTCTCATATACAGCAGCGTGAGCAGTAGATTGATGATGAGAATCAGCACGGCGACAGCGGCGCCCCTGCCCATGTAGCCGTACTCGAAGGCCTGATGATACAGAAACACGGCGATGACCTCGGTCCTGTATAGAGGACCGCCGTTGGTCATGGCATAGATCAGATCGAAGAAGTTTACCGTATACATCGAGATCAGGACCAGGTTGATCATCAGGAAAGGCCGGATCAGCGGAAGGGTCACATAGCGGAACTTCTGTCCGGCTCCAGCTCCGTCTACATGGGCGGCTTCGTACAGTTCGTAGGGAATACTCTGGAGTCCCGCCGTCTGCAGCGTGAAGCTGAAGGCGGTACCGTGCCACACATTGGCTATGATCAGGCAGGGCATGACCAAATTCAGGTCGTTGAGCCAGCTGGGCAGATTCGTGACCCCGATCAGTACGAGCAGATGGTTGAGCACACCAAGACGGGGCTCATATAAGAAACGCCAGGATATGGCGATCACGATCGCGCTGGTTACCCAGGGCAGGATGAATATGGCTCGGAAGATATCCTTTCCCCGTACCCACTTCTGGTTGACCAGCAGGGCCATGGCCAGACCGAAGCCCAACTGCCCCACGATGCTCCCCGCCACGAAGTAAAAGGTGGCCGGCAAGACCTGGGTGAAGAAATTCGGTCCCTGAAAGGTGAATATCTTCAGGTAGTTCTTCAAACCGACGAAGGTCTGGCGGCTGAGCGAGGCCAATTTGACCTCTTGGAGACTCAATAGTACCGCCTGGATCAGGGGGAAGACGAGAATGAGAAATATCAACAGCAGGGCTGGAAGAATGAGGAGGTACCCGCTAACGATGATCCTTGTCTGTTTTCTCATCCTCAAGTCAATATCAGAGATTGCCTTTGAAATGCTGGAGGAGACATTTCGTCTCCTCCAGAGTCTTCATGATTATTGGGCGAGCAGCTGATTCACCTTCACTGCAGCGCCATCGAGGGCTGCTTTGGGACTGACCTGTCCCAGCACGGCAGCCTGGATCGCATCCTGTATGGCCGCGGAAATCTCCGTGTACTGAGGAAGCCCCGGCCTGAAATGGGCATAGGGAAGCGAATTCAGGATCACGTTGAAATATGGATCGACGGAGAAGTAATCCTCCGGCCGCTTCATCAGGGAGTAGAAGGTGGGGACATAACCCCTCGCAGAGGTGTATTTGAACTGGGCATCGGGAGCGGCGCCGATCGAGATCAGCTCCCAGGCCAGATCCGGGTGTTTTGCGCCTTTGGGAACGGAGAGCAGATACCCCCCGGACATCGTAGACCACTCTCCCCCGGGGGCCTTGGGAATAGGAGCTGCGCCGAAATCCTGCTTGAATTTCTCAGGCGTGAGATCCGGTATCAGCTTCTTGGCCAACCCCAGGGTTTTAGTCATATAGGACATGGCGAACTTATCCTGGAATACGGCGTTGTCGATATCCATGTAGTTGCCGCTGACAATGCTCTTCGGAGTTAAACCGTCCTCGACCATCTTGACGTGAAACGCCAGCGCCTTGACCCCGGCATCGCTGTTGAAGGCGGCTTTCTTCATGTCATCGGTCAAAATTTGACCGCCCCCGGAATACAGCATCGTGAAGAAACGCATCGACGTCTCTTCTTCCTTCATGGCCGGAAATCCGTACCCGTAGTAGGCCGGTGCCGAAGTTATCTTCTTGGCCATGTCGTACACCTCGTTCCAGTCCTCAGGGGGCTTGTTGGGATCCAACCCTGCCTTCCTGAATAGCTTCTTGTTGTAGCCCATGATTCGAACATCGGTGTTCAGCCAGGTACCGTAGCTCGGCCCCTTCCACTTCGTGGCCTCTTTGAAGCTGGCCACCACATCGGGCCATTCCGGCCAAGCGTTGAGCTTGTCGGTCAGATCCGTTAGCAGGCCACCTTCCACGTACTCGCCGACCCAGATGATGTCCACCTGGGCGACGTCCGGGGGATTTCCTCCTGCAGCGGCGATTAAAAATTTGGCTCTCAGGTCCGCCCAACCAAAGCCCTCCTCTACGAAGGTAAATTTAGTCTCCGGGTGCCGTTTCTGAATCTCCACCTTGGCGACCTCCCAGGGCGCCTCCTGATCCCACGTGTAGGCACGGGCGAAAATCCTGAGGGTCACCTCCTTTGCCTCCATGGCCGGCTCTTCTTGAGTGCCCGTGCTAAAGGCAGAGCCGGCGCACAGGGCGACCAGAAATACCGAAATGAGAAGCACTGCTTGCCATTTGCTGCTGTTATACATTTTTCTACTCCTTGTCTTTTTTCTCGATAGGATACTCCCTGTGATCATCCTCAAGGCGTCGAAACGGTCCCTTAACTCTCACCTCCTTCCCGACACCATCTTTTTACGCACTGAGGACAATCCAGTTCAGATCCCTTTCTCTACAGTCGACGTTTAAAGATAGATACCTCGACCTTCGAGATATATCGAGATTATAACCCGACTATTCGAATAATGCAATAAAATACAGGGGCTTTCCGCCTGAAAGGCAGAAAGCCCCTTGAATTCCGAAAATTGACGTTCCGATAGAACGTTAGAACCAGAACAGAACGTTGGCTCCCAGCATACCGGTGCTCTTGTCGAGTTGAACTCCACCGTCGACGATCAGGCCCATGATATAGCTCAATCCTAGGGATATTCTTCCCAGCTTGATGTCCGCATTGGCCTTGGCGTTGAAACCGAGCAGCGTCGGGTCCGTTACATCACTTAGAATGAAGAATACCGTCGGCCCTACTCCCAAAGACAGCCGCAGAATGGCCAGGTCCAAAGCCACCCCGGCATCTGCGTACAGATCGATCGAAGTAACACTATCGCCGACACTGACCAGACCCAGAGCTTCGAGCTGGAGGAACTTCAGGAACTTGAAGCGGGCATCCGCTCCGAAGGTGAAGCCGCCCTCCCGCAGCTCCGACACGGTCGGCTCCTGGCCGATGAGCACTGGAGAGTTGAAAAAGGCTGATGCGCCCAGTCCCAGCTCGGCAAAGGTGAGAAGCGGGATGAAGGCCAGCACCAGTACAAGAATCAGCGTTTTTTTCATATAGACCTCCCTCTGACAGGGACGCTATCCCCGTCTTTAATTATCGTAACACTAATGTACACCATTGAAACACGCATTACACGAATAAAGGTTACCCAAATCACAATTTTTTTTCGGATTACCATCGGAGCGGGCAAGGACGGATACGACAAATGTTGTAGACCTGTGTATCAGATGTGGATCTCCAGAATGTCCCCATCGTGTACCGGCTCGTGTTTGGACACCGTGATCGGCTTTGCCGTTCCCCGCCACAATCGAGCGAAACGGAGATTCTGCAGGAAATCCTTGTGGATCAGAGAACAGATATCCCCAACCGTCTGGCCGGCGAAAACCGTATATGGTCGGACCAGATCCGCCTTTTTCCCCGGTGCTTTTGTATAGACCCGTACGATCTGAAGCCACTCGAACAGCATCCGGGGCAGCCCGGCAACCTCTTCGGGATTTTTGCTCGAGAGCGGGAGAATTTCGAAGCGCCCGCCGATCATCTCCCTCAGAAGGGCCAATCTTTCCTCAGCACCGGAGGCATCTGCCTTGTTGGCGATGACTCGACAGAGGATCAGATCCCTGTCGTCACATCTTTGCCCTACAAATCGAACGTGTCGGAGATCGAAGGCCTGGAACACAGCCTCCAGATCCTCGAGTAGCGAATCTGTGGACAGATCGGCTACCAGTAGGACAGCCTCCGCACCGCGGACCACACTGAGCAGATCGATGGGCATAAACTCTGCCGTCACAGGCGGGGTATCGACCAACTGAATCTGGATGTCCTGATACTCCACCATTCCCGGCTGCATGGCGTGGGTGCTGAAGGGATATTCCCCGATCTCGGGGCTCGCGTTGGTAATCCGTTTGAGTATCGAGGACTTTCCGCTGTTGGGAGCTCCCACCAGTATCACCTGGGATGCGCCCTCCTTGTCAAATCCGAGAGTAGGACCCCCGCCGCCCTTCCTGCCCGTGCTCTCCTGCTGCTTCTGGAGCTTGGACATCCGCCGTTTAAGGTCCGCGTAGAGATGGTCGGTACCTTTGTGTTTGGGCAACAGGGCGATCATATCTTCCAACCGAGTGATCTTTTCATCGACGGTTTTGGCTGCCCGGAACGCCTCCTCCGCCTTCTTGTATTCGGGACCTGCATTCGTCGGCATGGTGGAAATTATACGACAAAAGGCGCTCTCCTCAAACCTGCCGGATTTCCATACGATAGGCAGGTCTTGCAGAGAACCCCCGAAGGGAGTGGCTTCAGTTTAGCGGCGCTTTATAGATGAGGCCCCGGAGAGATCGATCCGTCTTATTGTGGGATTTCCGCCGTAGTACAGGCGGGAGGCACCGTGTTATTTCAATGCCTTCCAGAGCACCTCGCTCAACTTCTGCGCGGTGAAGGGCTTGCCAATCACATCCTTGAATCCGTACTTCTTGTAGTTGGCCATGACCGGGTCGTTCGAATAGCCGCTGGAGATGATCGCGACGGCCTTGGGATCGATTTCGAGCAGGCGCCGCACCGCCTCCTTTCCCCCCATTGCTCCCGGCACGGTCAGATCCATGATCACCGCAGTAAAGGGGGCACCGGTCTGCCTTGCCTGGGTGTACCGCGACAAAACCTCCTCGCCGTTTGCTACCACGGTCGGAGCATAGCCGAGATGGGCCAGGAGACGGTCGTAGACCTTCCGGAGGTTGCCGTCATCGTCCATAACCAGGATCTTCCCCTTCCCGCCGTAGAGTTTGCCGCCGGTGTCTGTCTTTCCCTTCTCAACCTTCCGATCTGTGGCGGGAAGAAATATGAAAAAACGGGTTCCTTTCCCGATTTCGGATTCGGCGTACAGGTAGCCGTCATGATTCTTCAGGATAGAGTAGGCCGTGGAAAGACCAAAGCCGGTTCCGTTGTTCTTCGTGGTAAAGAAAGGGTCAAAGATCTTGTTCACATTTTCCTTCGGAATCCCAATGCCGTTGTCCTCGATCATCACCCGTAGGTAGCGCCCCGGCTTAAGAGGGAGCCGATAGGCGGCGGTAACCGTGACATTGTCGGCTTCTACATTCACAACACCGCCGTCCGGCATAGCCTGATCGGCGTTGATAATCAGGTTTTGAATCACCTGAATGATTTGCCCCTGATCGAACTCGGCCCACCAGAGATCGTTCGGGAAATGATACTTACAGCGAACGTTCGAGCCTCTAAGTACGAAAGTGGAGGCATCCTTGATCAGATCCGGGAGAGTACCGGGGACTCTGACAGGCACACCTCCCTGGGCGAAGGTGATCAGCTGTTGTGTGAGGTCCCGCGCCCGCAGCGAGGCTCTCTCCATCTCCTCCAGGCGGGTAAAAACCTCGGCGTTTGGTTGGGCGTGCATCTTGGCCAGGGCTACGTTTCCCACAATCGCAGCGAGAAAATTATTGAAATCGTGGGCGATTCCCCCGGCCAGGCGGCCTACAGCCTCCATTTTCTCTTCCTGCTGCAGATGCTCCTCGAGCATTTTTCGGTCTCGGATATCCCGGGCCACGCCATAAGTGCCGAGAAAGGTTTTTTCCTGATCCTCCGGTTCCCGGTCATAGATCCCCTGAGATTTGATCTCCACCGGCACCTGAGGCTTCCCCCCCGATCCATTCTTTCTCTTATCTTCTCTGGGCAAACTCAGGTGCAGCTCTACCCCTGAAGATGCCCTCTTTCCCGTCCTCCGTTCATTGAATACATGCTCTGATTTCTCAAGGTCTTGGGAACAGATGATCTGCGAATAATGCTTGCCGATGATCTGCTCCCGCTTTATTCCAAACAGCCGCTCGAAGGCGTCGTTGACAAAGGAAAAGCATCCCTTTTCGTCGAGGGTGTAGATTATATCCGGCGAGTTCTCGACGAGGTATTTATACTTCTTCTGAGATTGCTCCAACTCCCAGTGGATGGACTGCTTCTCCCGTACCAGCCGTTTCTGCTCCAGCGCGTTCTCCACCCGTTTGATCAGCTCTTCGTACTCCACGGGTTTGCGGATAAAGTCGAAGGCTCCGTTTTTCAGGGCGCATACCGCCGACTCGATCGAGGCGAAACCGGAGAACATGATCACCAGGAGCCCGGGGAATTTGCTCTTTATGTACTCGAGGATCTCCAAGCCATTCATATCGGGGAGCATTATATCGAGAAGCAGGAGATCATAAGCCCGTTCCGATAGGCTCCGTATGCCCTCTTTTCCCGTGTTGGCACTGTCCACCTGGAAGCCCCGTTCACCGAGCAGCTTCGTCAGGCTTTCGCACATGCGTGGTTCATCGTCGACAATTAGAATTCTGTAGCTTTCCGACACGACACTTCTCACTTTCTCTTTTCCTCTATATTTTCGGAATCGACCTGCTCAAGAATGAATGCCAACTTGAGAAAAGTGTCGATTCATACGATAATGCCGGAAAAAGAATGAGTAAAATTTTTAAGCGGGGAATACAGTCAATCTCAACAGATCTGAAGGAGACCGTGAAGCGTGTGCTTCGCAAGGGGGGCAACGAGGATGTGCGGGGGCTGCGAAAAAAATCCATCGCTGTGACCTCTGGAAAGGGCGGTGTCGGTAAAACCATAACCGCTACGAATCTGTCGATCTGCTACGCTAAAAACGGCTATCGTACGGCTCTGATCGACCTGGATCCGCTATCCGACGTAGCCGCGCTTCTCGACCTGGTAGAAGCCGAATCTGCCGTAGAAGATCAGGACCTGGACTTCGGTAAAGCAGATATGGGAAGTTTAGCAACTCCGGTGTTCGAGAACCTCGATCTGATCTTTCCGGCTCCGAAGCTGAAAACCGTGCAGCGGAGCGCTTTGCTCGAGAAGATCTACCAGGAGCTTCCGGGCGAACTGAACAGCAACTATGATCTCCTTGTTTTCGACCTGCCTGCGGGAAGCGAATTCGAGGACAACCTGGTTTTTCTGCCTTTCATGGGGATGATCCTACTGGTTACCAATCCCGAACCCACAGCCCATGCCGCCGCCGGAGCCTATATCAAGCGGGCTTTCGACATTTACCAGGACTTGACCGTACATATCTGGCATAATCGTTTTTCCCCGAACACCCGGACCGGATTCAACCCCAAGGACGTCGTCGGCAATTACAACAGAAACGTCTCGGAGGAACAACGCTTAGATCAGCGGGTAACCGCCGGCCTCAGAGATTTCGCGGCGGTTCCGGAGGACCCGGCTTTGAACCTGCTGCGGGGCAGCCCCGCCGCCGACGAAAATGTGCTGCGCTTTCTACTCGACACCCTGATGTTCATCCACGAAGAACGGATAGCGGGCCTGGCGGCGGCGAGCATCTCCAACCGTTCCTTCGAGCTGATCAAGCATTTTCTCGGCCACCATAAAACAATCGAAAACATCGACGAGTATCTGGAGGACATCGGCCGTTACCTTCGACTGATAGCAGAGGTAGGGGTTCTCTCCGAAGAGGGTCGGAAGGAAAGATCAGCCCAAACCGGTATCTCGGCGCAGGTGTTCACTCCCCAGGAGAAGAGCGGGTTCCGCAGTTTTCTTGAAAAACTCAATTCGGATCCGCTTCGCCTGCGGGTGATCCGCACCATGGACCTGCTGGAAACGAAGCTGAACCGTCTGGAAGAGAAGAAGAGCCCCTTCGGCGCCGGTACCGCAGTCGTTCCGGACAAAGCTCTTGACCGGGAGCTTTCCGCCCTGCTCGTGGCCATCAATAGAACGGGCAGCCGTAATCAGCTCATGCTCAACCAGGGAGGGCTCCTTCTGTTCTACTTCTCCCTCTACAAGCTCTTCCAGTCCGAGACCGTGACCGACCTTATCCGTTCCCTCGTGCCGTCGAAAAAAAACAGGAAAGGCGCTATGGTACGGGATCGGCATCGCCAGATTCAGGATCTCGTCGAGGGGAATTCGGAATACAAACAGAGGTATCTGAAGCTCTTGAAGACCCTCCATCCGATCGCGAGCAAACAGATCACCAACATCGTGAAGGCCTTCAACCTTTCCGGCCTTCTGTTCCGGGACGGAAAGGGAGCGATCATCCGCAGCGCCTACGTTATACTTCTGACGAACTTCCTTCACGATACTCTATACAGCGGACTGAGTGTGGTCATCGGTTTTCCCTTTCGTTCTGCTGCCGGCGCTTTTCAGGAGGGCGCCGAAAAGGTACTCCAGGCGCTGAAGCAGTAGTGAGTCCAGGGATATAGTCTAAAATGGATATTCTGCGGCTCAAGCTGGGCAGGAGCATCGGCCTGATTCTCAAGCATGGATGCCTTCTGTCAAAGGGAATCGAGGTCCTCAAGGCATCCATAACCGAGTTTTTCCTTCCCCAGTTTCAGACCCGGCTGCTCCCAGGCATTCGACCGATCTCGGTGCTGCAGCACCGAGAGGACGCATCCCTGCCCTTCGTTCCAAGCTGTGTGCGCAGCTACCTCGGGTATATGGCGATATGGCTTAAGACTCTTCAGTACCTCTACAACGCGTTCGGGAAACAAGCCTTAGCAGACATAGCCCAGATGATCCGAGATATCTGTCTGATCTACTACGCAGCAGGCCGGGTGTACAGGCGCCGCCAGTCCACCACAGCGAGTCGCCGCACCCCGCCGCTGAATCCGTACTTCATCCTGATCCGGCTCTTCGATCCTCATCTGCACTGTATCCCGAGCCTCCACGTAATGACGATCTGCTACAACTACCATAAAACCCGGCAAATCGTAATGAAACTGAAGGATGGACAAACCGGGAAAGAAACTTACACCGAGGCAGTGGCACAGACCTATACATTGGCCTTGAAGATTACAGAGGCGGTTCTCCTGGTCAAGCAGCACAGCCTGCTCGATGTAGGACCGTCTCTGTTCCTGCTCTCCTCACTGTTCCCCGACTATGACCGGAGGGAGGTGAAACACTTCATAGGGGGGTTATTTGAAAACCGCCGGGTTATCGGGCCGGAAGCCGTGGCCCGTATTCGCGCCGCAATCCTCCAAACCTACGAGGAGATGCTGGGCCGGAAGCGCTTGTATCCGAACAAGAGAGCCACAGATATTCTTGTGGAGTTTTTAGCGGGGTATGAAAAAACAGACCGACAGAACCGTCGAAGCCAGGGAACCTAGCAGGCTCCTCCATAGGCGGGACGAATCGTGAATCCTTTACCCCACATGCTATCGATATAGTCTACGGTGCTCTCCACTGCGTATGGCATTGCCCGTTTGTCTACGAGAATATCGAGGCCATCGACGCTGTGCGTCTCGTCACCTTCCTGAGGCTCATCCAGAGCCAATCCCAAACGGGGCCCACCTCATCCGAAGCCCTTAAACACAACCCGCAGACTTTTGCCCTGGTTCTCCTTCAGGACATCGAGAAGCTCGGCAAGGGCGTTCTTCGTTACTTTCATCACTCAATTACCTTTCAGAATCAATATATAATATTACTAATATATAATCATCTCTCTGTCAAGAGCCGTCCCCCATCTCCCTGAGCCGATGCCCCATGAAGGAGAAGTTCATCCCGAGAATGAAAAAGGACAGCACAAAAGCGATGACCAGCACATACCAGGGATGCCCGCCCAGAGTCCGTCCGGCAAATAACGGCAGATCCACAAAGAAATTCAGAATCAGAGTAACGAACGGGGTCAAGGCGATAAACAGGATCGGCACCCACTGACCGATCCGAAAACGAACTCGTTTGATGAACAGCATCACGACCAGGAATCCTGAAAGCATGCAGAGGAACAGTTCCGCCGGGATGAAGAAGGCATATACGCCGATCGACGTTGCAATTCCTCCGCCGCCGCGAAACTGGAAAAACACAGGTTTGCAGTGTCCCGTAATTGCGGCAATCCCCACCGCGGCAACGATAAAAAACTCCCGGTAGGTGTCGCCAGGAAAGAACACCAGCCGGGAGAGGATCATCGGCCCCAGCCCTTTGGACACGTCGAGAAAAAAAACCAACGCGGCCCAGCCTTTGCCGACGCTGCGCCCTACATTCGCCGTTCCCGGATTGTTGTTTCCCAGGGTACGGATATCTCTCCCCGTGACCAGCCGGGTGACGATGACGGCGTAATTCAGCGAGCCGGACAGATAGGCCAGAACGAGCAGTAGGATCGCGATGATGAGAATCATCCTTCCTTTAGATCAACTCGAGATTCCTCAACTCCGCAACGATTTTATCGGCATCGATCGGCTTGGTGATGTAGCTGGTACACTGGGAGGAGAACGCCTCCGTCACATTCTCGAAATCCCCCAGCGCCGAGATCATGAGGATCTTCACAGCCTCGGGACCGAGAATACCTTTATCCCCCTCGATCTTGCGAATGCCTTTCAACACCTGCTGACCGTCCATGTTCGGGAGCATAATATCAAGGCAGATAAGATCGTAGGGCTCCTTGGCCAGAGCCATATTGTACGCCTTGATGGCCTCCACCCCGTCGGATACCGTGTCGATACGTCCGTAGGGTTCGAGGATTACTTTGAGAAGCTCCCTGCTCGTCAGCTCATCTTCAACAACCAGAATTCTCACCTGTTCTCCTAAATATTTTGTTAACGGCGCTCCTTGAAGAGCTCCTTGATTTCTCTATCGTATTGTTCGTAGATCACGTTTCGCTTGAGTTTCAAGGTGTGGGTCATCTCTTTAACCTTCTCGAAAGGTCGGGCCAGCAACCTGGCCTTGTTGATGCGCTCGAACAACTTGAAACCCCGCTTCGGACCGACCCGGGAGTCGATCTCGTCCATGATCAGTTTGTAGATATCTTGATTGTCGATCAAGTCTTCGACTTTCCCGAAGGGAACACCGTTCTCTTCGGCAAATCCCTTGAGAGTCTCGAAATTGGGAACCACGAGGGCTGCCAGATACTTCTGATCCTGCCCGACGACCATGACCTGGTCTACGTAGTCGGATTCGGTGATCGTATCCTCGATCGGACCGGGTTCCACATTTTCGCCGCCCAGAAGAACGACGGTCTCTTTGACCCGACCCATGATCTTGATCTCCCCGTCGTGGGTCAACATGGCCAGATCCCCCGTATTCAGCCAACCGTCCTTGGTAATCGCCTGGGCGCTCAGGTCGGGCTTCTTGTAGTAGCCCTTCATCACGTTTGGTCCACGGACGTAGAGCACACCCTTCTTGCCCGGGGGAAGCTCGCTGCCGTCTTCGGCGAGCACCTTGACCTCCACCTGTTCAAGGGGCGGACCGATGGTGCCGGGTACCGGGTGATAACTCTGCCGCGCTGACACAATAGGTGAAGTCTCTGTCAGCCCGTAGCCCTCGAGCAGGAGAATCCCCGCAGCTGCGAAAAACTCATCCACGTGGGGCGGAAGAGCACCGGCACCGGATACACCGAATTTGAACTTCCCTCCCAACCTGTGCTTGATCTTCTTGAACACAAGCACCTGCCCCAGCGCGTTCAGAGGGCTTAGCAGCAGGAAGGGCAGAAAACTGATCAGGGCATCGACAAAACGACTGCTCTTTTTGAATCGAGGGCGCAGACCTCGAAGCCGCACTTTCAGCTTGGAATGGGCCGTGCCGACACCGATGAAGAAGTAGGCCAGGGCCTTCTTCACCAAGCTTTCGGATTCGATATTTCGGATAATTCCTCTCTTCACCGCCTCCCAAATTCGAGGAACCGAGGGGAAGATCTGCGGTTTGATCTTGCCCATGTCCTCCACCATGATCTGGGCGACCAGCTTGGAGTAAGCTATGGAGCAACCGGCAAAGATGGCTACGTAGCCGATGGCCCGCTCGTAGGAATGCCAGATCGGCAGAACCGAAAGAAAAATATCCCCTTTAGCAATGTCGATATGCTTGAGAGGCGTTGGAATCTGGTGCATGTAATTGCTGTGGGTCAGCATCACCCCTTTGGGCTCTCCGGTAGTGCCTGAGGTATAGATAATCGTGGCCAGGTCCTCGGTCTTTCCCTTGGCGATCTCCTCCTCGATACACCCCGAGTGTTTCTTCAGGTACTCCCGGCCTTGCTCCTGGATCTCTTTGAAGGTCCAAATAGCAACACCCTGCATTTTGCTCTTGGATTTTTGAAAATCCGGATCAAGAACGATCAGGGTCTTCAGCCCTTTCAGACTTGTCTTGATCGAGAGGATTTTCTCGAGCTGGGATTCGTTTTCCGCGATGGTTACCCCGCACTCGGCATGGTCGAGGATATACTGGATCTCCGGGGCCATCGAATCCGAGCCTCTGGGAACATCCGCGGCACCGATGGAAAGAATCGCCAGATCCGCCCATAACCACTCTTTCATGTTGTCGGAGATCATACCGATGTGATCCCCTCGCTTGACACCAAGGCTCAATAAACCTGCGGCGACGGCTTCAACTTCCACAATAAGCTGCTTCCAAGCGATCGGCTGGAACTCTCCCGATTCATCTTTCGACCACTGTACCGTCAGATCGGCTTCTCGCTTGACGAAATCCTGCATCATTTTCGGAATCGTATCGGCCATTTCCACTACTCCCTTGTAAGTGAGATTTTCAACTCCCGGCACTCCGACGGGAAAGAACGATAACGCAATCTTCGATGACAACTGTTAGAAAGATTGCGTTGTCCTCTTCCGGCCCCAAATCCCGCTACAACAGCAAGATTTTGGGCCGTCATCGTAATAGCAGAGTAACACCGGCATTTTCTGTTGTCAATCGAAAAAAGGGGGGCGCCTGACCCACCTTGTTTTTCGTTCACGCTTTCACTATATTTACGGGTGTAGGAGGAGGGGCTGTATGAAGAGCACAGATATCGACAGAATCGATAGAGAGTTCAAACGAGCTCGCAAGAAAGAAGAGCTGATCGAGAAACGCCTTGATGGTCGACCGGAACGAAGCGTTGGGGATTATATTAAAAAGCTCTATTCCCTCTTCTACCATGATGACAAGAAGATCTACAACCTGAAGGACAACGCGGACATACTGTCTCTGTTTTCAGAAATGAAACAGGACCTAATCGAAAGCAAGTGGGACAACGTTCTCAGGAAAGCCCTCAAGGAAACAAAAATGGAGGTCAACTATCGAGAAGCGGCCTTCAAAGAGCTGAAGGCCTACTTCGCCATGACGGATTAGAGCTTAACTCGAATAATCCGCCTTGATCAGGTGTTTTACGTACTGGGCGCGCCTATAGAATCCGGGGTCTAAGTTGTTCTTGGCACTCATCTTTCCCCGAAATGCCTCCAAGTCTTTGTAACCCTTTCCATCCATCCAGGACTCTGCTTCTTTGATCAGATTAGATAGACTGCTTATCTTGTTCTTGTAGAGCGTACTGACCACCTGAACACAAGAGGCTCCGGCCAGAATCAGTTTGACAGCATCCTTTCCGGACAGGATCCCGCTGTTGGCACAGACGTCTCCCCGAATATTGCCGTGGAGCAGCCCTGCGTAGCGAAGTGGCTCCTCCTGTTCCACTTCGGTGCTCAAGTTGTGGCGATAGCGATTCGTCTCATCCTCCACGTCGATGTCAGGCTGAAATAATCGATTAAAAAGCACAAACCCCTTAACACCTACCTCGTCGAGCTTCTTTATGAAATGCAGAGGATTCGAATAGAACGGGCTCAGCTTCACGCTGACCGGCACCTTTACCTTGTTTTTGATTTCTCCAAGTATCTCGATCTGCTCCTGTTCCACATCAGTCGAGCTCTGCTCGAAGCTGCTCGGGGTGGCGTAGAAGTTGAGCTCCAGCCCGTCGGCACCGGTGTCTTCGAGCTGAACGGCCCATTCGCTCCAGACCTTTCGATTCACCGCATTGAGGCTGGCGATAACCGGGATCCCGACACCCTGCTTGGCCTTTTTTACCCAGCTCAAGTGTTCCTTGGGACCGGCGTGTTTTACCTGCGGGAAAAAATCCGTCATTTCCGCGTACAGATTGTCGAACTGGTGGAGATCCTCCTCCAGGCGAAAGCGTTCGTATTGGATCTGCTCCTCAAAGAGGGAGGCGGTTACGATGGCAGCCGCACCGGCTTCCTCCAACTGCTTGATTCGATCCAGATTGGCTGTGTAGCCGGAAGCACCGGCGATGAAGGGATTTTTCAGCTCTAAGCCCATATAGGTTGTTTTCAGATTTGCCATCGGGATTACTCCTAGTGCTTGCGTGTTTCTTCTACAATATTCTAAATGGCGATAATGGGCAAGGTTTTTCTCTTTGACTCAATCGCTGTATCTGGGTATTTTAGCCCCAAAAGAGAGGGGGAGCGATGCTACAACTGTACAACACGATGAGCCGCGGCAAAGAGGTTTTTCACCCGCGAAAGAATGGGGAGGTTAAGATATTCACCTGCGGGCCTTCGACCTACCGTCGTCCTCATATCGGCAACTACCGTACGTTTCTCTATGAAGATATCCTGGTACGTTATCTGGAGTATCTGGACTACGATGTCCGGCGGGTTATCAATTTCACAGATATAGAAGACAAGATGCTTGAAGAAGCGGTCGAAGTGGGAAGGAAACCTGAAGAGATCGCGGCGGATGTAGCCGATCATTTCCACACGGAGGCGGACCTCCTTGACATCAAGCTTCCCCCCAACATTCCCCGCGCCTCTACCAGCATTTCCCAGGCAGTACATCTGATACAGCAGCTGCTGAAAAAGGGCATCGCCTACCGGCACGGGGGCAACATCTTTTTTGATCCGCTGAAATTCGAGGGATTCGGCAAGCTCTTCCGGCTCGATATGGCGAGCTGGCCGAAACAAAAGGTTCGTTTCAAGAAGGATACCTACAACGGCCGTCGCTGGAACAGGGGCGATTTCATTCTTTGGCATGGTTACACCAATGGGGATCTGAGTTACTGGGATACGGAAATCGGTAGAGGCAGACCCTCCTGGAATATCCAAGATCCCGCCATGGTCACAGAAAACCTTGGATATCAGATCGACATCAACTGCGGCGGGATCGACAACATCTACCGGCACCATGACTACAACATCGCAGTGATCGAATCTATTTCAGGGAAAGAGTATGCTAATTTCTACCTCCACGGTGAGCATCTGATTGTTGACGGTAAAACAATGTCCAAGAGTCGAGGGAATATCCTCTACCCCGGAGATGTGTTGGACAGGAACTTCAAACCCTACCACCTGCGTTTTTTTCTTATCTATTCCCACTATCGCAGCCGGCTCAACCTTACAGATGAAAAGCTGCAGCGAACAGTCGAATATGTTGATTCAGCGCGCGACCTGATTCAGAGGCTGCTCGGACAAACGCGGGAAAACGGCGTCACCGATGTCCGGCAACAGGATGCGGATAGGATCATCACCGGTATTCGTCAGGAATTTGAAAAATATATGAATGACGACCTGTCCGTAGGCCGAGCCGTGGATGGAGTGTACAAAAAGCTGCGCACGCTCAACGACCGCTGTTTCCCCTTGCATCAAGAGGCAGCCCAAAGGCTGGGTGGGGAGCTATCCCGCATCGATACGGTACTTCAGATGTTGTTGTAGAAAAGATTACTTCTCTTTTTGTTGGTTGAGTATGTTTTCGATGGTCTGCTGATCCACCAATTGCAGCTCGACAGCGATTTCACCGAACAGCTTGTCCACTCCGCTCTGCTCGCGCTGACGGAGAAGCACTTGCTTAACCTGCCCGTCGGTCATCGCCCCGGTTCGTACCAGCGCTTCGCCGAGTCGTTCTTTTGCTGAACCCGCTTCACTCATTGGCAACAACCTATTGTCGTTCAGCCCGGGATAAAATGCAAGGAAAAAATATCTCAGAGCGACAGGTTGGTACCGGTCATATTCCTATCGGCTGCTTCCTGGACTTTGAGGCAGATTCTGGTTGCTGACACCAGCTGTGAGTCGCGCCTACCCTTTAGTCCCCGAACTGCAGCCAGGAAATCGTCCAGATATCCCCCGGCACGATCGGGTGCAGGTTCGAACAGCTCAGGCTGCTCAGCCGAAGCTGAGTAGACCCGGATCTTCGGTTCGTTCAAGCCCATTTCCAACATTCCCCGTTCGCCCCAGAAGGTGAAGCGCCAGTACTGCGGAAGAGTATAGCGAAAACCATCCGGGGAGATATAGGAAACATCCCCGAGCACACCGCATCCCCCCTCCATGACCATCATCAGCTGACCGGCGTTGCGAAACTGAGGATGCCGTTTCAGACCGGCGTTCCAGCATCGGGCCGCCACGATCTCTCGAAACTCCTTTCCCGTGATCCACAGAAGAATGTCAATGCCGTGAATCGCGATGTCATTGATGGTACCGCCGTGGTTCCCGGCTTCGAAATACCAAGCGGGTCGACTTTCGAGAAGCAGCGGGTGCTGCCCGCAGAAGTTGATCGTGTGAACCTCCCCGATAGTTCCGGCGGAGACAAGCTGCCGTGTACGCCGGAAGGCTCCCGAATCGCGCAGTTCCAAAACAGCTCCAACAGCCAGGCAATGCTGCTCCGATAGAGATTCAATCTGTGCCAGTTCCTCAAGATCCGTGCACAAGGGTTTGTCACTCAGCACATGCTTTCCCGCCTTCAGTGCGGTGATGATCTGCCCTCCCCTCTTAGTGAATACATCTCCCACAACCAGCAGGTCGAACTCGACCTGAGAGAGCATGTCTTGGAAGCTGGAGTGGGTCGCTTTGACCGTACCCGCCGAGGCGAGGCGTTCCCGGGTCTGGGGATCCTCCTCGCATACAGCTACAATCTCAACATCCCGTCGTTCCAACATGCAGGCGTAGACATCGAAAATGTGCATGTGCCGTAATCCGACGAAGGCGGCCTTGACTGCATCCCCCACTGGCGCCTCCCTTCTCAAGTCCCGAGCAAGTATATTCGTTCACGGGAGATTTGACCATCCCGGAGAGAACGTTCTAAAATGCATCGCGATGGGAGAGCTTCAGTTCGACTCGGGCAGGCAAAAACTCTGGCAGGAACTCGGTGCTCTCGATCCGCTGCGGGTTGAAGAACGTACCGGCGTATCTTGGCGGGACGGCTGTTTCCACCTACCCTTCCTGGGAACGGTTTACCCCGTCGAGCCGGGATCCATGCGGATACACAGTCCTGCTGGAGACCCGTTGGCCGCAGATCCGGAGTTCGATCTGCTGATGCTGATCTATTTGATCCGGGTCATGGAACTAGAGCCCTCGGGGAGATGGGTCAGCGAAACGGAGTTGCCGGGGGGAAGCAATTTCTTCACCGGCCCTCATCACCTGCCCGCCGATTCTCTGGAAAAGCGCTACGGTACAGATGTAGAGGTCTTCCATCGCCACTGTTTGCAGCTGGCCGGAATACCTCTCGATTTCGGCGATGCATCCTACCTCTTCGAACCGCTGCCCCGCATTCCTCTGGCCTGTGTTCTCTTCACCAAGGATGAGGAGTTTCCGGCTCGGATCACCTTTCTCTTCGACTCGACGATCCAGTTTCAACTGCCTCTGGATATCATCCTGGCCTTGGGCCACTGTTTCGCCGTTGTTATAGAAAACCTGCCCTAGGTCCTCAGTATGAACCTGAGATTTCGATGCCTGATCCTGGATCACGATGACACCGCGGTGAGCAGCACGGCGAGTATTCACCACCCCTCGCACCTCGAATCGATGCGGATTCTTCGTCCGCAGGCGACACCGATAGACCTGCAGGGCTGGTTCCTGAAAAACTTCGATCCCGGGATCATGCAGTACCTTACCGGAGAACTGGGATTGACAGAGAAGGAACTGGCCGTCGAATACAAAATCTGGAGAAAGTTCAATACCAGCACCATCCCCCGATTCTTTCCAGGATTCCTCGAGACTCTCCGCAACTTTCGAAAGCGGGGAGGGATCATCACCGTCGTATCCCATTCGGAAGAAGACGTGATAATAAAAGCGTATCAATCAGCGTCGAAGAACGACGGGCTGCTTCCCGATCTTGTCTTCGGGTGGGACTATGAAGAAAGCCGGCGCAAACCCAGCCCCTGGCCCGTTCTGGAGATACTGAGGCGTTTCAATCTTTCCGCCGAGGAGGCCTTGATCGTGGACGATCTGAAACCCGGAGTGCTGATGTCCAGAGCTACGGGAGTCCCGATCGCGGCAGCCTGCTGGGCCCACCAGATCCCGCAAATTCGCGCATACATGCTAGAAAATTGTAACACCTACTTCGACAGCGTTGGAGAGTTCAGCAGTTACGTGCTGAGCTGAGACGGCTTTCCTACCGTTTCCCGGAATATATCTCCAGCTTCAAATCCTCTTTTTTATCCTCGATGAGAGAATACCAGATGCTCTTTTTGTTTCCTAAAGAAGTGCTCGACATGGCAAAGGATCTCAGCTTTTCGTAAGTGCCCAAATACTTCTTGGCGTTCAAATAGGCGGCCTTGTATTGAGGATTGAAAATTACATCGATTTTGGAATCCACTTCGTGTTCCAGCCTCTTGTCCAACTCGGCTGTCAGAAGCTCGAAGCGCCGGCATACTTCTTTGAGATAACGGACGACCAGCCTGTCGAACTCCGGGACCTGCTCGACCTCTGCGAGGATCTGGACCAGACTGGCGACAGCGGCGAAGTAGTCTTCCCCACTGTACTGATGACCGGCCTGCTCGGCGAGCAGGGCGATACTATTATTGCTCACCTTTCTCCTCTCCCCCGAGACCACGACGTCTACCGCGAAGGAAGGCATGGCTCTGCACACTTCGAGGATCAGGGCTGTCAAGTCCGGAAACACCCGCGCCCTCCACAGCTCCTGTCGAAGGGATTCGAGCAGAGTCATCAGACTGGGATTATACTTCATCCGGTACTGGTCCTTCGGACTAAAGATTATCTCGCAACAATTTACCTTCGTGCCTTTGAAGATCACGGTTCCCGCATTGAAAAACTTGAGCACCTTCTTTTCGAACAATTCACTCTTCACGACTTTGTTTTCTTTGAGATAACTGGAATGGACGCTGTTGGTGGTAATGATCTTCGAATCTTTCGGTGAAAGTTCATTCGCCATGGTTTGCAGCCTGGCCGCGTTATTCAGAAGAAATCCCGAGAGAAGGCCGCTGTCGGTGATGATCAGTGGAGTGGTCAGATTCCCTCCGGCGATACCCGCGGTTACCTTGAAATCCGGTAGGACAATGCTGTAGTCGCTGCGGCCTTTCCCCACCGCCTGGTCTTTGACAACCGCATGTTTGGAGAAGGTAGTGATGATTTCAAACGCGGTCTTTATGCAGTTGGTGGCGGAAGAGGCAACGACAACGATTTCATCTCCCCGTTCCCGATTGGCCAATGCGTGGTTGGACCGTGCTATCTTTCGGATCCCCTCGTGTAGAAAATCATCGAGCTTTCGCAAACGGGACAAGTTGCTCTTGCTCTCCTGACAGAATCTCGTATATCCATGGATGTCGAGCATGGCGATGTAGATGTTGGCTATAGAGATATTTCGTTTCAAATCACCGGCGTTTGAAAACTCCGGGTGCGGGAGAACCAGCTCCTTCCAAAGCTTCCCGTACTCGGATTTGCTGAGCTCTTTCAAGAAACCCCAGCGAAGATCTTTGAAGAGAAGGAAGCATTTTTCGATCACTTCCTCCGGCTTAAAGGACAGCTTCAACGGACTGATGTAGTCGTATAGGGCCGAAAAGGTCTGAAACTCCCCGGCCATGATTTTCTCACTCAGATGATAGTAGAGTTTCAATTCGGCGTTGGAGGAGATCATGAGAGAATATTACCTCCTTTTACCGGTTGCACTCAACCATACGGAAGATTGAAAGATCCTATCAGCGGAACTTCAGGATCCGCCAGCCCCGCTTCCGAGCAACCCGGCGCAGCCGCAGATCCGGATTCACGGCGACCGGATCAGCCACCGACTCCAGAAGCGATATGTCATTGATGCTGTCGCTGTAGAACGCGCAATCCTGCCACTGCCCACCGCGGGCTCGGATAAAATCGTGCACCTTTTCCCTCTTTTTTTCTTTCAGCAGCGGACCCTCGGCAAGCCGTCCGGTACAACGATTGCTTTCAAACTCCAGAGATGTGGCGATCACCTCCTTGATGCCCAGATGCTCCGCTAAGGGACGGACGACCAGATCGAGGGAAGAGGTAGCCAACACCACCCTGCGCCCTGCAGTTTTGAGCTGCTCGATCAAAGAACGAGCGGCGGGATAGATCAGGGCTTTCAATTTTTCGAAGTTCGCCCGGGATACCTCTTCCAATGCTTGCCGGGATTGGCCCGTAAGCACGGGAAAGTGCCAGTCTCTCGAGTGAGCGTTCAAACTGCCCACGGAGTACTGCAAGAAGAAAAAGGGTATATAGGCCAGGGTCAGGACGGGAAACAGACCGCGTTGTACTCCTTTCACCAAGAACAGCGGACCCGAGGAGCCCCGAATGATTGTGTGATCAACGTCAAAAAAGTCGAATTGGGTTTGTCCGGCCATCAGTTACAGTCGCCGCAGATGGAATCCCCCACCCAAATCGATCACCGATCCGGTGGCGAAGGGTAGATCCCCGCGGATAACCGCGGCTGCAGCCGCACCCACATCATCCGGTGTACCCCACCGGCCCTCCGGAACCAAACCTTCTCCGATCAGACGGTCGTACCTTTCCTTTACCGCGCTGGTCATATCCGTTGCCATGATTCCAGGCCGCAGTTCCACGACCTGGATCCCCTCCGCAGCCAACCGAACCGCCCACAGCCGGGCCGCCATGGACAGTCCCGCCTTCGAGATGCAGTAATCTCCCCGGCTGATCGATGCGGTATTCGCCGATATGGAGGTGACAAAAACGATTTTAAATCCGCCTGGCAGCAAACTTTTAGGTTTCTCCTTCAGCCAGTAGCTCACAACACCTTGGGTGAGGAAGTAGGGTCCTTTCAGGTTGGTGCGTATCAGTTCGTCAAAGGATTCCTCCCCGGCCTCTGTGATATCTGCACGGATCTTCGGGGCGATCCCGGCGTTGTTTACCAGGGCATCGATACGGCCCAACTCTCCCAAGGTATTTGCTACCAGAGCTCTGCGCTGCTCCGTATCGCCGATATCCCCCCGCAACCCTGCAAATTTTTGGACCTGACTCCGACGGGCGGCCAGGCATTGACTCACCGTTTCCGCAGCGGCTTCCCCGTTTCTGGCATAGTTCACGGCTACGGAATAACCCTCCCGGGCCATTCGCAGGGCTATACCCCGCCCCAAACCCCGGCTGGCTCCAGTCACCAGAACTACAGGAGCAAGCAGCTCCCCCGGCTCCCGGTTGTTGTGCTTTTTCATGAAGCTAAGCATAGTTCATCCCACCCGGGAGGTCAAACCCCGACGGCTTCACGCCGGTGCCCGAGGCTTTGACATTTTTCAGGGAAAGTCACAAGATGAAATCCACAAACCCCGGAAGTAAAAAGCGTATAGATCGCAATCTTCGCTTCGCAACTGAAAGGAAGATTGCGATGTATTAAACCATTGCGAAAATCTTGCAATAATAGCAAGATTTTCGCACTGGCATCATATAAGGAGGGCAGGCGTGATGAAAATCGATACCTCGGTGACCCCGAAAGACCTTTTGCCGAGGGTCAACGAGCTGTTCGAACTTTCCGGAACAAAAATCCTGGCGATCGACCGGAGGTGGAAACCCGAATCAGGGACCCCGGTTTTTACGGTGAAGGGCAAATACACCACACGGGGCTGGACCGAGTGGACACAGGGGTTTCGGTTTGGATCTGCCCTTCTTCAATTCGACGCGGGGGAGGACGAACAGTTCCTGGATCGAGGGATCCAGGGCACCCTGCAGACCATGGCCACCCACGTCAGCCATATCGGCGTACACGACCACGGCTTCAACAACATCAGCACCTACGGCAATCTTCTGCGTCTGTACCGCGAGGGCAAGGCTCCGCGGGACAGTTGGGCCGAGGCGTTCTGCGAGCTCGCTCTGAAGGTGTCCGGAGCGGTTCAGGCGGCCCGCTGGACAGCTCTGCCCGACAATCTGGGCTACATCTACTCCTTCAACGGTCCTCATTCTCTGTTCGTCGACACGATCCGATCGCTCAGGGTGTTGAGCGCGGCCCACGCTCTGGGCCATGTGCTGATGGGCGAGCAGGACCGCAAGATCTCACTGCTCGAACGGATGCTTCAGCACGCCGAGGCTACCGCCCGCTACAATATATTCTTCGGAGACGGGCGGGATATCTACGATATACGCGGCCGGGCGGTACACGAAGCCGTGTTCAACGTCACCAACGGCATCTTCCGCTGTCCGAGTACCCAGCAGGGCTACTCCCCCTTCTCCACCTGGACCCGGGGACAGGCCTGGGCCCTGGCCGGGTATCCGGAGCAGCTGGAGTACCTGGAAACCCTGTCCAAAGATTCCTTTTCTCAGGCTCAGGTCGCCGGGCTCGAGGGCAAAGAGAACTTTATCAACCGCTTCCTCGAGACCTCCAGGGCGTTGGGGGATTTCTACATCGATCAGACGCCCGCCGACGGGATTCCCTACTGGGATACGGGGGCGCCGGGCCTGGCCGGCCTGACCGGCTGGCGGGACAGACCGGCGGATCCTTATAATGACTACGAGCCGGTGGATAGTTCCGCAGCGGCGATCGCCGCTCAGGGGCTGCTGCGACTCGGCCGCTACCTGCAGGAAAAGGGAGAGAAAAGCGAGGGCGGCCGCTACTTCCAGGCCGGGCTGACCGTAGCCTCCACCCTGTTCTCCGAACCGTACCTGTGCACAGATCCTCAAGCCGAGGGATTGATCCTGCACTCGGTCTACCACCGGCCCAACGGCTGGGACTATATCCCCGAAGGACGCAAGGTCCCATGCGGCGAGGCGACCATGTGGGGGGATTATCACGCCCGGGAGCTGGCCCTCTACATTAAAAAGATCGCCGAGGGCGGTCCCTACTACACCTTTTGGAACTATTTGTAGGAAAGGAGGCAAGTATGGCAGGGCAACCGGTACAAGACCTGGACAAACTCTGCATCCACACTATTACCACCCGCCCCTGGTCTCTGGCCGATGCGATCGACCATTACAGCGCCGCCGGGGTGGCCGGCATTTCGGTATGGCGGCAGGCAATCGATGGACAGGACCCGGCGGCTGCAGGAAAACGAATCCGGGATGCGGGGTTGGCCGTGGTATCGCTGGTACGGGGAGGTTTCTATCCTGCCCGGGATCGAAAGGAACGGCGGAAGGCGATCGATGAAAACCTGCGGATCATCGATGAAGCCACCGCCGTAGGAGCACCCCACGTGGTGCTGGTCTGCGGCGCGGTGCCCGGGCAGCCTTTGGAGGAATCCCGCAAACAGATCCGGGAGGGGATCGAGGCGACCCTGTCCCATGCTGAGAGCTCGGGGGTCAAGCTGGCGATCGAGCCGCTTCATCCGATGTACGCTGACAGCCGTTCGGCGATCAACACCCTTAAGGCAGCCAACGATCTGGCCGAGGCGATCGCCTCGCCCCTGGTGGGGGTGGCTGTGGACGTGTATCATCTGTGGTGGGATCCGGAACTGGAGGAGCAGATCGAACGCTGCGGACAGATGGGCAAGATCCTCGCCTTTCATATCTGCGACTGGAAAACTCCGACCGAAGACCTGCTGTACGACAGGGCTCTGATGGGCGAGGGCTGCATCCCGATCCGCCGGATCCGGGGATGGGTCGAGGCGGCCGGCTTTGCCGGCTTCAACGAGGTGGAGATCTTCTCGACTGTACGCTGGACCCAGAGCCAGGAGCAGTGGCTCCAGGAAATTGTACAGGCCTACCGCGAGGCTTCCTGATTTGAACGGTACATCGAGGCAAATCCAGACGAGGCAGAGAGGAACAGGAATGAAAGAGCACAAGATCGGCGTAATCATGAACGGCGTGACCGGCCGGATGGGGACGAACCAGCATCTGATCCGCAGCGTTCTGGGGATTCGCGCTCAGGGCGGCGTACAGCTTGCCGGCGGGGACACGATTCTGCCCGACCCGATCCTGGTAGGCCGAAATCCGGGCAAGCTGAAAGCCCTGGCGGAAGCCCACGGCTTGAAGCGCTACTCCACGGATCTGGATACCTGTCTTTCCGACCCGTTCAACCAGATCTACTTCGACGCCCAGCGAACCGATCTAAGGAAGGAACCGGTGCTCAAGGCGATCGCCGCGGGCAAGCATATCTATACGGAAAAACCACCGGCGTTGAGCACGGCCGAGGCCATGGAGATGTATCGGGCGGCGGTCAAGGCGGGAGTGAAGAACGGGGTGGTGCAGGACAAGCTCTGGCTTCCCGGCTTGCTGAAGCTGGGGTACCTCAAGGACAACGGGTTTTTCGGCAAGATCCTTTCGGTGCGCTGCGAGTTCGGATACTGGGTCTTCGACGGCTTCGACCAACCGGCACAGCGCCCCTCCTGGAACTACCGCAGGGAGGATGGAGGGGGCATCATCCTCGATATGCTCTGCCACTGGCGATACGTCATCGACAACCTCTTCGCTCCGGTGAAAGCGGTGTCCTGCATCGCCACCACCCACATAGACGAGCGGGTCGACGAGCAGGGCAAGGCGTATCCCTGCACGGCGGAAGACGCGGCCTATGCGACCTTTCTCTGCGAGGGAGATCTGATCTGCCACTTCAACTCCTCCTGGGTGGTGCGGGTACGCCGGGACGATCTGGTCGTGTTTCAGGTCGAGGGTACCAAGGGAACCGCTGTGGCGGGTCTGCGGGACTGTTGGATCCAGCCTTCGGCCCTTACCCCTCGGCCGGTCTGGAATCCCGATTTACCCCAATCCCTGAATTTTTTCGAGCAGTGGCAGAAGCTGCCGGAGAACCGGGAGTATGAAAACGCCTTCAAAGCTCAGTGGGAGCTGTTTCTCAAGCACGTTGCGGCGGGCGAACCGTTCCCCTGGACTCTGCTGGAAGGGGCCAAGGGTGTGCAGCTGGCCGAAGCGGGGAGGCGGTCCTGGAAGGATCGCCGCTGGGTCGACCTCGAAGAGCTGGAGGGGGAGCGGCAATGATCGATCCGACCAACACGACCTTGGAAATCGGAAGCGCAGGCTGCGACACGGCAATTCTCGGAATCGGCAGCTTCGAACAGCACTCGGCCCATCTGCCCGTCGAGACGGATTTCTTCTTCGCCGAGCGGATCAGTCAGGAAACCGCTTCCCGGCTGCAGGCCGTACTGTTGAACCCCCTTCCCTACTCGACCTCTTTGGAACATCTCGGCTTCGCCGGTACGGTTACCTTGAAACCGGCAACCTTGGCCGCAATTGTCTGGGATATCGCCGAATCGGTACACCGATGGGGAATCCGGTACCTGGTGCTGCTGAACTCCCACGGGGGCAACTTCTGCCTAAATCCGGCGGCCAGGCAGTGGAATATGGAGAGGAAAAAGCCTCACTTGCTGCTGATCGATTTCTTTTCCTCCTTAAGCGAAATCGGCGGCAACCTCCACGCCGGCGAAGTGGAGACCTCGATGATGATGCATCTGGCACCGCAGCGGGTGCGGGAGGACAAACCGGAGGACTTCGTCCCCACCTGGAGCCGGGCGGATCTGACCCACCTGGGAATGAAAGGCATCAGCCCGACCGGGGTGTGGGGCTATCCCAGCCGGGCCAGCGCTGAAAAGGGAGCGAAATGGTTCGACGAAGCCGTAGAATACTGCGTGGAGAGGATTCGGACACTCAAAGGAGCGTTCTCCAAGTTGACGGATATATAATTAAAATTCTATACTTTGATAGAATCCTAAAAATTTTTCAAAGGAGGCATATTATGCCTAAGAAACTGCTTTGGGCTCTCGTGCTCTTCCTGGCAGGGGCTCTGCTGTTTGCAAGCGGAACGACCGAAGACACAGGTATGTGGCAGCCCACCAAACCGATCCAGATCATCGTTCCCTGGGGAGCGGGCGGATCTACCGACCAGATGACCCGTGTCGTCGCAGGCGAGCTGGAGGACTCCCTCGGCCAGAAGATCGTAGTCGTGAACCAGCCCGGCGCTTCCGGGTCTGTGGGCACCAAAAACTGCCTGGATGCATCCCACGACGGCTACACCTGGACCGCCGGGGCGGCGGCGGACCTGGGGGCTTACAAGGTGCGTGGTTTGATCGACTCCACTCTGGATGACTGGGTTCTCTACCTGACGGTAGCCAACGTTTCGGTGATGTCGGTCAACGCCGACGAGCCGTACCAGGACTTCGGCGAGCTGCTGCAGGCTTTCAAGGACAACCCGGGCCAGATCCCCGTGGCCACCGCCGGACAGCTGTCCGCAGGCCACAACTCCATGATCGCCATCCAGAAGTACACAGGTATTAAATACAAGCACGTCACCTACGACGGCGGTAATCCGGCGGTCATCGCAACCGTTGCCGGTGAGTGCGTGGCCGTGCCCCAGCTGGCCGTTGAGCAGGCGGACATGCTGGCCGGGGGTAAACTTCGCGCTCTGGCCGTTTTAGACGACAAGCCCCTCGAGCTGGAGAAGTACGGGACGATCGAGCCGATCACCAAGTGGATCCCCGACTTCGTGCCGGGTCCGAACTACTTCGGCATCTGGATTCCCAAGGACGCCCCCAAGGAAGTCATCGATACCTTCGGCAAGCTCTGGGACGATGTGATGGAGAACTCCGAGGCTTTGCAGAAGTACGCCGCCAGCCGCGGCGCGGTCTTCGATCCCTCCTGGGGCGAGGAAGCCCAGAAGAAGGCCATGCCCTACCTGTCGATCATCGCCTGGAACCTGCAAGAAGCGGGTCAGACCGTCATGTCCCCCGCCGATGTGGGAATCCCCAAGCCGTAACAAGCGCAGCGATTGCGAACCAAGAGCATCTCTCAAGCCCTGAGAGATGCTCTTTTCATTTTTTCTGGATTCCTGTAATAATAGTAGCACCCTACCCGCAAACAGACGGAAGGAGATCGTTTTATGGAAGAGCGAAATATGCCGCGGGCGGATTTCATTACATCGATCATCCTGATCGCCTTCGGGATCGCCGTGCTCGTGCTTTCCATCCAGATGCCCCGTTTCGAAGAGCAGGGGGTGAACCGTTTCTCCGTTCCGGGAATCGTACCCGGTTTCCTGGGGGCGATCGTCGCCTTTCTGGGGGTTGTCCTCTTCATTCGTTCGATCATCCGCAAAGGATACAAACTCGGGCTGGACAGCGCCGCATTAAGCAGGTTCTTCCGGGCGGAGATAACCAAACGCTTCGCCTTGACGATTCTGATTAGCGTAGCCTACGGTTGGGGATTGATCGCCCGGATCAACTACGAGGTTGCCACTGCAATCTACATCTTTACCTTTGTTGTGATCTTCGATGTCAAGTGGAGGCAAGGAATCAAGTCCCAATGGAAAAAAATACTCATAGCGGCGATTATCGCCATACTGGTAGGCGGCATCGTCGGCACGACATTCCGCCGTCTGTTCCTGGTGAACCTACCGGGACCGGACCTGTTCTAAGGAGGAAGCATCATGATTGAGGGCTTGCATATGTGGACTCAGGCTATCATCGGCTTTATGACGCCCAAGATCATCTTCGACGTTCTCTGGGCTACACAGTTGGGGATCATCGTGGGCATGCTGCCCGGTTTGACCGCTACGATGGGTGTGGCGCTCATGACCACCCTGACCTTCAAGATGGAGACCTCCAATGCCGTATTGATCCTGGTCTGCATGTACGTGGGAGCGATCTACGGCGGCAGCCGCAGCGCCATCCTGCTGAACATTCCCGGAACTCCGGCCAATGCCGCTACAGCGGTGGACGGGTATCCCCTGGCCAGACAGGGGCGGGCAGGCCGGGCCATCGGCCTCGCCACCACAGGCTCCTTTATCGGCTCCTTTATCGGCATGGCCATGCTGAGCCTGTTCACGCCGATCATCGGGAACTTCGCCTTGAGCTTCAAGAGCTTCGAGTTCACCTGGCTGGCCATCTTTGGAGTCGTAATCTGCGGCAACCTGACAGCGCCGAAGGACCCCCTCAAGGGCTGGATCGCCGGTTTTCTCGGTTTGTTCGTAGCCATGATCGGTATGGAGGGAATCCACGCCCACATCCGCTTCTCCTTCGGTTCTGTAGCCCTGTCCGGGGGAATCGCCCTGCTACCGGCCATGGTCGGGGCCTTCGGCTTCGCAGAGCTGATCACGATCATGAAATTCCCTAAGATGGAGGTTATCAATACCAAGATCGAGCGGGTGATACCGCGGATACGGGATATTCTCAAATACTGGAAAACCATCCTACGCTCCGGGATCATTGGAACGTTCATCGGAGCGGTTCCGGGCGTGGGGGAGGATATCGCCGCCTGGGTGTCCTACGACATGGCCAAACGGTCGAGCAAGGACGGACACAAGTTCGGAACCGGGGTAGAGGAAGGATTGATCGCCGCCGAAACGGGCAACAACGCCTGTGTGGCGGGAGCAATGATCCCGGTGCTGTCCCTGGCCATACCCGGTTCCGCCCCTGCCGCGGTCCTGTTGGCGGCCATGTTCATCCACGGCGTCCGTCCCGGACCGCTGATCATGCTCGAGTCCCCCGAGTTCGTGTTTCAGGTCGGGGCCATGGTCCTTCTGGCCTCAACCGCAATGCTGATCCTGGGTCTTTCCATGGTCAAGATACTGGTAAAAGTTCTTCTCGTGCCGCGGGAAAAGCTGATGCCTATCGTCTTCACCCTCTGCGTGGTCGGCGCTTTCGCCATCCAGGCCAGGATTTTCGACGTGGGCGTCATGATCGTCTTCGGGATCATCGGCTACTACATGCGGGAGATGGACTATCCTGTGGCGCCCCTCGTCCTCGGGATCATCCTGGGGGACATCCTGGACAAGAACCTCAGACGGGCCTTGATCCTCTCTGACGGGAACATTGGGCCCTTCTTCACCCGGCCGATCTGCGCGGTCATCGCCGCGATCACCCTCCTGACAATCGTGAGCAAGATGCGCTGGTTTCAGCTGGCCATGGGAGCTGCGGTACGAGGCGTTAAGTCCGTGTTGGCGAGGAACAGAGACGGCACCGGGAAGAAGTAGCAAACAATGGCTGCTGTAGGCTGAGTCGATAAGCAAAGGGGGATTCGAAAGGTATAAGACTACCGAAGAAGCTTAATCAAAAATACCATTTGGATGAGAAATTATCGCTGGAGGAAAAAAATGAAGGAATATTAATAAAAGCAGATATCCCTGATAACAAGCTATCATGGGATGAAACCTATAAGGAAATGGCAAAGGAGAAAGAAGACTGGTCAGATTTCGACATCCTCGCTGCTGACGGTATCGGCTATGGTATCGACTAGTGAAAGTAAATCGTTATGAGATTTATTATGCTGATCTCAACCCCACTAGTGGTGGCGAATTAAGAAAGATCATGCCTGTAGTGGTTGTGAGCAAGTCTGAGATGAACAGATACATAGATACTGTAGTAGTCTGTCCTATAACTACAAAACTACATCCTAAATGGAAGAGCAGGATCCAAACCAAATGTGTTCAAAAAAGAGTGGAAATCGCGGAAGATCAAATTAGAACGATAAGCAAGAAAAGACTCAAAAATAAAATTGATGAGTTATCATCGCTGTATGCAGTTAAACTACGAAACCTGATTACAGAGATGTACGGAGAATAATCACAAATCGGAGAACTTGCTATGCAGGGATTTCTGTAAAGGTACGGCACATTAGCCAACAAAGGACGACAATAAACATTTTGTGCAATATAAAGAGTCATGGAAAAAAAGATTTTTATAGCCTCAACTGAAAGATACAGCGGGAAGAGTCTCGTCACCATAGGACTGATAAACACCCTCAGGGGGATCGTTCCCGAGGTGGGGTATATGAAACCCATCTGTCAAAAATGCCAACCGGGCAGCACCATCGACGAGGACGCTGTTCTAATAAAGAGTATCTTCGCCCTCGGCGATGATCTGAAAGATATCAATCCCTTGTGCATGAACGAAGCCCAGCAGGACAAAGACACCGTCTTTGAGAAGATTTTCAGCGCTTATAATAATCTGTCCAGGGGTAAGGACATAGTGGTGGTCGAGGGTACCGATTACACCAGTACCCTGGCAGCGTTGGAGTTCGATATTAATGCCCATCTGGCCCACAATATGAGCGCGCCGGTGTTACTGGTGGCCAACGGTGCTTCCAGGTCGGTGGACACCATTGTGGAGAACCTTATCGAGGTTACGGAATCTGTCCGGGAGATGGGTTGCAGGTTGCTGGGCGCTGTAATCAACCGCTTCGATTCCAAACGGTATCTGGCTGACTTGCGTAAAATCGAAGTGGCTCTTCACTCCCGGGACATCCACCTCTTTGGGGCCATCCCGTCCAGCCCTGCCCTATCAGGGCCGCGCCTGAGGGATGTTGCTGAAGTGCTGGGTGCGGAGATTGTATTAAAGGGCGACAACATGTCCAAAGTGGTCACCGACACCAAGATCTTGGCCATGACCCCGGAGAACTCCCTGGAGTATATTAAAGATCAGGACGGCTATCTGTTGATCATTCCAGGCGACAGGATGGACAATATCTTTGCAGTCCTGAGCGCTCAGAGGTCGATCACCTACCCCCGGTATTCGGGCATCGTTCTCACCGGTGGTCTGGTACCCGGGTCCAATATGCTCGACCTGCTTCAAGGTATCTCCGACTCGAGTCTGACGATTCTATCTGTAAAGGACGACACCTATGCCACAGCCCTCAAGGTGGACAAGATCACCGGAGCGCCGAAACCCTACGATCAGGAAAAGATCGAGATGGCGTTCCAGCTGGTGGAGAAGCACGTCGATATAGAACAGATTTACAGTGAGTTGGGATCGGTTGAAACCAATGTAACGACACCGCAGATGTTCCAGTACCGGATTCTTGAGAAGGCCAGAACTCAAACGATGCACATCGTTTTACCCGAAGGGACGGAACCGCGAATCATCCAGGCTGCTGGAGAGGTGTTCCAGCGGGATATCTGCCGGCTCACCCTGCTCGGCAATGTGGAGAAGATTACTGAAACGAGCAAGAGCATGGGGGTGGACATCAGCCGGGCCGACCTGCTCGATCCCGCTACAGTGGATAAAAAAATCTTCGAAGAGTACGTCGACACTTTGTATCAGGCTCGCAAGCACAAAGGGTGTACCAGAGAAATGGCGGCGGATCTGACCTACAATCCGGTATACTACGCCACGATAATGGTACACCGAGGCGATGCCGACGGATTCGTTTCCGGAACGACTCATTCAACGGCGGATACCCTGGGTCCGGTACTAAGATTGATTTCGACCGCCGACGGGGTCTCCTTGGTCTCCAGCATTTTCTTTATGTGCATGCCCAATCAGGTTCTGGTGTACGGAGACTGCGCTTTGTCGGTAAACCCCACTGCCGAGGAGCTGGCCGATATCGCGGTTACAAGTGCCGAAACCGCCCGGTCTTTTGGAATCGAGCCGGTGGTAGCGATGCTGTCCTACTCAACCGGGAAATCCGGTAAGGGCCAGGATGTGGACAAAGTAAGGGAAGCCACTCGTCTGGCCCGGAAACGAAAGCCAGAACTTCTGATAGAGGGGCCGATTCAGTACGACGCTGCCACATCAAAAGAGGTAGCCCAGGTCAAACTTAAAAACAGCAAGGTGGCTGGCAAGGCCACGGTGTACATCTTTCCTGACCTGGATGCCGGGAACACTGCCTACAAAGCTGTGCAGCGCTCAGCCAATATACCTGCCATCGGTCCGGTGCTTCAGGGTTTGAGGAAGCCGGCCAATGATTTGAGCCGCGGTGCCACTGCCAAGGATATCCTCTATACCATCGCCATCACGGCAATCCAGGCTCAGAAGACTCCCCAAAAGAACTGATCTTGGTTTGTACCAACCTCTCATAATAACCTGACCTATTGGGCGATAGTAATTCGATTCGAGAACCGAGGGTGTTGAGCGAGCAACTCATCTGGTGCAGACGATCACCTCGATATCTATTTTCTGGGATACAACATCATACTCAGCGGATAGGGCAAGAGCAGTTCTCTTTATATAGGTTCTTGGTACTTCGGAGTTGTATCGCTTGTTGACATGAGTTAGCACAGATGCTAACTCATGTCAATGAAGAGAACAATTAGGTTCTATAAGACACTATCCGGGAAGTACCGGGTTGAGGAATTTCTTGATTCTCTGAGCGGGAAAGCGGCATAAAAGGTAACTTGGGTGCTTCAACTGATTGAAGAACTGGAAGCAATACCGGAACAGTAGTTGTTCTTACTCATGGATTTCAGAAGAAAACGAAGAAGACCCCGAGAATTGAGATCGAAAAGGCGGAAAGCTATAGAAGCGACTATCTGCATAGGAGGGGAAAATGAGCGATTTGCAGAAATATATCAAAAACCGAAAGAAGAGCGACCCAGAGTTTGTAAAGTCCTATGACTCCGGATATAAGGAGTTCAAGATCGGTGTTATCTTGCGAGAAGCAAGGCGGAAAAGTGGATTGACTCAGGAGGAACTGGCACGCCGGATCCGGACAACGAAAAGTGCAATATCCCGCATTGAGAACCATGCAGAGGATATCAAATTATCTACTATAGAAAAAGTTGCCAAAGCGCTCGGAAAGAAGATCATAATCGAAATCAAATAGAATCCCAAAGACGGTATTTTTCGTAAAGGTACCCTACCCTTAGCAGATATTGTGGGTACAAACACATATGATGAAGCAAAAAGGGATGACATAAGACAAAGCGATTGAATGCAGCCATCGGGGTTGCCCGATTCTCAAGCCATATCAGGCCAGCCAGCGGTCCAGATTCTCCCGCACGAAATCGTGATCGATCAGGTGGGGATAACGGGCGATCACCGCGTCGATCTTCTCGGCCTGTCCGGGAGACAGCCCTTCCCTCTCTCCGAGGGGATGCACTCCGGCGACCAGACCGCTTGACTTGAGAACGTAAAGGATGCCGGAGATGCAGCCTTGAAATGAGTGCTCCGGATCGAACACCGCTTCGTTGGACCCGGTAACCTGCGCCGCCAGGGTAAGCAGCTCGGAGGGGGCCGTACCGCTTCGCTTGGCTGAACGAACCTGCTCGAGCTGCTCCACGGCCCGTTTGGTCCAATAGGCCCAGTGCCCGAGCAGCCCACCGACGATCTCTTGTTTGACCGTCCCCGTCTCCAGGGCAACCTCGTACCGGGTGAGAAGATCGACCAGGATCGAATCATCGTTTCCCGTATACAGGGCCACCTCCCCCGCCCTGCCGGCGGAGGCCACGGCCCGTATCACAGCCAATGTGTAGTAGCGATTGAAGGGAGCCATCTTAATGGCCGTCAGATTGGGGATCGCGGCAAATTGACGCCAGAACTCTTCGGAGAGCACTCTACCCCCGACTGCCGGCTGGAGATAGAAACCCATGATCGGTAGTACCTTGGCCACCTGGCGGGCATGGTCTACCAGCCGCGCGTCGGAATATCCCTTCAGAGCACCCAGACCGAGCAAACCGACATGGTAGCCCAGTTCCCGGGCCAGTTGCGCTTCCCGGACGGCCTGGTCGGTCTTGCCGATGATCCCGGCGATCATCACGGGATGATCCGCAGCAGCGACGAGGGGGTTCCAGGTACGAACCGTCTCCATGGCCAGTTCCAGCACCGGCCGATACAATCCCACTTTGGGATCGTGGATGGCGAACTCCGTGGTGTGCACGCCGACCGCCAGGCCTCCCGCCCCGCAGTCGAGGTAGTATCTTGAAAGTGCACGCTGATGGGACTCATCCAGTCTCTTATCTCCATTCAATGCCAAGGGGTGGGCTGGAATCACCAGTCCCCCCCGCAGTGCCTCCCCTACCTCATCGGGAGGCAGCGGAAAATCATGTGCGCTGTTCACTCTTTTAGTTTATCCTTCCTCAGAACTTTCCGTCCCGCACCTGGAACTTTGTGGGTTTCTTCAAGGTTTTCTTTCCCCGGCTCACCCAATCCAAGACCTGGGAAAGCATCTGCTGCAACGACACCGCCGGTGCGGCCATAGAGGTAAGAATACAAAGATCGGAGCCAAGAAAACAATACATATGCGACCGAAGATTGCAATTTGAATCCGCCCCTTGTTCGAAGACCTGAAGATCGGATAAACTCTAAAGGACTATGGCTGCCGAGGTACTTTTACGCACCATAATGCTGATCTGGATCGGAATCGGAGCGGGGACCTTCTGCCTGCTGTTCTTCGTGACCGCCCCGTACGGCCGCCACAGCCGCAGCGGTTGGGGGCCGACGATCTCCGCGAAGCTGGGATGGATCCTCATGGAGGCAGTGGCCCCCCTGGGATTTCTCTACTTCTTTCTCAGGGGCAATCAAAGCCCAAACCTGGTTACCGTCCTGTTTCTTGGCCTGTTCCTGCTCCACTATCTCAACAGGGCCTTTATCTATCCGGTCCGCATGAAGAACAGCGAGCGGCCCATGGCGGTGTCCGTAATCGTCATGGGAGTATTCTTCAACTCGGTAAACGGGTTGCTCAACGGCCGATATTTAAACCTGTTTTCTTTCCGATACACATCAGGCTGGCTTGTGGACATCCGTTTTCTCGCCGGGCTGGCCCTGTTCTTCTTAGGAATGTATATCAACCTCCATTCCGATGGGATCCTGCGTTCCCTGCGATCCGGTGAAATCCCCGGATATAAGATTCCCAAGGGGGGAGCGTTCGAGTTTGTATCCTGCGCCAACTACTTCGGAGAACTGATCGAGTGGCTCGGCTGGGCCTGCATGACCTGGTCGCTGGCGGGTCTTACCTTTGCAATCTGGACCGCCGTCAATCTCATTCCCCGGGCACTGGCCCACCACCAGTGGTACCGCCGGGAATTCCCGGATTACCCGGATAAACGCAAGGCAATCTTTCCCTATCTCCTCTGAGAGGAACTACAGCACAGCCTCCCACGACTCCACTATTCGCTGAATATCGTAGCTCGACTCCGCCTCCACTCTTCCCCTGCGGATCAGTTGTCTGCGAAGCTCACCCTGCTCCGCGATTTCCAGAAGGACCCGGCAGACCTCCCCCGGATCCGCTTCATACAACAGGCTTCCCCCCTCTTCCTGCACCAGGCTTCCCGGCACCAGGGTATCCCGGTAGGGAAGGATTTCCCCGGGCCCTTGGATCGGAAGGCTCACCACCGGAACTCCACAGGCCATGGCTTCGATCACCGGAATGCAAAAACCCTCCCATTCCGAGAGATTGAGGTACAGATCCATCAGATTGTACAGTTCAACCAGCTCCTGATCCGATCGTTGCCCCGCGATCACCTCGACTCGATCGGAGATTCCCTCCCGCGCAATCAGCGCCGGAAGGTCCACTCCATCTAAAGACACGAGCCTGTCCGTCTTGATCACCAGCCGGGCGTTTCCCCTCGCCTGAGTGAACAGCGCGAAGGAGCGGATCACCAGATCGAAGCGTTTTCTTCTGGAATTGTTGCCTACGCTTCCGACTACGAAACAGTCCTTCAAACCGTGAGTCCTCTTCAGCCGGCTGCGTCGGGGCTCGGGCTGGGGGGCGAATCGCCGACTGTCGACCCCGTGGGGAATGACCGGGCCGATTCTAGAACAACCGGCAAGACGCAGAAAGGATTCGGTCTTCCCGGTCAGGGGGACGTACACCGGTTGTTCGGGCAGAGCTTGTCCGGGAACACGGGAAAACTGAGACCAGAGGAAACAGGGAATCCCGATCTCCCGCTTCTCGTAGAGGAAGGGAAACTGGTCGGGGTAGCCGAGGGCGATCACCGCCTCGGCGGCTGTGCGTACCACGGCTCCCTCCGGAAACACCGGACCGTAGAGAAAGGTTTCCCGCCCCCGATGATTCCACACCGAGGCAAGCAGAGTCAGCTGGCGAAGGAACGAAGGTTTTCTTCTCAGAGGCAGCCCGGAAAGCAGCAACAGCGGACCGGCTCGTCTCACCCCGGCTCAGCCCTGAAGCCAGGCAGTTTGCCGAGCACCAGCGGA
>CAZBXU010000005.1:0-44643 GCA_964495755.1 uncultured Spirochaetaceae bacterium | reverse complement strand
AAAATCGAAGCATTGTTGACGAAGCCCCCGTTATAGATAGCGGGGGTTTTATTATGGACAGACACAAAGGACGCGTCGAGGCGGTACACCCGGTGATCGAGGGCAGCCGCCTGAAAGTGCGGCTCACCGTATGCGAACATGACGGGCAACAGCATTTCGCCTTCCTTCCCGATCGGGAGCTTTCCGCCCTGCTGCCCCGCTCGATCCTGGTCGGCTCGCTGCAGGACATACCACAGGAGATGCTGAAAACCATCGCTCCGATGCTGAACAAGCTCGTCAGGGGAAGGCCGGTTCGGTTGTGGCAGTATTCGGAGCGCTGGTACGCCTCATTTCTACCGTGGCGGTCGGTCCGCTTTGCCGACCCGTAGTTGCTCGTACCAGGCCTGCAGGATAATACCCACCGCCACAGCCACATTGAGAGAGCGTTTGGCCCCGGCCATCGGGATGGAAATTCGACCCGCCTGTCTGCCTGCAAGGTTGAGGGCCTCAGGGCTGAGGCCCAGCTCCTCCGAACCTACCAGCATGACTCCCCGCTGGGGAAAGTGAAACTCCTGCAGAGGCGTGCCACCCAGCTCCAGGGCAAACACACCCTCCTGATGCTCTATCTCTGCCAGCTCGGAAAAGCGCCAGGGCATGATATGAGTCACTCCCCGGGCCGACTTCACAGCCCGGGGGTGCAGAGGAGAGGCCGTGCTCGGGGACAGCAAAATGCTGCTGACCCCAAAGGCTTCGCAGGAACGGAAAATGGAGCCCACGTTGAAGGGAGAGCGGATCTCTTCCAGAAACAGTTCAATCGGCAGGATCGTTCGAGCGGCAGGATCCAGATCTTGCGAAGCGGGGTTGAGTAAATCCCATTCAGCCGGTTCTGCGCCAAGGTAGCGCAAAAGAGCGTGGCGCAGCCGGTTGATTTCCCGATGCAGTGTCGCTGCCTCTGTTTCGCTCTCGGCAAGATGATTCTCGCAGGCGTCGGCGGCTGAATGCACCTCCCAGCCGCACTTTTTATCCTGCCCAAGCATTCTGCTCAATGAGCACAGATACTCCCGGTGTGGCTCCCGACCCGCCTCCAGCTCCAGCTCCTCAGCTTGAAGCAGCAGCACGATCTTTCGCAATCGGGTCTTGCGAGGCAGGGTATGCAGCTTCTTGATCGAAATCACGAACTTAAAAGTTGTTACTTAGTAGGAGGATTTTACGAGCTCGTACAGATCTTCCGCTGAGATGGAGCGGGGCAGATAGTTCATCATATCAAAGTTGCGGGCAATACCTGCGATGTCCACCATATCGTCCAGGTTGAGATCAAAATCCCTCAATCGAGTCGGCAGACCCAACGATCCGATGATTCGGCGTACCGCCTCGACAGCCCGACCGGCGCCCTCCACCGGCGTTGCTTCGTCAACCTCCTCTCCCAGAAATCCTGCCACAGTCCTTAGCTTCTCCGATGCGATACCGGAGTAGAACTCCATTACATGGGGCAGCATGATCGAGGAGATCCAGGATTTGGGAACCATGAAGCTTCCGTTGATCGCATAGGCCAGGGCCGTACCTACACCGCTCTTGCTCATCGTCAGACCTAGGCCTGTGAGCAAACCGGCCATAGAGGCGTTCATCCGTACTCTGAGATCGTCGGGTTGGTCGACCAGCTGGCCGATGATCTTGCCGATCAGCTCGCAGGCACGTAAAAAGAAGGTGTCGGAGAAAAAACTGCTTCGCGAGGACAGATACCCCTCTACGGCACTTAGCAGGGTGTCCATCAAAGTGGTAGCCGTATATTTCGGCGGCAAGGTGACGGTGAGCTTGGGATCCACGATCACCGCTTTGGTGATCCGCTTCTGTGTGCGGCCGATTTTAGCGCTGCGATCCCGCGCGTCGGTGACCAGGTACTCATCCACCAGGAGAAAAGGATCCCGGCAGGTGGTAGGAATGGCTATGTAGGCCAGAGGCTCCCTCGTGGGCTGAACTCCGGATAGATACTCATCCATGTCCACGTCTCCCGGAGCCGCCATCGCAATGCATTTGGCTACTGAGAGAGTGCGCACCCCGCCCAGCCCGATGACGATCTCAGCCCGGGCGCTTCTTGCCAGATTAACCCCTTCGTCCACGACCACGCTGGTGGCGTGGGGAACAACTTCATCGAAAATGATGTACTGAATCCCCTTCTTTTCAAACAATGCCTGGATTCTGTCGATTACCTTACCCTCGTAGAGAATCGCCTCGGTAACCAACAGCACCCGCTCTCCGTACTGACTGACAACAGCGGCTATCCTGTTTACTACATCCAAACCAAAGCGTACGTCTGTGGGGATTGAAAAGGATATGTCAGGCATCTTGTGGCTCGCTCCTTACAATAGCAAAAAAGCGGAAGGCCCATTATTGAACCCTCCGCCCACTGTTTGTATATTATTGCCCACCTGGGCCGGGGTCAGGTAATCTCGAAATATTCCATCAGGCGATCGGCCACCGAATTTATCACTTTGTCTGAAATATATGAGGGATCCTGCAGTTTCCGTTTTGCGGCCTCAACGAGCTCCCAACGGATCTCCGGCGCCTGTTTGGCCATGGCCGTAGCCTGATAGACCTCGGCCTTGCTCTTGGCCTCTTCGCTGAGATTGATAGAGTCCGCCCCTTGGCTCTTCTTGGGCTTGTCCGCGGGCTTTGTCTTTTTGAAGCTCTGTACCGGATCCGTAGGTCCGATTCGTTCAATCGTCATCGCCAGCCATATTCCTTTCAATTACCAGTATCGTCATGCTTTAAGTTCAACTTGATGTTTTTTATCGGGCATAACGAACAAGCTAAACTCACCTCTAATTTTCGTCCTTCCCTCCAGTTCCGTCAAGAGCTTTCCAGGAAAACCTTGCAAAAATTCCTCGTGCACTTTTGTCATCTCCCGCCCGATCAGGCACATTCTGGCGGGGGCCAGTGCCTGCAAATCGGCCAACAGCTTCAAAATTCGATGGGGAGATTCGAAGAGAACCACCCCATCCCCGCGTTCGAGCAGGATCTTCAGCTGATTCCTTCGCCTGCCGCCCTTTGTGGAGAGAAATCCGGCAAAGCTTACTTGACCGGTAGCGGCCCCGCTCACGCTCAGAAGTGCCGACAAAGCAGAAGCACCGGGAATGGGAATGATTTCCAGGCCCCTGTCCCGGGCCAGGGACACCAAATAGGATCCGGGATCGGAGACTCCCGGAGTACCACCGTCTGTGACCATCGCGATGCTTTTTCCCTGCTCGAGGAGCTGCAGCAACCGGGGAGCGACTTTTTTCATGTTGTGGGTATGAAATGGAATCAGAGAAGACTTGAGCCCATAGCGATTCAGGAGTTTCAGTGTTTGCCGGGTATCCTCGCAGGCAACCAAATCCACCTCTCCCAGGACCCGGAGAGCTCGGCCTGTAATATCTTCTAGATTCCCGATTGGCGTGGCTACTACGTAGAGCATCAAAAACACTGTACACGAAGAAATATGAATTTGCCATTGCCTTAGATCTGGCAGTACCATTGAATAGAGGGAGATACAACAATGAAAAAGCAAAGGAAATCACCCAAGCAGAAGGAAAGCAAACCTAAGGAATCGATGCGAACGTTGCTCAAGCAGGAGGGTAAGATGGTCCACGGGACTCGGGGAAAGCCGACCCGGGGACCCCGCGGAAACAAGCGCTGATCAACGCTGCCCTAGCGGTTTCAAGAGAACAGATCCTATCTACCCTGTTGTCAACTTCCGTCGTACGATCTAATATCTCCACCATGTTGGACCTCAAGTATATCAGGGAAAACCTCGACCAGGTTATTGAGAACACTAAGAATCGACAGGTGACCGCAGATCCCCAGCGGGTCGTCGATCTGTACGACCGGCGCAATCAGCTGCTTCAGGGCAGCGAATCTCTTCGCCATCGACGAAACCTCAACGCCCAAGCGATGAAGCAGAAAGTCGATCCGGGAAAGAGGCAGGAGCTGATCGAGGAGGGGAAAAGTCTAAAAGAGCAGATTTCCGGCCTCGAACAGACCCTGGAAAACCTTCGCGATGAATTGAACTCGGAAGTTGCCAAAATTCCCAATCTCTCTCATCCTGAGGCCCCTATCGGGAAGGGGGATGAGGACAACCGGGAGCTGAAGCGTTGGGGCGAACCGAAAACCTTTTCCTTCCCGGCCAAGGATCATCTCCAACTGGCTCAGGAGCTTGACTTGATCGATTTCGAGACAGCCGCCAGGGTCAGCGGTCCCAAGTTCTACTATCTGAAAAACGAGGCAGTGCTCCTCGAGCTGGCCCTGACCCGCTATGCTCTGGATATTCTACAGAGCGAAGGATTTGTGTTGACCATCACTCCGGATATCGCCAAGGAAGAGGTGGTCGAAGGAATCGGATTCAACCCTCGGGGCGAAGAGTCCAATATCTACACGGTGGAGGGAACCGGCACCTGTCTGGTCGGTACCGCCGAGATCACCCTTGGCGGATACTATGCCGGACAAATTCTCGATGCAGGCGAGCTTCCTATCAAGATGGCTGGGTTCTCTCACTGCTTCCGCCGGGAGGCGGGAGCTGCCGGACAATATTCCAAGGGGCTGTACAGGGTGCACCAGTTCAGCAAAGTTGAGATGTTCATCTTCTGCAAACCCGACCAGTCCGAACAGATACATCACTATCTCCTCGAGCTGGAGGAGAGGATTTTTCAAGGCCTGGAGATCCCCTACCGGGTGATAGACACCTGTACCGGCGAGCTCGGCGGACCGGCCTACCGCAAGTTCGACGTGGAAGCCTGGATGCCCGGGCGGGGAGAGAGAGGAGATTGGGGAGAGATCACCAGCGCCTCCAACTGTACCGACTACCAGGCCCGGCGCCTGGCCATCCGTTTCAAGGAGGAGGGAAAGAACGCATTCGTCCACATGCTCAACGGCACAGCCGTGGCGATCTCTAGAGCTCTGATCTCTATCCTGGAAAACCATCAGCAGGCCGACGGCTCTGTGCGCATCCCGACGAAACTCATTCCCTACACGGGATTCGACAGGATCCCGCGGAAAGCGGCACCCTGAGTGAGGAACCGCGGTCGCTGTAGACCAACAATTCGTAAATAGCTATCTTAATTAAAGAAGACTCACTAAAAGGATAGTTATGAAATCTCCGATTGAGACCCTGAAAGAGTCCGGGTACAAGGTGTACTACAGCAACACCTCGGCCCTGGACCGATATTTCCGCGTTCCTTCAGGGGCATCGTCTTATCTGCTGACCGACTCCTCCCTGATCAATTTAGCCGGCATGTTCGAGGATCTGGAGTATCCCGGTTTGGTATACGAAGAAGCGCTGATCCGCCAGGGCAAGAAACGCTTCCTGCTGCGTTGCTACGATGAAGAAGTGGTTTCTCCGCTCAGACCGTTCACCGTCCAGGAGCTTCTTTACGACCCTGATCGGGACGTGTACCTCGATCCTCTGGCTGTGTATACCGATCTGCACAAACAGCAACTGGTTCGGCAGATTGGAGGCTCGTCTCTGCTGTACCTGGCGGAAGCGGCGGTTCTGAGCTCCCGGTATCACTACGGGGCGGACCCCGACGCATTTCCCCTGGAACCACCCTTCGCCGAGCCCGATGCCGGCTTCCAGCGGGAGCTCCTGGTAGCCGTGCTGTCGGGAAGAAATCCCAACAAGGGCCTGTCGCTCCTGTACAGAAGCGGCTTCGTAGAGGCCTACTGGCCGGAGTTGCAGAAGATGTCCGGTATCCCTTATCACAAGGACTACCACCCGGAAGGAAACGGCTGGGAGCATACCCTGGAAACCTTCAAATACCGAAAGGGTCACGATCCGGTTCTATCCCTCGCTCTTCTGCTTCACGACATCGGTAAACCCGTGGCCGCAAGCACTCCGGAACGAGCCTTCGACGGGCACGCCGAATTGGGATCGGAAATCGCCGCACGGTTTCTCGGCCGACTCGGTTTCGATTTACCGCTGATCCGGGAAGTGACTTTTCTCGTGCGCCATCACATGATGCCGCCAGCCTTGAAGCAGCTTCCCATCTATCGCTCCGAGCGGATCATGGACTCGCCCCTGTTCCCTCTGCTGCTTGAACTGTATCGGGCGGATCTATCCGCCTCCTACTGGAGCCCGGAGGGCTACTACGAGGCCTGCCAGGTGTACCGTACCTACCGAAAGAACAAGGCCAATCCCTATCGCCGTAAGGACGGGAAAAAATACTCCTGGCGCATGCTGAATTGAGATTTGGTCGGAGCCGCAGAGCTAAAAGCCGATAGCTCCGGTTGACTACCCGTAGTGTGCAAGCAGGAATTCTCTGAGGACCTCAAGGCTAGCTGTGAGAGTTGTCGCCTGTTTCTTTTTGGAGAGTGCCTCTTTCAAGTTGGCGGGCAGATCGGGAGTGACCCCGGTGGCTTCCTGAACGATATCGACGAACTTTCCCGGGTGGGCAGTAGCCAGAGTCAGAATATGTCCGGTAAATCCCGAATCCCTGCGATACCTGCGGGAAGCGCGCACCCCTACGGCGGTGTGGGGATCGATCAAAACACCCGTGTCCCGATATACCTGGCTCATGGTCTCCCGGGTTTCCTGGTCGGTGATCCGTACCCCCCGAATCCATTTCCTCATCTTGTCGACGCTGCCCTCGAACACAATGGAAAGGCGCTCGAAGTTGCTTGGGTTGCCCACGTCCATGGCGTTGGAGAGGGTTTTTAGAGACCGCCGCGGCCGGAAATCCCCGGTCATCAGGTACTCAGGAACCACATCATTGACGTTTGTAGCGGCAATAAAACCGTCCACCGGCATTCCCCACTGCCAGGCATATACCCCGGCGGTGAGGTTGCCGAAATTGCCGCTGGGAACGCAGATCAGAAGCTGTTCCTCCGTAGCGCGCTCAAGCCGGCAGGTTCCGTAGATGTAGTAGAAGGCCTGGGGAATGAGCCGTCCGAGATTGATCGAGTTGGCCGAGCTCAACACAAGGCTTTCCCGCAACCGGGAATCCACAAACGCTTCCTTTACCAGCCTCTGACAGTCATCAAAACTGCCCTGGATCTCCAGAGCAGTGACATTGCCTCCAAGAGTGGTCAGCTGCTGCTCCTGCAGTACACTGACTCTTCCTGAGGGGTAGAGGATGACCACCTCGATGCTGTCTTTCCGGTGAAAGGCTCGCGCCACGGCACTGCCGGTGTCTCCGGAGGTAGCGACCAGAATCACAGCTTGGCGGCTCTCCTGGAGGAGGAACTCCTCCATCACTGCTGCCAGAAATGAAGCACCGAAATCCTTGAACGCACAGGTAGGCCCGTGAAAAAGCTCGAGCAGGGTCAGACTTTCTTCCAGCGGCCGCAAGGCCGGTTCAAAGGTAAAGGCTCTCTCGGAGACCCGCCGCACCGCTTCCCGGCTCAGTTCCTCCCCGATCAGGTCTCCGATCAGCGCTTCTGCAATCTCCTGAAAGGTGTTTTTTTTCGAGAATGCTCCGATTCCGTCGCCAAGATCGGGTTGTTCCGTGGGAATGTACAAGCCCCCGTCCGGGGCCAGTCCGGAAAATACGGCCTCCCGGAATGCAACGGGCCTTCCCCCGGTCGCCGAATCGGTCCGGGTACTGACGAATTTCACCTTCCCCCCCGTTCCTGCGACTGTCCTTCAAGAATCACAGGTCCTGTTTCGTTGATCTGCGACAGATATATATCGCTGTCCAGACCCACCTCTGCGAAGGCCTGCTGCATCGCTGTACCCACATTCTGAGCTTTTTCCATGGAAGCACAGAGAGAAAAAAGAGAGGGTCCGGAACCGGAGATCGAGCAACCCAAAGCGCCGTTTTCAATGGCCGCTTCCTTGACCTTGGCAAATCCCGGGATCAGGAGGCCCCGCCGCGGCTCGGCCACCACATCCTGCAGGGAGCGACTCAACAACTCCAGATCGCCCTCGTACAGAGCTGCCACCAGGGCGGCCAGGTTGCCCCACTGCCTTACCGCGTCGCTCAAGCGCAGCTCCTTTTTGAGAATGCGGCGGGCATCCTCGGTCTTGATCTCCGTATGAGGATGGACGATAGCAACGACCAAGGGGGATGGTACGGGAAGCTGCACCACATCGAGGGGGTCGTAGCTTCGTATCAATACGAAACCGCCAAGTAGAGCGGGGGCAACGTTGTCGGCGTGGGCCGACCCGCAGGCAACCTCCTCGGCCTTCATGGTAAAGGGCAGCAACTCCCGAACGGTGTATGGGTTACCGGCCAAGACATTCGCTGCATAGACCGCGGCGACGGAGCTGGCTGCGGAACTTCCCAACCCGGAGCTCATGGGCATCTGCTTGAGCAGAGTGACCTCCAAGCCGAAGGGAAAACCTATCTCTTCGAGAAAAAGCCGGGCCGCTACCGAGGCCGTGTTTTTATCCGGGTTCCGGGGAAGCCGGCCGTCATCCCCCTCTACGGCGAGAATGGCGACTCGTTTCTCTTTAGTTTTTCTCAACACCACCGTGTCACCGGGACGCTCCAGAGCAAAACCCAGCACATCGAAACCGGAAGCCACATTGGCAACGGTGGCCGGCGCAAATACCGAAACTGAATCCCTGCCCATGACTGTTGACACCCTATTCATCCATGATTCATTGAACACTCAAGCAAAGATCTAGCCAAGAAAGACCCGGTGAATCGTCTTGAGGGCTTCCGGTTCTCCCGCTTTCTCGATGATAAAAGAAATGTTTGTTTCTGAAGAGCCCTGGGCAATCGCCAGAATGTTGATTCCGGCCGCCCCGAGCGCACTGAATAGTTTGCCTGAAATTCCCGGGGTCCCCCGCATGTTCTCGCCGATCGCCGCCAGAATGGCCAGGTCTTTTCGTAAATCGAAGTTCTGGATCTGTTTGGCCCGAAGCTCCGGCGCCAGCTCGGCCCGCAGGGCCCCGAGTGCCCCTTCGGCCTCCTCCTGGCGAAAGACCACGCAGATACTGTGCTCCGAGGAGGCCTGAGAAATCATGATGATGTTCACTGCAGCTCGAGCCAATGTTGCGAAAATTCGGGCGGCGATACCGGGAACGCCGACCATACCTCCTCCTTCGATGTTGACCAGAGCAACCGGCTCGATCGAGGCGATGCCCACGATTGAGGTTTGCTTGCGTTGGGGGTCGACGCAGATCCGCGTTCCGGAGAGTTCCGGACGCTCGAGGTTGCGAATCTGGATGGGGATCCCCGCTTCCATGGCCGGAACCAGTGACTGGGAGTGTATCATCCTGGCTCCAAAGAAGGACAGCTCCATTGCTTCCTGGTAACTCAGGGCGGGGATCACGAAAGCCTCGGGGACGTACCCTGGATCAGCGCTCATCACACCGTCCATCCCCGTCCACATCTCGACGATCTCAGCGTTCAAGGCCGCCCCGATCAGGGAGGCGCTCAAGTCGCTGCCGTCGCTCTGCAGGATCGTGATCGCTCCATCCTCGGAACGGGCTATCCCGCCGGCAACAATTGAAATCGCCTCATCTTTTCCCAGGGTGCTGCCAATGCTCTCGTAGCTTCTCTGAAAGTCCACCTGAAGCATCCCGTGCTGATTCATCCGCAGCACGATTCCCGGATTGTCCTCTGTCCGAACTGCAAATCCTTCCTTCTCCAGGCAGCGGCTTGTTAAAATACTGCTGATCTGGGTCCCGAAGCTGAGCACAAGATCGTGGGTCCGGGGGGAGCACTCGCGAATCAGCTGGACTCCATGTAGAATGTCCTCCAAATCGTTGAGCAGGATCTGAACGGCCGTGATCACTCCGGATTGTTCCCGGGGGCTGAACAGCCCGCGAATGATCTCCAGAACCCGCTCGCGGATTGAGTCGATCCGATCCAGATAGCTGCCGGAACCCTCCTCTGCCTGCCCGGCCGCTTCAACCAAAGCCTCCCGCACACCCTGCAGGGAAGACACGACCAGTACCAATGCGGCGGTTTTTTTTCCGGTTGGACCGAAACTCCCGCGCTCTCCGGAAGCCGAAAGCCCTGTCGCTTTCCCTGCGGTGATATCACCGGCGACGGCCTCGTTTACCACCTGGAGTAGAGTCTGTATGGATTGCGTGTCTTTCAGGGCCTGTTCCCCGAAGCTGAGGACCCTCATTTAGCAGCAATACTACCGATAAAGCTGAGAAAAATCTATCCCTGGGGGTCATAGCAGCGTATCAGGGAACCGCTTCACGTGTCATAATCTTGTCTATCATTTGCCAATCGGCTTACCATGTAAAGTATGACAAAGGTTCCCAAGCATATATTCTGGTCCTGTGCTGGAAACACATCGGTGGATCTAGCCGATCCGCAGCAGAAAAAATGGTGGCTGAGCAATGTGCTGACGCACGGAACCATAGCCGACATTCGAGCACTTGATCTTGATGAGATCAGCGAAGTTCTACCAAGTCTCAATCTGCCGCGCCATGTGCGCCACCCATGGAGGGATTACCTTGACTGGCGAGATTCTTAATCCATTTCACAGGACAGTATAGGCGGTTAAGGTGTTTAACCGGAACCAGCAACCGTAAAAACTGGCCTTCCGGCTAAAACCGTGTTACACTGATCGAGCCCTCAAAGGAGAAATGGCATGGCAAAAAGCAAAGAAGTGGCTGAACATCTGCTAGGCCTGGCCGGTATCACGGTGAACGGGAACAAAGCCTACGACATGCAGGTCCACAACGAGCAGCTTTACCGGCGGCTGATTTCCGACGCCGCCCTGGGGCTGGGTGAATCCTACATGGACGGCTGGTGGGATACACCGGCTCTGGATCAACTGATCGCCCGGGTAACCGCGGCGGATCTGGAACAAAAGGTTAAGGGCAACTTGAAGCTGAAGCTGCAGGTTCTAAAATCCAAGCTCTTCAACTTTCAAAAGCGCAGCCGCGCTTTCCAGGTGGGAGAACAGCACTACGACGCGGGCAACGATCTGTACCGGGCAATGCTCGACAAGAGAATGGCCTACACCTGCGGGTACTGGAAAAAGGCGCGTACCCTGGATGATGCCCAGGAGGCCAAACTGGATCTGGTGTGTAAGAAAATTGGTCTGCAGAAGGGCATGAGCGTTTTAGACCTGGGCTGCGGCTGGGGCAGCTTCGCCAAGTTCGCGGCTGAAAAGTATGGCGCCCAAGTCACCGGGGTCACCGTATCAAAGGAACAGGTTGCGTTGGGGAACGCGGAATGCAAGGGTCTGCCCGTAACGATCGAGCTGAAAGACTACCGGGAAGTCTCCGGTGTTTACGACCGGGTCCTTTCCATTGGAATCCTGGAGCATGTGGGGTACAAGAACTACCGCACTTACATGGAGGTTGCGGACCGCTGCCTAAAGGATGACGGTATCGCCTTTGTCCATACCATCGGAGGGAATATCAGTACCACCACAACGAATCCCTGGACGGATAAGTATATCTTTCCCAACGGAATGCTGCCTTCGATCGCCCAAATCGCGAGAGCCATGGAAGGTTTGTTCGTAATGGAGGACTTGCACAACTTCGGACCGGATTACGACAAAACACTGATGGCCTGGTACGGCAATTTTGAAAAAGCCTGGCCCCGTCTAAAAGAAAAGTATAATGAGCGCTTCTACCGAATGTGGAAATTTTATCTGTTGAGCAGCGCCGGGGGATTCCGTTCAAGATACAATCAGCTGTGGCAGATTGTGATGACAAAAACCGGGCGGGTCCAGCCGGACTGCCGTATCAGCTAAAAAAGAAAAACTTGAGCAGAAGTGTCTGAAATGATCGAGGCGCAGGTTATCATCGTCGGCGGCGGGCCGGCAGGCTCCACTTGTGCCTGGGAGCTGAATCGGAACGGAATCGACACTGTTATACTGGACAAGAGCGTTTTCCCACGCACCAAGCTCTGCGCCGGTTGGATCACCCCGAAGGTTTTAACAAAACTGGAGATGACCGATTATCCCCACTCCTTGATCCGCTTTAACAGGCTGCACTTTCATTTCTTCAACCGCAGGGTTCCTGTAAGGACCGTCCAGTACTCCATCCGCAGGTTTGAGTTCGACCGCTGGCTGCTCGGGAGGGCTGGAGTGCCGGTGTACCGCCATGCGGTGCGCCACATCGAACGGTCCAAGGGGACCTTTGTAATAGACAACAGGTTCCGGTGCGCCTACCTGGTCGGTGCCGGAGGGACCTACTGCCCCGTATACCGCAGCTTTTTCAAAGATCGATACCCCCGGCGACGCGAGGGCATAATCACGACCCTGGAGCAGGAGTTTGAATACAATTTCAGGGACAATAACTGTTACCTGTGGTTTTTTGACCGCAAGCTGCCCGGATATGCCTGGTATGTGCCCAAGGGGGATGGCTATCTGAACATCGGCATCGGCGGCAAATTGGCCGCAATTAAATCCCGAAAAAGGAGCATCGGGCAGTATTGGAGCTTTTTCATTCAGAAACTGGACAGACTCTCCCTGGTCAGGAATTATCGCTTTCATCCCAGGGGGTATAATTACTACCTGAGGCAAAAACGGAGCACCATTCAGCTGGACCGCGTCTTTCTCGTCGGGGACTCAGCCGGCCTGGCCACACGGGACATGGGAGAAGGCATCGGCCCGGCAGTGGAAAGCGGCCTCAGAGCCGCCGGAGCCATCACACGGGGCTGTGTGTACAGTATCGAGTCAATCCCTTCGTACAGTATGCCCGGTATTGTAACTTCAAATTTTGGCCGCAAGCGCGACTGACCGGTGGCATACCCATGTGTAGGTTTCTTCAGCACTTTGAAAAATGTGGGAGACTCAGGTATTATGTCAACGATAACCTTCCCGCTCAAGGTGCAATCGCGGTGCAACATTCGTACATAGGCATTGCAGGCACTCTCTTACCCTCGATCATGCCGCCTCAGCCCCATTTCTGCAAGAGATGGCACCCGGCTTTTTTATGAAAGTCGAGTATGTGTAACCAGGCTTTATGACGATTAGCCTGAAAATTCATCGCCAGATGCGGTCAATGCCCACCCAGTCATGCCGTTTTACGCGCGGCCAACAACCGAACGTAATTAAAGTAGTAACGATGGACCTCAAAATCGCCGAAACCCTGCTCCTGCAAGATCACCTTCCAGTCCCGCCGCACAAAGTCGGTCGCCAGCGGACACTCCAGGCGCTGAAAGGCGACCCCCATCGGCCAAAACATCTGCTCCGGCTCAAACTCGTTCCAATCTAAAATGAGCAATTGTTCGCCGGGCCGGAGCGCACGGTGAACGTTTTCGAGTATGCACAGCCGGTCCTCCTGGACAAAACCGTGCAGAACGAAGGAGATAAAGGCCTTGTCGAACTCCTCGCGGTAAGGCAAAGCCTCCTCAATGCGCTGCTTTTCCATCGTGACATTGGGCAGATGGCGACATCGCCGCCGGGCCTGCTCCAGCATCTCTGCGCCGATATCCAGTCCCACTATCCGTCCCCGGTCGGAGATATAGCCAGCCATCAAACAGGCGTTGCGCCCGCTGCCCGACCCCACGTCCAGGATGCTGTCTTCTGGTTGGATCGCCATATCCCGCACGGCCCGGCGAATGAAAAAAGGGTAAGTACCGGCCGTGATGAGGTTCATCAGCAGGTCGTAGTAACGGGCTTCGATGCCCGTCACCTCGACTTTGGAATCATCGCGGGAAAGCGGACGTTCGTTTCCATTGGGGCTGTCCATCAACCTCTCCAATTCTGATTTTCCATTGTGAAAAAGCTCTGGCGCTCCTGCGGCGTCATCTCGGCCAGCGTCACGTCCAGTGCCGCGCCCTGGTCGGACACAGCCTGTTTCAGACTGTTGATCATATAATCTCTGATAACCGGCGGGATACCCATTATGGGAAGCACCAGCTTAAGAGAGACCTTGTTTCCCTCGACCTGAATATCTTTCACCATTCCCAGGTCAACCAGGGTACTATTAATCTCGGGATGTTCCACTTGAGATAGAGCCTGAATTATCTTTTGCTCGTCCATTTTTTCTCTCCCCATCATTTGTTATGTATTTCTACCATCTGTGGTACTCTTTCCGGCAAATGCCTTCTCAGAGTAGTTACTTTTCGAACAACAAAAGCCGCAGGCAATCAGGGCGCAGGTTGAACATCGGCGGCTCGCTGCTGATACTCTCGATATGCCTTTCCGAACTTGGCGATGGCCTCCGGTTCCTCCATCAATTTGATCATCGCCAGCATAAAGAGCGCTTCCAGAGGCACGATCACCAAAATGAACGTGGGAGAGCCGATGAGCAAGGCCAGCGAGAGCAGAAAGAGGAACAAACCCAAATGCATCAGAGGGCGCATACAGCCATAGCGCCAGCGCGCTGCCTCCCTCCGCTTCCAAAGCCGCTTTCCAACAATATGCCATTCTTATCTTGTCTGCAAGCAGCACGAACACTTAGAAACACCGCCGCTATCGGCGGTGGAGCATAGGAGGCTTGCGTGAGGTTCAACGAGTATCTGAGAGAAAGAGCCCATATTCCGGAAAAGGCTATTCCCTGGCGGCGAGGCTGGCTGAGCAGACGCCTATCCCGACACCGGCCTTCGATATATTATTTTTTGCAGTCCAGTCTGTAGATATAATAGAAAGATATCAGGAGGGTAATAGCAACAATCAAAAAGAAAGATGAAAAACCGAAGTGTTTGACTATCCAGCCCCCCAAGAGAGGGAACAGCGTGGGAAGAATGTTTCCGGCCCCGGACAGGCCCGTATACAAAGCCCTGTTCTTGTTCGTAGTCACCTCCAGTAAAACACCGGATACGGCAATGCGGTGAAACGCATATACTAAACCGCCGAACAGGAAAATGTAGGGAAAAAGAATCTCTCCGGGAAAAATGAGGATAAATACGGAGATCAACAATGCCAGGAGTGAGGTGCTGTACAGGATATACTGGTATCTTATGATCCTGGCGAAATAAAACATGATACTCCCGGTCATCACGCCCCCCAATACTTTCAACAGCAGGTAATTTCCGATATTCTGGCTGTCGGCGCCGAAAACCTGCTTGGCATAGAGGATCAAAAAGGGCATCAAGACGAGGGCTATTCCCTGAGTGTTTATCAGCAACAGGTAGCTCGCAAGCCGTTTGTTGGTCTTGAATTCGGTTCTTGTGATCTGCACAAATTCTGTGAAATTCTTAATTTTCAAATTTTCCGCGAAAACTTCCCTGATTCTCCAGAAACCCAGGGAAGCCAGGGCCAGCAGTACAGACGCAATAAAGAACAGCAGTGTATAATTGCCCGGATAGGGTTGTGTTCGGAGTATCCGCCTGGCAAAATAGGCTGAAATCAAAACGCCCAGACTGGACACAATCTGCATGATAGAAAAAAAGCGCTTGCGCCTTGTATCCATGATTGATTTACCCAGAATATCGGTATAATTGATATTGGCAAAACCACCGCTGACAGAAAACAGAAAGATCAACAGAAATATCGAAAGAATAGTCAAAGCATCCGGGATTGCCGCTGAAAGAACAAACAGCAAACCTATTCCGGCAAGCGAAATGATGCGTGCGTTTATTCCCCCTAGCAATAAATTTTTCTTGTAGGGCTTATTGCTCAAAAAAGGCGCGAAAAGCAGTTGGGATAACTTGCCGCCCCCTACAAGAATGGCTGTAAGCAGTCCGATATGAAGGGACGTTCCGCCGGCGTCAATCATCATCGCCGGAATAATCGTATCAACATCCATGAAATTTTGCGCCAGCGCAAGAAAAGACGCATGCCACAAAAAGCAGAAGTAATTGTTTCTGGAGACTTTTTCCGTTAATTCCATTGAGCTTTACGTCGCCCGGGCATCAGGGGCCGGAATAATCGGTTTTGCTGAAAATCTCGATCCCGTTTCCCTTGAGTAGAGCGGCTGGTGGTGCCCTCTCCGGATATCAGCCCGGATATCGCCTCATTGAAGATACAGCCACAACCGCAGGAAGGGCTGTTCGCCTTGAAAATCACCCGGCGGCAGGAGAAGAGCTTCACGATCTTCAGAGCCTCAAGCCCGCTGCAGCGGTACTGCTCCGATACATCCGTACCCCTTAGGGTGACCACCGCCGCCTTCCCCTGCCAGAAATCATGACCGTCTCTCCCGATGAGGCGCGCCCGGTCACGCGGGGTGAGCGAGCCCCCCGAGCTGCTCGGGACAGACTGGCACAAGCTGATCAGGATCATGTCTGAGGATAATAGAGGGCCTCCTGCGCCGGTGTCAAGGCAGCGGATGTATAAAGATTCTGTCTTCGCTACGAACAAGGCTGCCGTCGGCAATAAAACCAGCGCATCAGCAAGCTTCCTTTCAGTTGCAAGGGGGCGTATTCATATTCTGCTGACCACGTATGGGCTTCGCGGTGTCGAAGTAGCCGAGTTGAAATTGGAGCATATCGGCCGTGGATTGATCTGTGCCAGCTAGGGGTGTGGGGAGTGCGCTCCTCAGGGACGCTATCCAGAGAGCCGTCATCCTCTAAACAGAAATTTGGACGTGCTCAGTCTTTGTGGATGCGATCCTACAGAGGGCACGTAAAAAATTGTCCAGACCCCTAAAAAAGGGATCTGGACTTGAGAATTAACTAAGTTTTACTACGCAGCAGCGCAGCGCTTAGAAGCTGCTCGGCTTGGTGATCTTGAAGTTGCCGAAGCTGACAGCCAGGCTGTTGGATCGGACGGAGATGTAGTTTCCGCCGCGGATCGGGCCGCCCAGATTGAAGCGGTAGTAGTAATTGGGAATCACCGGATCCCACACCTTGACATCCCCGGTACTGTAGTTGACCCGAGCCTTCACCGGCAGGGCGTACATGGCCATTCTATCAAGATTGATGTCTTTCAACCGATCGATCGGCAGCTCGTACGCGGTGGCTCTGTGAACCATGTCCATAACCGAATGAGCTTTACTGTAGTAGGCCTGACCATACACACCTGAGCCCCCGTAAGTCTTCGGATCGAAGGTCAGCCAGAGCAGGAAAGATTTGCCGTTACCCCAGCTTTTCCCTTTAGCGGCACTGTCGATGCCGATGTGAAAGCCGAAGGCGCCAAACATGTCCTGCCCGCCGTCGATATATTTCACATCGAATTCATACTGCATGATGCCACTCTGGGGAAGCCGCATAGAGGCCTGAGCCATCCCCGCTTTGGTGCTGCTCTGCACCAGCCGACTTCCCACCATCTTCCAATCCCCATAGGCGGCAGTCCAGCCGTCTATGTTCTGGGAGAAGAGGAAGGCCGGGACGATCAAAAACAGAAGACAAAGTAAAACGATTAGACGTTTCATCCCACTATTCCCCCTTAGGCTATAAAATTTGTTTTCCTTGATAAGGATACGACTCTTATGATAAATGGTATCATACCCTATATCAAGCTTTTTTTTCAACTTTTACTTCGAAGTATAACCCGAGAAAGTAGGTTTCCCGGGACTTGTTGCGGGAAGCTTCCGGCTTGAAGGCGCGGACTCGGCGGAACAGAGACTTCATCTGCCGCAGCAACTGTCCCTCTTCACCGCCCTGAAACACCTTCACCACCAGATTCCCCCCCCGTTTGAGAGTTTTTGCAGCGATCTCGACCGCTTGCCGGGCAATTTCCAGGGAGCCCTGGGTATCCACCAGGCCGCTGCCGCTGGTACGAGGAGCCGCATCGCTCAAGACCAGATCGTAAGGTCCAAGCTCTCGCAATGAACTCGTGATCTCAGATGAAAAGATGTCCCCCTGGAGAAAGCGATGCTTCGGACCCGGGGGCACCTTGAAATTCGCCGGCTCCAGGTCGACTCCAACCAACGAACCTTTCCTCCCGAGCCTCTGTAAACAAAACTGACTCCAGCTTCCCGGAGCGGCCCCAAGGTCCAGGACCTTCTGTCCAGCCTTGAGCAAACCGAATCGGTCCTGAATCTCCTCAAGCTTGAACACCGAACGGGCGGGAAAATTTTTCAGTCGGGCCAGCTTGCTGTAATAATCCTCTGCTCGTTTCATCACTACTTTGTGCAAAGTTCAGGATCGGATACACTCATTGCATGGATTCTATCCCTTTGCTCGAACGATTGAAAGAGAAGGTCGAAGCCATCGAAGATCAGCTTCAGCAGGTCATTCCCAAGATCGTTGAGGATGGATGGGCCAAGAAGCAATCCGGCCATGATCTCAATTCGATATCTCCTGAATTGTGGCAGCGTATCAGCGAACCGGCTCGAGATCTGATAGGCCGGGGGGGCAAACGCTGGCGGCCCCTGTTTATGCTTCTCTGTGCCGAGATGTACGGCGAGTGGCAGCTCGCCCTACCCTTGACGCCGATGGTCGAGATTGCTCACAACGGCAGCCTGATTGTGGATGATATCGAGGATAGTGCGGTTCAGAGACGGGGCGCCGAGGCGCAACACATCAAGTTCGGCATGGACCTGGCTCTGAACGCGGGTAACCTGATGTATTTCCTTGCCGCCCGGGCGATCGATGCCGCTTCCTTCTCGGAAGAACAGAAGCTGCTTCTTCACCGCTGCTATGTGGAAGACATGGTCAGACTTCACCTTGGGCAGGGCCTCGATATCCTGTGGCATAGAGACCACGAGAACATCCCCAGCGAAGAGCAGTATCGGGAAATGTGTCATCTCAAGACCGGAAGCCTCTCCCGTCTGGCGGCCCGGGCCGGGATAATCGCCATCGGAGGGGAGAAACAAATCGCTGCCCGCCTTGGGAACATAGCCGAAGACTTCGGTGCCTGCTTCCAGATTATCGACGATGTGAAAAACCTAAGGATGGGAGTACCTGGAAAGCAGCGGGGGGACGACATCATCGAAGGTAAGAAGAGTTTGCCGGTCATCCTCTATCTCAATCGCTATCCCGAGGCCAGATCGAAAATCCGGGATTTTTTCCAGATCGCCGGAGGGGATGAATCCGAAGCCGCCTGGAGCGCTGTGGACGAACTCATCACTCTAATAGCCCCTTCCGGGTGCCTGGAGGAGGCGGAACAGCGGGCTTTCGCCCTTCTCCAAGAAACCAAAGGGCGTTTCCAGGAGATTGCCACGGCTTCCACAGCCCGGGACCAGCTGATGGAGCTGGTCGATCTACTCATCACCGGTTGACGACTCGACCTCGGCATACGTACTTTCAAGGTATGAACGAGCTACCCTTTTACAAACGTCCCCTTGCCTACCGCTACTACAATGCCACCCTTACCCTGATCATCATCAATGTGGGACTGTTTCTGATCAATTTCTTGTTTCCCCGAACCATGGCATATCTGGCCCTTACACCGTATCTGGTAGTACGGCAGAGAGCGGTCTGGCAGGTGGTGACCTATATGTTCGTCCACGGAGGTACCTGGCATATCCTCTTCAACATGCTGGCCTTGTTCATCTTTGGAACACCTCTGGAGCGAAAATTGGGAAGCTCGGAGTTTCTCCTGTATTACTTCATCACAGGGGTCGGTGCCGGACTGGCCACTCTGGTCATCAACTGGTATACAGGATTGGCCATAATTCCCGTGCTCGGCGCCTCAGGAGCCATCTATGGGCTTCTGTTAGCCTATGCAACCCTCTACCCCGATGCCCGGCTGTTCATCTTCGGAATCCTGCCGCTGCGAGCCCCGATTGCGGTGCTACTGTTCGCCGGATTGGCGTTGTTCTTCCAGTTGACCGGAACCCACAACGGAGTGGCCCACCTGACCCATCTGTCCGGATTGGTGTTCGGCTACCTGTATTTCCTCTTCCGTTTGGGGATCAATCCGATAAAGGTGTTTTTCAGGCGCTAGTAGTGTTCTGCCGATACTAAGGTAGGATGCCCCGCAGACTCTATCCCGTTCTCATCCTTATCCTACTCCCAATGTTCTGCTACGCCGAGCAGGACCTGCTCGCAATACGTCTGTGGTGCGAGCTTGAGCCCATGGTCCAGGAAAATGAGGAGTACCCCCTTTCCACAGAGGCTGCCCAAAAGCACGTTCTGGAGGAAGCCCGGGAGATCCTCTCAGGGATGATTTACGGCTTCCGCTTCAGCTACACCCCCGGCGACAAAACCCGCCAAATCAACGAGGAGTTCACCGTAACCCCGATCGCGGAGATCCTTTGGGGAGATCCGAACATGAGGATCACCGATGCTTATGTACGGGACAACTTCCTGTTCGTAAAGGTCTACTACGATCTGGAGGACTTTCAGTTTGCCCGGCGCAGGGCCTGGGCCAGCAATTCCCTTGATTCAAGTTCCGGGGTGGGCGGGTACAGTGTGTTCATCGCCCCCAGCCCGGAAGGAAAACGCCAGGCTCTCCAGGAAGCACTCAAGAATGCCGTCCGTAATGCGCTACGGCCGATGTATTTCAACAAGCCCCGGGAAGTCACCGGAGAGATGCTCATCTGGAGCGAGCCCCATACGGTCATCCGATCCGGCACATACACCACCCAGCTGGATGTGAAGCTGCGGGTAAAAGAGATCCGTTCGTATAGCCTCTTCTGAGAAAAATCAGTATTGTTGCCCTATGGACAGGAAAAGACTGCTGCTCCCGGCACTTCTTCTGCTTGCCGTAATCGCCTTGGTTCCTGCCCAGGAGGGACAGGAAGAGCAGGAGGAGCCAAGTGAGTTTGTGGTTGTATATTCCCCCAAGACCCTCGTGCTGGACCCTCGACACATCTACACCACGATGGAGTCCGAGCTTTCCACAGCTATCTATGAGGGCTTATTAAGTTATCATCCTTTTTCTCTGGGGCCGATCCCGGCTGTAGCCTCGGATTGGAAGATCAGCCCGGACCGGACCGTGTACACGTTCACTTTGCGGGAAAACGCTCGTTTCAGCAACGGCGATCCGGTGCGGGCTCAGGATTTTCTCGATTCCTGGCTGCGGGTCCTGGAACCGGGCGCCGGAGCCGAGTACTCCTTCCTCTTTGACGTGATCAAGGGAGCCCGGGATTACCGCTTGGGGCGGGAAGTCGAGGATCTGGGAATCCGGGTGATCTCTCCTACCCAGTTGGAAGTCGAGCTGGAGCGGCCGACAAGCCATTTTCTCAAGATTCTCTGTCACATGACCTTTGCACCCATTCATCCCTCCTACAGGGACAGGGAGGGATGGGACCGGGAATCCACCCTCATCGGCAACGGTCCTTTCTATATCTACGAACGCAGTCCCTCTGAGCTGGTTTTGAAGAAGAACCAGCTGTACTGGGATGCCGGGCGGGTAGAGTTGGAGAGCTTACGAGTCCGCTTCATGGACGATCCCGAAGCCATCAGCCAGGCTTTCAACAAAGGTGAGGTACACTGGGCCAATAATTGGGATACCCAACTGCTTCTCGACCGTACCAAAATCGTATTCAATCCCCTCTTCGCCACCAGTTATTTTTTCTTTGTATGCAGCGAAGAACCCTGGAGCGACGAACGGGTGCGTCGGGCCCTCGCTCTCCTGACGCCGTGGGAACAGATCCGCAACGAGGAGGAGGTGCTTCTGCCAACGAGTCATCTTATACCCGGGATTCCGGGGTATCCGGAAATCGAGGGTATTGAGGCCTCCGACCGCAGCGAAGCAATGCGATTACTCGAAGAGGCAGGCTATCCCGATGGGAAAGGTCTGCCGATCCTTACTTTCAAGTTACCCGGAGATTCGGAGAGCCAACGCATCGCAGAAATCATGGCAGAGGCCTGGAAACGGGAGCTCGATTTAGAGGTAGGCTTTCGTTCCTTTCATTTCGAGGTGTATCTGGATGAGGTCAAGAAGGGGGATTTCACAATCGGTTCGGCCACCTGGATCGGAGATTATGCCGACCCTTTGACCTTTCTCCAAATGTGGACCACTGACAGCAATCTCAACGACGCCCGCTTTGCCGATTCCGATTTCGATGCCCTGATCGAGCAATCCTTCGGCCAGGAGGGACGAGAGCGATATGCGACCCTTGGGGAAAGCGAGGAAATGCTGCTGCAGAAGGCCGTAGTGCTGCCGACGAGCCACACCCCGGCGTTCAACCTGATCGACTTGGATCGGGTGGAAGGGTGGTTTCCTAATGTTCTCAACATCCACCCTTTGAAATACTTACGGTTCCGGGCTCTACGCGTACCCCCCGGGGTGGTGAAACTCTAGGTCTTTCCCGTACCCCGTTTTCCAGAACGTCTGCGGGGGAGCCGTTCGAGCACGCGCTGAATTCGTTCTCGGAAGAGAAATCCCAGCACGAACAATACAGCCGCGACAAACAGAATCGTCCCAGCCAGAATCCAGCGCCGGTCCGCGGCAGCGTCTCCCATCAGAGCACTGCCTAAAATTCCAGGAATCCTCCCCAGGGTAGATAAAAGCAAGAAGATATGGAGCTTCATGATCGAAAGTCCTGCCACGTAGCAGAGGATGTCCTTGGGTATTCCCGGGATTAGAAAAAAGAGAAAGAAGGAAACTCTGGCCTTGGGGGAGTTGGCGATCTTCCGGGTACGTTCCACATTCTCTCGTTTGAACAGGGCGTTGACGAAGGGGATTCCAAGAGCACGGGAGATCACAAAGTTGAAGGTTGCACCCAGGGTAATACCGGCCAGGGACAAGAATGTTCCTTTCCACAGACCGAATAGATAACCGCCGGCCACCTGAGGTATCTCCCCCGGAATGAAGAAAACCACCACCTGGAAGGCCTGTACCGCCACGAAAACCAGAGGGGCAACCACCCCGGTACCGCTAATCCACTCCCGCAGTATCTGGGGCGAGCTGAACAGGGTCAGCAGCCGGCTACGAAGCACAAATGCGACCACGAGCAGTGCCAGGAACAGACAGGGAAAAGCAAGTAAAGACAGCACTTTTCTGGCTCTCATGATGTTCTCGAGATGGTACTATAAATTCTTCTCCTTTGACTACGTGCCCCTTTTTTTGTATTATTTCCCCATAATGGTGACACCCTTTAAGAAATCAACTCAGAGTATGAAAAAAACAAACAAAACGAGCAGTAAAAAAACCTCAAAGAAGGCAACCATCGAAGCCGATTCCAAGAGCACGGGCAAAGGGGCAGCGAGCAAGAAGACCGCCGCAGCCAGGGAAGCCCCACAGAAAAAAACGGATCGAGCCCCTACCATCTCCAAATCCAAAGCAGAGAAATCCACGACTGAGGCCAAGAAAAAAGCACCCGGTACCGCCCGTAGACGAAAACTGAGGTACAAGAAAAGTCAGCAGATCGTATATCCTTTGCAGGGAGTAGGTCAGATCCAACTGATCGAGGAAAGGGCCTTCCGCAACACCAAGCTTCTGTACTACATCATCTACCTGGAAGTTTCGGACATGACGATCATGGTCCCGGTGGACAAGGCGGATGAACTGGGGATCCGGCCGATCGTTGACAAGCGCCAGGCCAACAAAGCCCTCAAACTGATTTCCGAAGATTATGAACCCGTACCGATGGACTGGAAAGCCCGTTATCAGAACAACCTCGATCTTCTGAAAAAAGGAAGCGTGCTGGACATAGCTACGGTTGTGCGAGCCCTCTATCACCGCAGTAGGATCAAGGAGCTTCCGATCCTCGAGCGGAAGCTGTACGACAGCGCTTTGAAATTACTGGTTGACGAGATCTCTTTCTCTCTGCAGAAGGGCAAGGAAGAGGTGGAAGAGCTAGTCTTGAGCAAAATGGAGGTGAGTTGAGCTGTACTGCGGCCATCATCACCGCCGCCGGATCCAGTAAACGCTGGGCGGATAAGAAAAAAAAAGAGTACGTTCACCTAAAAGGCCGACCGGTGCTGACATGGTCGGTTCAAACGTTCCTAGACGTAAAACCTCTCTTCGAAATCGTGATCACCTTGCCGAGAGCGGACATCCCCAAAGTAAAGGAACTGCTCCAGCCCCTGGTCGACATCCATAGGATACGCTTCGTTTCAGGAGGAAGCAGCCGTCAGGAATCGGTCCGTCTCGGGCTGGAGGCGCTGCAGGAGCGGCCACCGGAGATCGTGTTGATCCACGACGGAGCCCGTCCCTGGGTGGACGGCGCTCTTATCCGCAGAGTCCTCGACGGAACCCGGAGATGGGGCGCCTGCATCCCGGTGTTGGAGGCTTCCGAGGCACCCAAAAGGATCGGTCCTTCGGGACTGATCCTCGAAGACCTTCCCAGACAGCAGTGCAAGCTCGCCCAAACGCCCCAGGGGTTTATCTATCAACGGATTCTCATCGCTCATCAGCAGGCTCGAGAAAACCCCCGCCTGTTCATCGACGACGCCGAAGTGTACGCGGCATTCTGGTCCGCCGTGTTTACGGTCCCGGGAGAACGGGGAAACAGAAAGATTACCTTCAAAGAGGATCTAGACGAAATATGAGAATCGGTTTCGGTTACGACAGTCACAGATTGGTCCCGGGAAGAGCCCTCGTTCTAGGGGGAGTGCATATCCCGAATACCCTCGGACCGGAGGCCCATTCGGACGGGGATGCCCTGATCCATGCCTTGATCGATGCCCTGCTCGGAGCATGCGCTCTCGGAGATATCGGGCAGCTGTTTCCTCCAGAGGATGAGCAGTACCACAATATCTCCAGCCGCATCCTCCTAGGCCGAACCCTCGAGGCGGTGGTTACAGCGGGATTTCGGCCGAGGAATATTGACAGTACGATACTTCTCGAGTCCCCCCGTCTTGGACCCTATGTCGAGGAGATGCGAAGCAATCTCAGCGTCGATCTAGGAATACCCGGAGCCGCCATCTCGGTGAAGGCAAAGACCAAGGAAGGGCTTGGTGAGACCGGGAAAGGCCGGGCCGTGGAGGCTTATGCCGTAGCCCTGGTGGAAGAGCGTTGAGCCCACCGCCTGCTTCCGAACAACCGTTCGAGGAAATCATCGATACGCTGCGGGCACTCCTGCGGGGTTCCCGCCTTCCCTCGGTCTCTGAAGTGGCAGAGCGAAACTCCGATCCCTTCCACATCCTGGTGTCCACCATGATCTCCCTGCGCACCAAGGACGAGGTTACCTCCGCTGCCTCGAAGCGGCTGTTGACCCGGGCTCCGGATCCGAAAAAACTGGCTAAGCTCTCCGAGGCAGAGATCGCAAAACTGATCTACCCGGCCGGCTTCTACAACACCAAGGCAAAAAACCTGAAATCCACGGCCAAAACCTTGGTGTCCCACTACGACGGTCGGGTGCCCGAGAGCATGGAGAAGCTGCTCGAGCTGCCCGGGGTGGGACGAAAGACGGCGAATCTGGTGCGAAACCTGGGTTATGGCCTGGACGGGATCTGCGTGGACACCCACGTACACCGTATCGCCAATCGACTCGGCTGGGTGCAGACAGCAACCCCCGAACAGACCGAGAGTGCGTTGGAGAAAGTCCTGCCGCAAAAGTACTGGATACAGATCAATGAGCTGCTCGTTCGCTTTGGGCAAACCCTCTGCAACCCTGTCAGCCCGATCTGCTCCCGCTGTCCGATTCACGAGCACTGTCCCCGGATCGGGGTGAACCGTTCCCGATAGAGGGATTCGGGCGGCACCAGTAGCTCTTTGCTAATAAACCCATATTCGGCTATTATGCTTCTACGAACGTTTTATCCAGAAAGGAAAATGACAATGCCCAGTATGACCGAACGAGTATATCCCGATGAAATGGACAGCAGCAGGGAAATTCAAAGGATTATAAAGGAGGTCTTCCTCCGAAGGTACAGGCTGGCCAGAGACTGGCTCAGAGAACATTTCGGAAATCGAAAAATCAGGATTATCGACATAGCCTCCGGCTCAGGATTCGGTTCGGCGATTCTGTCCGAATTAGGCGAGACCTTAGGCGTCGATATAGATCCCGAGTCCATCGAGTATGCCAATAAACATTACCGCAACGGCCAGCTTCGTTTTCTGATTGGAGATGCAGACGACCCGGCATTCCTAGACAGCCTCGGCCGGTTCGACGCCGTGGTGAGCTCGGGTACGATCGAGCATGTCGCCGATCCAATGGCCTTTCTCGGCTGGATCAAGAGATGCCTAAATCCGGATGGCGCCTCCGTCCTTGTCTTCCCTTCGACCTTTACCATGGACTGGGCCGCCCCTCACCACAAACGGGACATAAAACCGCAGCAGGCAAACTCCATGTTTACCTCCTGCGGATTCGAGATAAAACGGCAGTATATCGAAGGGAACCGTTTGCGGATTCGGGAACTGAAAAAAGAGTCCCGGGCAAACCCGGAGCTTCCCGTGCCTCCTCTGAGACAGTGGATCCTCTATTATCTCCGCCACCCACATCATTTTGCCGTCAGATTACATCAAATGACTGTGGGCAAAGGGATCCTCTTTCAGGATCAGGAGTATCTGCTTTCTCTTTCTCTGAATGGCTGAAACACCTAACCGTGCTGAGGATAACCTGTAGAGCTAAAACTTGTATCCAAAGGCACGCAGCATCTCTTTGCGGGCCTGCTTGTCTTGCGAACCTTCAACGCCCTTTGGTGTGAAACCGTCCACGACCCCGACAATGCCCCGTCCCTGATCGGTCTCCACGACCAGTACCTGAAGGGGATTGTCCGTGGCACAGAAGATTCGGGCCACCTCCTGACAGGCCTTGATCTGATTGAGCACGTTGATGGGAAAGGCTTTGCGCAGTATCAGGTAGAAACTGTGACCCGCTCCTACCTGGCGGGCGCATTCGGCAGCCTGCTCGACGAGCTTCTCATCGTTTCCCTCGGTCCTGATCAGGCAGGGGCCGGAGGCTTCACAGAAGGCCAGTCCATACTCGACTCCCGGAACCGAGGAGCTCATTATCTCGGCAACATCCTCCACCGTCTTGATGAAGTGGGATTGACCGACGATGATGTTACAGCCATCCTCCCACTTCAGGCTTAGCGCCTGAACCTCTAAAGCCATGACTATCTCCCTTCACTATCCCTTTCAAGAATGGCATCCAGCTCGATCTCCCCTGCCGCTGTGGGTTGTTGGATCCCCCAACTCTCCAATACAGCCGGATGTATCTCTCCAACCACGCCGATTCTCCTGCCTTTGTAAAGCACCGCTCCGACCCTTCCAGAAACGAAGCGAGGATCCTCCGCAGGCTCCAGATCATACTCCCGGGATAGGTAGAAAAACACGGCGGAGAGGTGGGAGCTCACGTCGTTGAAACTCGCCTCCCGGTCGCAGAACATGAAGCTTAAACAGGTCACCGTTCGGGAACCATAGTTCTCCCTTTCGTCAAGATAGGCTACGTTGCCGACCTCGAAGATGCGGTGGGGGTACACGGCGTTGGAGGAAACCGATTCGGAGTTCAGCAGGTTCGGCAGCTGGGAGTTGCGCAAGCATTCGCAGCTTTCGCTCATCGGATTGGCGATCTCGATTACTTTTTCGCCGTTCATATTCATCCGCTCCACGAAATCCCGACGGGATCCGAGGTAGCTGTAGATCATCTCCTGGTATCCCAGACCGACCAAAATTTCCCGCACCTCCCTGCTGAAATGCTCGATCTCCGACAGCCGTCCCACCGTGAAGTCCTCCGGCCATACAGGCTCGAAACTGTCTATGCCCCGGCCGATCATAACTTCTTCGATCAGGTCCGCGGAATGGAGAAAGTCGTTGCGGTACGGCGGCGGGCTTACCGTAAGGGTGTTGCCCGAACGGGTAACCGGATTGCCCAACCTACGGATGCAACCCTCCGCCTCTTCGGCGGAGATCTCTTCGCCCAACAGGCGGGATGCTTCAGAGACCTCCAAGGAGACGGGTTTCTGGAAGTAATAAGGGGTGACCAGCTCCCGCCCGTAGGCAGTATCGAAGGGATAGACAATCCGGACCGGTAGAATTTCATAACCCAAGTCGGCAAAATCGCAGGCTACGATCGAACAGGCCACCAGCAAACTGTCCAGATCCGGACCGGTCAGCTCAATGAAGTGGTGGGAATCCCCGACTTCAACCGCCCCGAGATGGGCGCTGTTGATGATGGGGGGAAAGCTCAAAGTCTGTCCCTGGTCATCCTCCAAGTAGGGAAAGCGGTCGAAGTTTTCCACGATCCAACCGAACTCTACCCCCTTGGGATGAGTCTTGAGGATTTCTCGAAGGGACATCTCCCAGCTGTAATCCAGGGGGATAAAGCGGGTCTTTTCGGGATCCGCCGCTCGATAGTGCACGGGAAATTTCATCAAATCGGCCCGGTACACCCCCATGGCAATGGTGCTTCGCTTGCGGCCGTAGTTCCAGCACAGCTTCTCCTGGGAGTTGATCATGTCCACCAGGATCGATTCGGTTACCGGAACCCCCCGGGCGACGAAAGCTGCGATATACGGGCGTATATCTCTCAAAGCCTTGTCCACCTGGATCACCCGCTCGCCGGTTTTTTGAATGCTCCCCTCTTTAGACAGGAAGGGATACTCTGGGATTTTCCCGTCCTGGTAGACGCGCAGCTGGCGCACCAGCCCGGGGCCGGACCAGAGATCCGGTCTGTTGGTGTCGTTGAGCTCGATTTTGAGGCTGTTCTCCGCCGGCTGCCAGTCATCTATCTCCGCCTTGGCCACGGTTAGAAGCTCAGTCAATTCTTCACGGCTGGGTCTGGTTCCGAGCATTTCGAAGAAGGTCTTTTCCTGCAGCTCGATCTTCGGCATGGTTTATCTCCTTCTCCGCAGGCGTACCTGTTCGATATCCGCGGTAAACAGATCCCGCAGGTCGTTTAGGCCCAGGGCAACCAGAGCCATGCGGTCGATACCCAGGCCCCATGCCAGGACGGGTACTTCGATTCCGAGGGGTTTGGTCACTTCTGGACGAAAGATACCCGATCCGCCCAGCTCGAACCAACCCAGTTCGGGATGGCGGATGTGGATCTCTACGGAAGGTTCGGTAAAGGGGAAATACCCGGGAACGAACTTGAACTCCTTGGCGCCCGCCACCTCCACGGCGAACATCTTGAGCAGGCCCAGCAAGGTCTTCAAATTGACACTCTCCCCCAAGGCTATGCCTTCGGTCTGGTAGAAGTCTGCCAGATGGGTGGCGTCGACCTTGTCGTAGCGGAAGCAGCGCACCACGCCGAAGTAACGTCCCGGCACCTTGGCCCGCGGCAGGGCTTTGGCGGACAGCACCGTTCCCTGGCTGCGCAGGATCATCCGTCTGGTAAAATCTCTGTCAAAGGGATATCGCCAACCCAGGCTGCCCGTTGTCCAGCCGTTCTCGTGGCAGGCGGCGACCTGGTCGAGGTAGGGCTGCTCGATCGCCTTGGCATGGGTCGGATTTTTCACGTAGTAGACATCGTGGATGTCCCTGGCGGCATGAAACTGGGGCATAAACAGTGCATCGCAGTTCCAGAACTCCGTCTCCAAAAGGGGTCCGTCGAACTCTTCAAAACCCAGGGCGTTCAGCTTGTCCTTCAAATCCTCCAGAAACTCCACATAAGGATTTTTTCGTCCTAAAAGCACACGCAGAGGGGGCGTGTTGATGTTGTAGCTGCGGAAGGTCGCGCTCTTCCACTTTTCGCTGCGCAGCAGCTCGGGAGTGATCTGTCCGATCTCCTCGCCGGTCATACCGAGAGCTCGGAGTTCCTTGGCCGCCTGCAGTCCCGCCGGGGTCAACCGGTAACTGACTTGCTCCCGTTCCATCACCCGAAACATCCCCCTGTCGGCACCCCGTTTCCGGCTCAAGGAGCGAATCAGTGTCTTCTGCGCTTCGGATAGATCTTGTTCCGCAACGGTCTCCAGGTCATCGAAAAGCCCGAGCAGCTCCCGGGTGTTCTCAGAACCACTCCGGGTTGACTCTACCTGAAAGATCACCTGCTTGGCTTCGTTCATAGCCAACAGCCCGGCCTTGGCCAGGGCACCGTAGGCCGAACCCACCTCTTTATTCTCTAAACCGAGTTTGTTCGTGATCTCCGGCAGGGTCAACGCCCCTTGCTTGCGGACAAGTTCCATTACCCTTTCTTCCGGAGTACCGCGTTCCTTGTACTCCCTGCCCAGATCGGTAATCGAATATTCGGTGCTCTTCCTCCTCTCGGTTTCCTCGATCAGCTGCTTGGCCATAAGCCAAGAGAAGGCTTGGTTGCTCTGCCCCGGTTTGTATCCAAGTTCCTCCTGCACGCGCTCCAGGGTGGCGGGTTCGTCTTTCCCAAAATGAAGCAAAACGCGAATCTCGAGAGGATGGAGTTCTTTGATCAGCTGTTTATTTTCCATTAGTAACCCAGATCACAATCTTCGATAATTAACAAAAGGTAGATTGTGATGTCCTCTGCCCGTGCGAAACGCACTGGCATCGTAATAGAACTAAAGATTTGCTAAACCCTTGTCAAGACCTACAGCTTGAGCTCTTTTTCGAAACGGGGAATCGCCTGGTCGAGAAACTCAATTCTCTTTTCCGCCAGCTTCCGGCTCCTGGGAAAATAGAACCGGTCCGCGTACCCTCGCCAGCGTTTCAGCAGATCGATCACTTCTCCCATGGTTTTGAGATGATGCCAGAAAAACGAACCGATGGACAACCTGACAAGGCCCACCGCACCGACGGTTTCCAGGAGATTGGAATCATGAAGGAGCTTACCCTCGATGGAGACCTCTTCTCCCTCTTCCCCCGGCATGTGATGCAGAATGGCTCGGTACACGGCATCGATCTTACCGGGGGTGAAGCCGGTCTCCCCGAGAATCGCCCTGGCTTTCTCCGCTGAGCTCGCCGGATGTCCCATGCTCATCTCTATGTCGTGGAGAAAACAAGCGGCGTGCAGCACTTCATCGTCGTAATCCATCCCTTCGCCGATCTTGCGGGCCAGCTGGTAGATGCGGTAGGAGTGCTCGTATCCGGAAGCCAGACGTCCCGCGGTCAAGTCTTTCGCATATTGCTGAATCAGTTTTCTCATTCATCCCTCCCCTTCTTATTGTAAGAAATTCGGGAAGCTCCCGGCAACATTCTCAATGATGGAGGTGCTGGAAGAATCCCTGCGCAGCGCAGCCACTGCGGCTCCTTCATAAGAGGGCCAGTCCAGATATTCGTTCGAAATGGGATCTATTTTTGGTGAAGAGGGGATATCCCGTTTCCAGCGCTGTGGCGGCAATCAGAAGATCTTCGTTGGCAATCAACCTGCCCTGGCTTTTCAAATCTGCATAGAAGCGCGCTGCGGCCCGGGCCATTGACACTGTCAACTCGACAACTTCACAAAGCTCAATGAACTCTGCCCGCTGAGCAAGGTGTTTTTCGTTAACAACCCCTGCAAACAACTCATAAACCGTGATCGTTGACACAGCGGCTTCCATGCCTTGGAGGATCCTCGCCGTCTCAGCCGCTGTGTCGCCACCGGAGAGGTATTCAAAAACAATATCAGTATCGATTAATGTCACCTACGCCAATTGTCACGCACCGCTGTTAAGCGGGCGCGCTCCTGTTCCAATTGCTCCGCAGTCAGGCAGCCCTTTAAACGCTCGATGGTTTTTTGTCGATTCCTTCTCTGCCTGTTAAAATATAACCGCAGAGCCTCGACAATAACGGGAGAAAAGCCTCGCAAATTACGGGAAGTTGCTTCTTGGATGAGCTTTGTTCGCAATTCTTGCGGAATATCAACCGTAGTTCTCATTGTCTGGTCATGATAGCATGCATGTGCATATGCATGTCAATAATAAAATGCTCCTTCAAGTTGCTTCGTATCCTTTACTTGTGATCCGGCTGACGGCTGCCCAGGGCGTCCATCTGGTAAGGGAAGGGGTGATCAGCTCTACACCCCCGCCAACAAAACGGTACTGCCGCTGATCGGCTTGCAGCGTAGAATCGAGATCGCTTTCCCCGAAGGACGGTAGTACTGATTCTCCAGAGCGCTGGAAACGGCTGGTACGGCCCGATTGTGAACCAGCAGCATCATACATCCTCCCAGACCCGCCCCGGCCAGCTGAGCGCCAAGGACGCCATCAACAGAGAGAGAAACCTCCACCATCCTGTCGATCTCGGGTATACTGCAATGGTAGGATCCGGGCTGCCACTGGAGCTGGGCCTGCAGCACCCGCTGCGGGTCCCCGCTTTCCAGGTCATCGATCAGTCCAAGCAGGTAACTGTTGTCTGTGGGCGAGGAGTAGGGAAGCGTTTCGCCGTCTGGGGAGAGCCGAACGACCCGATCCCCGTCGTGGGAGACATTCATCAACCGCCCGATCTCCTCCAGACTGTTTGCTTTCAGAGCATCGGCAAAATGCCGGCTCCGCTCGCACTCGGCCAATCCGTACAGCACCACTCCCCGGATTGGATACATCCCATCCGCCGGCGCTTTGTGGCTGTCGAACAAAGACTCCAGTTGATCCGCGGGAAGAAGCTCCCTCAATTCATCCCGTGTCATCTTCTCCGGAAGGTGGAGAAGGATCTTGTAGATCCAGCTCAGAGGAACCGTGAGGTGTCGAGTGTTGACGTCCCGGAGGTGCTGAATCCAAGCCGCGTACTGGGGAAAAAATTTCTTGATCAGCAAAGTTCCCATCCGGTAACAGGCCACTCGGTGGTTGAACTGATCCTTGGCGTTTGTAGATTTCTCGGCCTTGACTCCGGAGTCGCACACCAGCAGGGCGTAGTCTTGGGGGAAGGGGACGATATCTTCGACGGCGAATTCAAAAAAGGTGACCTTAACCACTCTTCCTCTCTGCCCGTACTTGATCGCCGCGTGATCAGCGCTGCCTCCCCGTGTCCCAACAAACCACTCTCCCTGGCCGCAGAGATCCACAAACTGAGAGGGAAAGGTGTTCAACCTATTTACAACGGCCATGGCTTCGGCGGTGGCCACAACCAGGGCCGAGGAGGAGCTCAGGCCCGCAGCGATGGGAATGTTGCCGCTGACGACCATGTCCAGTCCGCAGAGCCTCTGGGCGGCGAATTTCTTCTGCAGACGCAGGGCCGCCGCCTTGACGTACTGGGACCAATCACCCCCGGCGCTCAGTACAAGATGAGACACCTTTTCGCTGTTGATCAGGGAAATCCAATCGTCCCAGGGCAATTCTGCCACCAGCTCGCCGATGGAAAACTCCCTGTCGGGAAAACGTTCCCGGTCCAGATTGTAAAGAAAAACCCTGTCGTCCAGCCGGGGACGAACCGCGATGATAGTCTCGTAGCCGATGGTCATCAGGTTACAGTTCCCTCCCTGGTGATCCACGTGGCGGCCCATCATGTTGACCCGCCCGGGCGACCGGACCAGCAGCACCCTTTCCTGCCTGCCGATCACGGTGGCGGAATATTCTAAAAGACGAATATAGGCCCGGCTACGCTCGCTAAGCAGCTCCTCATCCTTACCGTACAGATTTTCCAGCTCTCCCCGAAGCTCAAGCGCGCTGTTCTTACCCGCCAGTACACCCCGGAAGGCAGAAAGCCATTCGGAAATCTGCCGAAAATGAGATCCTTCGGGGAGCGCAGGAACCATCTGCTGTTTCTTCCTGGCTTGAACGTAGCTTTCAATTTCGAGGAGCTCGGCGGGATCGTTGAAGGCCATAACGGCATGCTCATCCTGAACCCTCAACGCTCTGACCGTAAAAGCGCTGCCATCCGCCTTTCGCGACTGGGTCAGGATGGTGATCATATCCGGCAGATACTCCTCCCCTTGGGCGTTGTTGCGGTCCAGACGCTCCAAAACGAACTCGAGGGCTTGCGTCTTTACCAGATAGACCGAGCTGTTGTACAGCTGGGCGTTCTCCACCTGTTCGGGGCTTAAATTGAAGGGCTTGCCCTTTCGATCGACGAAGGCGAAGCGGGTCAGTTCTTCGGGAATCAGGCTCAGAGCTTCTTCCTGTTCGGGTGTCCTCTTCTCCCGGGTCAACACATCCCACAGGCCTCCAAAAGCCTTGGCCGCTTTTACGTCGCTGAATCGCTCTCGAATCCGTTCGAGCATCCGCTGCCGGGAAAGGGCCTTGCCTTTCTCCGCTTGCAAGCGGAACTCCCTGTAGATCTGCCGCTGCCGGATGTCTGCCGCCTCCACATCCGCCAGTACCGATCCGTCCGGGTGGAGCAGAATCCTACCTAGGTTGGAGGGTCGCCGTCGCGGCAGAGATAGAAAGGCCAAATCGCAGTTTTGACTGTAGAACAGATCGAAGAACTGTTCCAGAACCTGAGGTTCAATCAATCGGTCCCCGGCAACGATCAAAACCTCCGCCTGGTCATTCAACGCCTTGAGGACCTTGGCTCCCTGCCGCGCTGCGTGGGCCGTGCCCAGCTGCTCGGCCTGATAGGCGTAGATGACATTCTCCGCCGCCACGGTATCCATGACCTGCTCGGCCATAGCGCCGACCACGATAATGTGATAGGAAATACCGCAGGCATTGTAGGTCTCCAGAGCCCTGTTGATGGCGGCATTCCCGTCGATGGGAAAGCAAACCTTGTGGAGATCGGCGGACTGCATGCGGGTCCCCTTTCCCGCAGCCAAAATGATCGAATACTGCGGGGCCCGCACTAGAACTTCTCCTCGCTTGGTTTCGAGTCGGGGGAGTAGAGCTTTAGGATCTTCAAGGCATTCTCCCCGGTGATTTTGGTGAACACCTGGGGGGCGATCTGATTCTCTTCGAGTAAGCCTCGCAGATAGCCCAGATGAGGCATCCTGCCATCCGGGCCGTCGAAACACACATCCGTACCGAACAAAATCTTGTCTTGAAACTCCGTAAGAAAGTCCACACCAAAAGCCTTGTCACGGCTGATGGCATTGAAGCCGCTATTGGCAGATATGTCGGCGTATAGATTCGAATAGCTTCGCAGCAGACGGCTGATACTTCCTTCCCTCTGAATCGGTCCGGTGGGATAGATGAACTTTTTCTCCGCTGTGATGTCCCCTTCGATCTCCGCCCAAAAACCTGGCGCATGCCCGATCACCATGGTATCGGGAACCACCTGCAAGAGTCTCTCTAGACGGGGAAGACCGACTTCGTCGTACAGCCCATACACACCTCTGCCGGGACCGGTACAGTGAAACAGCACAGGAAGATCGAAATCTCCGCATTGTCGGAAAAGACTGATCACCCTCGGATCATCTACGGCGATATTGGCAGTGAGTTCTCCGATTCCTACACAACCCAACTCCCGGAAACGGGCGAGGATCCAGGAGAAATCGGTCTCCGGCGGATTCTCTACCTGGTGAGGCTCGAGATTTCCGAGGCAACCCATCCGGGGGTCGAGATTTCCAAAAGGAATGATCCGATCCTGATACTGTTGGGCCGCTTTCAACTGGCCGATGATATCCACCTGTGGTGAAAAGAGGAAAGGAGCATTCGTGCTTTCCGGCGACACGCCCAGCGGGAGCACCACAGCTTTGTCGATTTCTTCTGAGTCCAATCGTTCGATCAGCCCCTCCCAGGTAACCGGCAAACGGTCCATCCTCTCGGGAGCGCGGAGATCCCCAACGTGGGTGTGAAAATCAATAATCATAATTCTACTCTCCTTCATCCAAAAAAGGGAAAAAGCTCCGGAATATCACTCCTTTCAAAGCCGGCACCGTACTCACAACCTTCAAAGGCTTCGGCGTAGCGTACAGCCCGTCCCTTCCGTTCACCGTACAGCTCGATCAGCACCTGCCGATACTCATTCGCGACCTTCTCAAAATACGGGAGGCGCCACGAAGCTAACCATTCCTTTCGCTGCTCTGGGTCGACCGGCACTTGATCGGCAATTCCCTGGTTAAAGGGAAGCCACTCGTAGAATTGTGATTCGTGGCAGTGCATCATCTCCACCTTTTTCTCGATCACCTCATCGATCCCGACGACAACATCAGGCTGAAAAGGAATGGGTTTGCGAAACCAGTCATGCATATAGTAGATCTTGGGTGTCCGGGACAGGATATCCGTCAGAGCCACCATGTTGGGCACGGTAACGATGTAGGAGGCGTCCTGGACCAGCTGAGAGGTGTAGCGATGATCGGGATGATAGTCATTCGGCCGATGAGTGATAATCAGATCCGGATCGTACTCCCGGATAATCCGGATGATCATCTTTCGATTTGTCACCGAAGGCTCCAGCTCACCATTATGGAGGTCTAGAACTTCGTATGCAGACAGGCCGGCTATTCGGGCCGCCGCCTGGGCTTCCCCGTACCGCCGACGGGCCAGTTCGATGCCCCCGATTTTATGATGCCCCGTGTCGCCGTTGGTGGTGCTCAAGAACTTGACCTCGTTTCCCTGGGCGATGTATTTCAAAGCCAATCCGCCGCAGCGAACATCCGCATCATCGGGATGAGCTCCAATGACCAGTATCTTCAATTTGCCTTCTGCCATTTGAGTTCTCTCATCAACTATTATCGAGGAAGTCATTGAATTACCCGCTCTCCGCTCGAGCAACACAAACCTTTACCTCGAGTTTTTCTTTGGACGACAGGGAGTGGTTTTCCGAGTTGTCGACACCGGTATCCCTGTTTTCCACAATCAATAACTGGGTTCCCGGCTTCAGTACGGCGGTGTGCCACTGCCTCTGCCGAACCACATAGATCCTTCCGCCAACGAACCTGATCGCTTCGTAACTCCCCGGCTGATCCTGGGTCCCGGCGGTCACCATCACCGCCTCGCCCTGGAGGAGAATAAAGGCCTCCTCTGTCTCGAAGTGTCGTCCCAGAGATGCAAGGGAATCCAGGGCATTCACCCTGGGATCGAAACTCAGCTGGGCTATCCGCCAGGAACCGTGATCTTTCAGCGGTTGGAATCCCTGACCTTGGATATCAATTTCTTCAAGCATCAGTGCTTCTCCTCTGATCTTGCTCTACACGATTGTAGAAAGCCACTTCGATCCTTGAGTATAATAGAGAACTCTTTAGAAATACTACAGAAGGATGGATGTCATGAAGACCATGATCAGCAATGGGAAGGTGATCACACCATTTCGGATGATAGAAAAGGGTACTGTGGTTGTCGAAAACGGTGTAATCGTCGATATCGCCGAGGGCGACCCGCCTCGATACGACAGCGAGGTGCGGGTGATCGATGCGGCTCATAAATTTATCTCTCCCGGATTCATCGACATGCACACCCACGGCGCGGGGAACGCCGAAGTCATGGATGGAACAGTGGAAGCCATCCGGATCATGTGCCGCACCCATGCCGAATACGGTACAACCTCGATTGTGCCGACGACTCCGGCGGCACGGTGGGAGGATATCTATCGAGCCGTGGATGCAATCCGGGAAGCCCAACAGGACAGCAGGGGTGCACACATATTGGGAGTGCATCTGGAGGGCCCGTACTGCTCTGCAGCCGAGAAGGGAGCTCAGAATCCGAGCTTCATCAAAAATCCCGACCCCAACGAGTATCTGAAAATCCTCGATTACTGGGAGGGCATTAAAATCATGTCCGTAGCACCGGAGCTCGACGGGGGATTGCAGCTGGGTCGAGAACTGAGGAAGCGGGGTATTCTGGCTGCGATCGCTCACTCCAACGCCAACTATGAGCAGGTGGTGCGAGCCTTGGAGAACGGATATACCCACATCACCCACTTCTACTCGGGCTGCTCGATGACCCATCGCGAGAATGCCTATCGCATTGCCGGCGTAGTCGAGAGCGGCTACCTGCTCGACGAGCTCAGCGTTGAGATTATCGCCGACGGACGGCATCTTCCCGCCAGCCTGCTGAAGCTGATCTATAAGGTCAAGGGTGCCGGTTCCACCGCATTGGTCACGGACAGCACCAAGTTCGCCGGGCTGCCGCCGGAAGAGCTGAAGGACATCAAGACCCGAGACGGAATGGAGATCATCTACGAGGACGAGGTGATCAAGCTGAAAGACCGCAGCTGCTTTGCCGGAAGCGTGGCTACCACCAACAGGCTTGTACGGAACATGGTCCGGCTGGCGGATGTGCCTCTGCTGCAGGCAGTCGAAATGGCCAGCTATACCCCGGCAAGAATTTTAGGAGTCGACCGCAACAAGGGAAGCCTCGCCGTCGGCAAGGACGCCGATATCCTCGTCTTCGACGAGAATATCGGCATCGCCCTGACCATGGTGCAGGGGAAAATCGTTTTTCAGCAGGACCGCCGAGATTAACCAGTCAGCTTAGGGCTGCCGAATGCGTTCCAGGGACTTGATAAGGTGCATGAAAGCCCGGGTGATGTGGTAGGGATCCTTGACCGGAAGGGCAACCACCTTGTCCTCCGGCCTGCCCTTCCGGTCCCTGATCTGGATCCACTCGCCGATACCTTTATCCGGGTTGGGAAATGTCTTGAACACGTAGTCATGGAACTTCCAGTAGTTGTCCATGAACCATGAATCCCTGGTGTGCTCGTAGGCCAAAATCAAAGCGTACAGAGCCTCGGAATGAACCCACCAGAGCTTGTTGCTCCAGTTCTCGGTAAGTTCCGCGATCATGTGATCGTCTTTGTTCTGCTCCGCGACAATCCCTTTGGGCTTGCCGCCGTCGATGTGCAGAAACTGGGGCAGGCCGCCGTACTCCTCGTCCCAGCCCTTGGTGGTTTTCCAGCGCACGATCTGCGTGGCGGTGTTCAGGGCTTCCCGATCCTGAACTTTCGCGGCGAAGTGCATCAGGAACCAGGCATCCTCCAGAGCGTGTCCCGGATTGAAGTAGCTGCCCAGCATTTCGTCGTAGGCGGTCCGGTTATCCTCTTTTACCGCCTCGAGCAGCACCTGCCGATCCTTTTTGACAAAGACGGTCAGAGTCTCCTGCATCGAATCCCGGGCGATCTTCTCCAACCGTTCGGCGGAAGGATGATTGAAGAAACGAGCGATGTCCGCCAGCTCCTGTGCCGTTTCCAGCATGATCATGGACTTGCCGTGGGGTTTGAACCCGGTTGGTTTGTCGTGGGGAAAGGACTTGAACCGGCCGGTGGACAGCCTCTCCCAGACCGAGTCAAAGAGTTTGAGAGTAAAATCGAAATACTCAGGTTGGTTTGCAGCCCTGGCGAACTCCCCCATTCCGTAGATCAAGAATTCATCCGCTGAAATCCCCAGGTCGTATGCCTCCCCCGGAGCCGCTTCCTTGATCGAACCGTCCCGGTTGGTGAGAATCGGTTTTCCCGTTTCGTCAACCACCCAGGCGCAGTTGCCGTTGGGCAGAAGGGCGTACTCTTTGAGGAAGCGGGCACCCTTTTCAGCCGCCTCTCGTATCTCCCGCAAATTTTTGTCGCTCGTATAACCCTGAAAGGCGTAGACCAGACGGGAGAGCATCCACAGGAAGCGGCCCTGAGACCAGATATACTTGTGCTTCGATTTCAGGACATCTCCTGTGTTGTTGAAGCAGGTAAAGAACCCGCCATTTTCACGATCGATGCCGAAGCGCATCCAGAAGGACATCAGGGTGTTGAACAGATGATCGATGTAAAAACTCTTGAGCTCGTCCAGGGTCATGGTTTTCATGTTTTTCTCCTCCTGATCAGCCCTTGATCGAACCTATCATGATGCCTCTGGAAAAGTATTTCTGAATGAAGGGGTAGATCGCGAGAATGGGGATCATGGCCACGATGGTGATGGCAGCCTGGATTCCCTGCGGTCCCGCCTGGCTCATCATGGCCGACTGCTCGAAGGGCAGCTGATCCTCCAGCATGTGCTGGGTGAGAATGTCCCGGAGCACCACCTGGATGGTGTACTTTCTTGGGCTGGTTAAAAAAAACACAGCGGGCATGAAGATGTTCCAGTTGAAGATCAGGTAGAACAGTCCGATCGCCGCGATCACCGGTTTGGACAGAGGGACAAAGATCCGAAAGAGAATCGTTAACTCACCCGCCCCGTCGATGAAGGCGGATTCCTCCAGGCTGTCCGGGATGGTCTGGAAGTAGTTCTTGATGATGATCATGTTGAAGGTGGTGATGGCGTAAGGCCAGATCAGAGCCCAAAGGGAATTGATCATACCCAGCTTCTTGACCAGGAGGTAGAAGGGGATGATCCCCACCGGGAAGAGCATGGTGAACACCGCGACCAGGGTAAATACCGTTCGCAGGGGCAGCCGCTTTCGGGATAGTGGATAGGCGATCATGAAGCTCATAACCAGGTTCACCGTAGTCCCCACCACGGCGACGAAGAAGCTGTTCTTGAAGCCCGAGACGATCCCCTGAGCTTGAAAGATCTTCACGTAGGTATTGATCGTGAACTTCACCGGCCACAGCCACACCTGGCCCTGCTGGATGTAGAACTCCGGGCTGAAGGAGCGGGCAAATACATTCAAGAAGGGGAAGATGCAGATCGCGGCGAACACGAACAGAAAAATATACACGAAAACGACGAAGATCTTCTCGGAGATTCTGTAGTTCTTGAATCTGAGTGTAGGCATATCTACCCCCTTACCAGAGGCCGTACTCGGTCAGCTTCTTCAGCACCGCATTGGAGCCAAGAACCAGGACAAAACCGATGGCTGATTTGAACAGACCTATGGCCGTGGTATAGGCGAAACGCCCCCCTAGAATGCCCTGGCGGTAGTTGAAGGTCTCAATGACGTCCCCTACGTCGTAGACCATGGGACTGTAGAGGATGTAGACCTGCTCGAAGCCGACGGTGAGCAGCTGTCCCAGCCTGAGGATGAAGAGGATGGTGATGACCGAGGCGATCCCGGGAAGGGTCACGTGCCAGATCCGCTGGAACAGGTTGGCTCCGTCGCAGATGGCCGCCTCGTAGATCTCCTGGTCCACCCCGGCCAAAGCGGCCATGTAGATTACAGCAAAATAACCGCTGTTCTTGGTGATCTCCGAGGCCACCAATAGGGGACGGAACCAGGCTTCACTGGCCAGGAAGTAAATCCCCTTGCCCCCCAGCTTCTCTATGAGCACATTGAGCATGCCCACCGAAGGGGAGAGGATGGCGTACATGATGCTGGCGTAGATCACCCAGGAGATGAAGAAGGGAATGAAGGTGATGGTCTGGATTGTTTTGCGGTAGGTCCTGCTGAACACCTCGTTCAGGAACAGAGCCAGAAGGATAGGAAAGGGAAAGCCGATACCGATCTTCAAAGCGCTGATCACCAGGGTATTACGCAGCACCCGCAGAAACAGAGCATCCTGGAACAGAGCTTTGAAGTTCCCGAAGCCGATCCAGGGGCTGCCCCAGAAGCCCTTTGCGTAGGAGAATTCCTTGAAAGCGATCAGGTTCCAGTAGTAGGGGATGTAACGGAAAATCACGTACCAGACCATGATGGCCAGGGCCATGAAGAACAGAAACTTGTTCTTGACGAACTGCTTTCTGAAGGAATCCAAACGGCTTACGATACTCATCACCTGTTCCTAAAAAAGATGGGGTTTAAAGAGACTTTAAACCCCATCAGGTCGATCCATCAAGCTATATAGATTTACTTCACCGGAATCAGCTCATTCACCTGTTGTTCGATCTCCGGTCCGCCGTTGGCTTTGTAGAAGGCCAACCACTCGTTCCAGACCTGATTCGCATCCTTGCCGGAGACGATCTTGGTGGCGATCTCCCGGAACATGGCCTGTAGATTGACGAAGTACTTGGCGTCCGCCGGTACCGGCACCGCCTTGGAGGAGGTCACCGCCCACTTGTCGGCCAGTTCATTGCCCTCGATTTGAGCTCCCCCCAATGTGTTCTGGAATTGTTGGTAGACGTGCTTGGCCAGATCGCGGTCCGGCCAGGTGTTGGTCATGTTGGGATTCTCCAGCGTCCATCCGGTGCCAATGCTGGAGTACAGCACCTCTTTCCGTCGTTCCTCGTAGTCGGGATCCGACAGGGCTTCCTCGTAGGTGTAGTAGACCGGCCAGCCCTTTTCGTTGAGCTCCTTTGGGGCAAAAGCGTAGTCGATCTCACCCTTGGCCTTGAGGAAAAACTCCTGGGTGTAGGTGTAGTTGTAAACCTCAACGGCTTTCTCCAGATGCTTGCTGGCACCTGAGAAAAATACGCCCCAGGGTTGGCCTTCGTCGGAGGTGCCCTGACCGTAGGGTCCCTTGGGCGGGGCGATGGGCCACATCTTGGCGTCGGCCACACCAGCTTTTTTCAGCGAGCTGTTCATCTCGGAAAGGCGCCGCGGCTGATGGTACCACATGCCGATCTTGTTCTGCAGATAGGCGCCCCACCACTGGTTCCAATCGAAGGTGAGGGATTCCGGATGGATCACCCCCTCTTCGTACATGTCGGCCAGGTTCATCAGGGCTTCCTTCATTTCCGGCTGCACCCAGTCATTGGTGTGCTTGCCCCCTCGGACCCGCCAGATGCCGATCTGGTGGTGGTTCGGCGCCACGCCGAAGGCGTGGAACCAGCTGTCGATGAAATTGATGTTCTGCCGGAAGGCCGTCCCGTAGGTATCGTCTTTGCCGTTGTTGTCGGGATCGCTGAAGGTAAAGGAACGGGCTACTTCCCGAAACTCATCCAATGTCACCGGTACAGCCAGTCCCAGATTGTCCAGCCAGTCCATGCGGATGTTCTGGGCAAAGTACTTCAGACTGTAGCTACCGGCTATTGCATACTGCTTGCCGCCGTACTGCCCGAAGGCCAGATGACCGTCCCGGGCATTGCCCACGATATCCTTGCCCACCTTGGCCAGCACATCGTCCAGCGGGGCGGCCAGGTTGCCGTCAACTAGCTGGGGCAGGTAGCTCTGGGCATTGGTGCGGTAGATGTCCGGCAGGTCGCCTGAGGCCATAAGAACGGGAAATTTCTCCTTGTAGGCCGAATAGAGGAGCGGTTCCCACTGGAAGTTGACTTCCGGGAACTTCTCCTGCAAGGCGGCCACAAAGGGACCATTTTCAAAATCTCCCATTGCTTCGGGCAGCCACATCCAGCGAAGAGTTACCGTCTCCATTTCCTGACCGCCTGTGGCGGACAGCATCATGGCTGCGAGGAAAAACAGACACAAGGATACCAGAAGAATCTTAGATTTCTTCATTCTACGCCCTCCTTCTTTAGGATTTATGCCACCATTCTATGCCCAGTTCGGTCAGAAGTCAATCGACAATCAGTCCGGGGACTCCTAAAGTGTTCGATTCGGTTTATTCCGTTTGGGATGATCCTTTGAACTCGTTCCAGTAGAACAGGACCCCCAGATAGTGTCTTGGACCTTCCTGTAGCCCCCGGTACATCTCCGCCGCCCGGGAGAAGGGGACCCTGTGGGTGATCAACGGCTTCACATCGATCCGCCTCTCCGCCAGAAGCTGCATGAAGAAGCGTCGCTGAACGCCGTCGGTCCAGCGGTCTCCAACTTCCGCCTGGGCCGGCAGCACCGATCCGTGAGCACCTAGAATCTGCAGGCCCTTGCTGTGGATGTGGTCGTACAAACGCAGGGACATGGTTCTGTGAGGGCTGCTGAGTACCGCGATCTTGCCCCGGACCCGGGCGATCTCGCAAGCCTGGAGGAAGGCATCCGGGTGCCCGCTGGCCTCGATGACATGATCGAAACCGGACAGCCTGTCTCTATTTCTGCCCTGCGTGCTTAGAACAGGGTCGTCAGGCTCCACGGCAAGGACCCACCGGCTGCGGGAGACGATCTCCCTGCGCTCGTAAAGCGGATCCACGGCAATCACCCGGCCGGCTCCGGCCAACACCGCCAGCCGGGCGACGATCTGCCCCACCAGACCCAGTCCGAGAACCACGACCGTATCGCCGAACTGCGGGTGCAGGACCCGGGGAGCCGTCATGGCGATCGATCCAAGCTTGGTGGTCACCGCCTCTTCATCGGTCACCCCTTCGGCGATGGGTACCAATTTATAGTCCGCAGAGTCCATGATTACGTGGCTGCAGTGGGAGTTCCACACCCCCGGTCCTTCGGCCACCATCCGCTGTCCAACCTGGACCTGGGTGACGTCCTTTCCCACCTCGACAACCCTTCCGCATACAAGATAACCAGGCACGCTGGGAAACCTCAGCCAGGCCGGGGGATCCTTCAACCCGGATTTGGAGTGGGTTCCGGACAGGGCGGCCAGCTCCGTACCGGCGGAGACCAGGGAACAGGTCGTTTCAATCAGGACTTCCCGCGGCTGCAGCGGTGTATCGATAGTCCCCGATTCAATCTCTACGATTCCTCGACCAGTGAAAACGATCCTATTGACTTGCATTTCATTCACCTCCGGAGGATAGTATACCCATGGAAACTCCGTTCGCTCCAGGAGACGAACATGGCTGACAAGCGCTACAACGTCCTGGTCATCAGTTCGGATCATCACCGAGGGGATTCACTGAGCATTCTCGAGCACCCTGTAGCCTTCACCCCTCACCTGGACAAGCTCGCCCAGCAGGGGATCCTTTTCCGGCGGGCCTATTCGGAATGTCCGGTCTGCATCCCCGCCAGGATCACCATAATGACCGGCCGCCGGCCGGGGACAGACGATGCTTCAACCGGCTATAACTACTACGAGGAGTGCTCCCCTATCCGTCATGAGCAAACCTTGCCCCGGTTGTTCACTCGGGCCGGGTACCAGACCCAGGCCATCGGCAAGATGCATTTCTTCCCCCAGCGCTGCCGCTACGGATTCGACAGCACGATCATCGAGGAGGAGGGCCGCCTGCTGCCGGGACTGCATAGAGACGACTACGAACAGTGGCTCCAGGACCAGGGACTGGCCGGGGAGTATCACGGCCACGGGGTAACCAACAACGAACTGACCGCCCGACCGTGGCATTTGCCGGAAACCTCCCATCCGACCAATTGGACGGCCAGGAAATCCTGTCGCTGGCTTTTGCGGAGGGACCCGGAAGCTCCCTTCTTCCTCTGGATGTCCTTCTCCGCACCTCATCCGCCCTTTACTCCTCCTCAAAGCTACTGGGAGTTCTACCGGGATATTCAGATTCCCGAACCCCGAGGGGGAGACTGGAGCTCTCCGGAGAAGATGCCCGCCGAAATCCGGCGGATATCGATCCCGGGCAACCACGAAACCTATACAGGACAGCGATACGCCCAGAGCGTGCGGGCTTACTACGCCCTGATCACCCAGATCGATCTTCAGATCAGCCTGGTACTGGGGACACTCAGGGAGCAGGGGCTTCTCGAGGACACCATCATCCTCTACATCTCCGATCACGGGGATATGATGGGGGACTTCGGTTTGTTTGCCAAACGGGTGTTCTACGAGGGAGCGGCCAACGTCCCCTTCATCCTGGTTCTG
>CAZBXU010000004.1:0-45446 GCA_964495755.1 uncultured Spirochaetaceae bacterium | reverse complement strand
GTCATTTTGACCCGCCGGCATCCTCGCCAGCTTCTTGAAAAAGGAACTCCATAGCTTCCCGGAGCTCCTCGTCCTCGGCATAATACATTTTCTCCCTCTCTTCGGGAGTCAGCCCGACCAGCTCGTGGCTGCAGTAGTGGATCCAGAAATCATCCTGCTCAGTTTCTACGATATGTTTTCGGCAGTAGTAGTCGGGGCGCAGGGGAAGTTCTTTGCCCGCATATTTTCGGATCTTGTAGTCGTGAACCGCAATGCGGATATCTTTGCGCGGGATTCCTTTTTCCAAAATTATGTCGACCAGATGATTGATCGTACGTCCCGTATCGAAGATGTCGTCCACCAGCAGAACCCGATCACCCTGCCGTAGGTATTCCGGTTCATAGGTCCAGCCCTCGACTTTGATGCGCTGCTGCACCTTGACATCCGAGTAGGAATGGGCAACGACGGCGGCATAATAGACGGGCCGGTCCTCCTGACGGATGAATTTGAAGTACTCGCTGATCACATTGCCGAGATAGGCTCCGCCGCGCAGGGACACATAGATCACATCGGGGATGAAACCGGATTTGTAGATCTGGCAGGCCAGCTTGATGGCATTATTACGAAATGTGCGGCAGGGAAGGAATTTTTTAATCATTTCTCACACTTTTTACAATGAATGATGGAGGGTCAAAATCTCTGTGTGATCTTTGTGGATCGCTACGGTGTGCTCAAAATGGGCGGAATCGCTGCGATCCGCCGTGACAACTGTCCAGTTGTCGTCGAGAAGCTTTACCTCCCAGGTTCCCCTGTTGATCATTGGCTCTAAGGCGATGACCATCCCCGGTTTGAGCTTGGGATTCGGACCGCGGGACACATAATTGGGAATCTGAGGTTCTTCGTGTTGGGCAAAACCTACCCCATGACCGCAGTACTGCCGGACCACGTTAAAACCATTCAACTTGGCGTGATTGTAGATCGCTTCGGATATGTGACTGATCCGATTCCCGCACGCCGCCTGCTCAATTCCCCATTCCAGGCATTCCCTGGCAACTCTGATCAGCTTTTCGCGTTCCGGCGTTACTTTCCCCACCGGCAGGGTGATCGCGGCGTCGGAAAAATACCCCCCCAGGTTCACACCCAAGTCGAGGCTGACCATGTCTCCCCTTTTCAACCGTCTTTTACCGGGGATTCCGTGGATCACCTCTTCGTTCAAGGAAATACAGACAGAAGCGGGAAAATTCATGTATTCCAGGAAGGCCGGCTCCGCTCCGACACTTCGAATGTAATCGCGAGCGAAGTTGTCCAACTCGCCCGTGGTGATACCCTCGTCGATCATGCTTTTAAGTTTCTCGAGGGTTTCGGAGAGGATAAAACCAGACTCCCGGATCCTCCCAATCTCGGTGTCGTTTTTGAGTTTGATCATTTATTAGGGTTCGGGTTTCGTCTCTTTCGGTTTTTCCTTCTTCACGGCTCTTTCGGTGGAGGATATCAGGCTTTCCACCTCTTCGCCGAAGGACTGGCGGATCACTTGTGTGACGTTTTCGGACTGTCCGCCGGTTATGGTGACCATCCCCTGGATGAGCACACCACTCTCAACATTCAGCTTGGGCGTGTTGATGTTTCCGAGGATTTTGCCGTTCTCCAGAAGATCGACCTCTTCCGAGGCAGTTATGTTCCCGATCAGCGTGCCTGCGACTGTTACTTTCCTGGCATAGATATCTGTTTTGACCTTGCCGGTTGGACCGACGGTCAGCTGATCCTCCGTTTTGATTTCGCCGTCGAACTTGCCTTCGATGAGGATCGATCCGCTCACGTAGAATCGACCCTCGAAGACAGAGTTTTCCCCGATGACGCTGTTGTTCGGAATATCATTTCTTGTGGCCATTATAGCTCCTTGCTCGAACCGACGACCTGTACTTCCTCGAACACTACCACGTTTCTTACTCCCCTTCAAGGATTCTTAAAATCCGATGGGCATGGAAGTTGCTGGTGTCCAAATCAATCGCATACTCGCACTCTCTTCGGGCGGCAGCGGTATCTCCGAGGGAAAGATACTGTTCTCCGATCCGGGAACGGATGCGGGATTGAAAGTATCCTTGTCGGGAGCTGAGCAGGTTCTCCGCTTCGATCAACTCTTCGATGGCTTGTTCAGGCTGCCTGGCTGCTGCCAGGAGCATTCCCAGGTTGAATCGTGCCGGCCAACTCTCCTCCCGGGCCAACCTGTCTCGGAACAGCTCGATAGCCTCCCCATAGTCTTGGCGGGCCACTGCAAGAATTGCCCTGCAGTCCAGGAGCCACGGCTCCTGGGTTCTGGTCGTAGCCAGCTGGTAGTGACGCAGCACCGAATCTGCTCCGGACAGGTCGTTGAACTCCAAGAGATACAAAAACAGCTGCTCGCAGAGCATCCGACTCTCCGGATGCTGGTTGTACAGTTTCCACAGCGCTGCCTGGTATAAGGCAGGAGATGAGGCGGTGTTCTGCAAATCGAGTAGAAGTGCTTGAGCTTCGTAATCCTCCTCTCTCTGCTGGAGATATTTCTGCACTATCTCTACGGCCTGCTGTCTGTTTGCTGCTGTCACCGACAGGCTTCGGGCATAAGCCAAGACCACTTCCCCGACATCTGGAAAGAGCTGATACGCCTTCTCTTTGAAGTGATGCGCCGTTTGTCTGTCTCCATTTTGCTCTGCGATCAAAGCCACATTGAGGTAGGGTGTCCAGGCATAACCGGGGTGAGAGGTGATAGCATTCTGGTACAGGCGAAGCGCATCGTCTTTTCTGTCTAAAAGGAAATTCAGATCGGCTTCCACGATCAGGAGGTCTGCGCGATCCGCATTCTTATTCAGCGATTGCAGGTGAATCAGGGAGATTTCCTCGTGGCCGGCATCGTAGGAAATGTAGATGCTCGGTTCCCGAAATAATGGATTCTCTGCGTGGCGGTTGACAAGGGCGAATGCACTCTCCGGGTCACCCTCCTCCATCCACAGAAGCGCTGCATCAAGGTGGATTCCAGGCTCGTCTAGCTCCGTCCCGAGACGTTGAAGTTGATAGGGGTCCCGTAGGGCGACTATAGACAATATCTTTTTCAACTCGGGGTCCTGGTTCTGGTCGGGGAGTGTGTTCAGGATTCCGCGAAAATAGGCCTCGGCTTGCAGGTACTGCAGATTCCCGCGTTGCTTCTTCAAGCTGTTGAGAGCCCTCTCGCTGATTTCTGAGCGAATGGCCGAGTATAGATAGATCCGGGCCAGATCCGCACTGCCGGGAATATTCTCGGACGCGGTTTTGGCGAACTTGTTCAATATAAAAAAATCATTTAAATCGTATGATATTATGTACACTCGCTTGAGGATTCGAAGGGTGCTGTACTCTCCTATAGCCCGTCTAAGGGCCTGTTCCAAGCTCTCCAGGGCCTTTTCGTAGTACCCGAGAGATATCTCGTAGTCCGCGTCCGCCAGCAGCGCGTCGACCTGGGAAACTAAGCTCGGTATCCTTGTATTCCTGTCGAGGACAATATAAATGATTCCAGCACCGATTGCGATGGATACCAGGATGAGGAGAAGAAACAACCAAAGCCGCGAGATTTTTTTCAACGTTCTAGATTCTTACGGATTGCGTCCAACACACCGTTGATGAAGCGGTACGACTCGTCCGTACCGAAGTCTTTGGATATGTCCACGGCTTCGTCTATTGTAACCGACGGTGGTATGTCTTTTTGAAAGAGTAAACTGTATACACTGATCCGAAGTATGGCCTGATCAACCTTGTTGAGTCTGGAAAAATCCCAGTGCTCGAGCTGGGACGTGATATTTCTGTCCACCTCTGGAAGATTCTCTATTGTGCCCCTGGCAATGAGTCGGCCGAAATCGATACTTTCCTGATTGAATTTACTCATGCCTCCTGTATCCATCCAAGGGAAGTCCAGAATCTCATTGATCTGTGATTGTTTGGCGGTTTCACACAGCTCGAAGGAATACAGGGATTGAAATGCTAGAATTCGCCCTTTTCTTCTGGCGCCCATACTTTCGACATGCTCGATAGGATTACCAGGACAGGTTTTCTTCGAAGATTCGTATCTCCGCTTTCTTTTTCAACTCATCCAGAAGATCGAGTAGAGCCTGCTGGTAGTACTCCGCCTGCTTCTGCTGCAGCAACTGAGCACTGATCTGATCCCGCACGGTGCTGTTGTTTTGGGGCGGAATAGAATCGTCCAGAGCGAGAAGCCGGAAAGGAATTTTCTCAGTAACCCGAATGATATGAAAACCGATATTTGACTGGAGAACCCCGCTGACCTGGCCAAGGTCCAGCTTGAAGGGAGTGTCGAAAAACTCTTTTCCGAGCAGCTGCTTGCGGGCCTTATCATCCCTGCGCAGGTAGCCGAAATCCCCGCCCTTGTAACGAGAACTCTTGTCATCGGAGTACTTCACCACCAGATCGTCGAAGGAGGCACCGTTTTGCAGCTCTCGATATATCTCCTCAGCCCGTGTCCTGGCTTTGTTCTTTTCATCCGCCGAGGCGAGGTTGCGGGTATCGATGTATATGTGCTTGAAGCGTGCCATGTCCGGAGCCACAAACACGGTTTTATTGGCGTCGTAGAAATCTTCGATTTCTGCTTCCGAGGGGGGGGTGATCTTGTCGAAGAAGGCCTTTTTTTTCTGCATGACGTATTTCTGCTGCAATATAGCCTTCTCCAGCTGCTCCACGTATTGTTCCCAGGTCAGGCCTGACTGCTGAAGAAGTTGTTTGAATTCCTGTTCGGTTAGCTCCCGATTCAAATTTAAACCCAAACCGCCGGTCTGACGGGCCAAGGCTATACGAGAGTCTATTTCTCCCTGCGTTACGGTAATGTTTTCCATGGCCGCAGCCTGTGTGATTAGCATCTCGCTGATCAGCAGATCCAGCAATTTCCTACGGTCAGCGGTGGATAGTTTGTTTTTCGTTCTCATCTCGAGGTCCTCAATCTGTTGTCGGAATTGTTTTACCGAAATGACCTCGAATTTCGAAAGTTTGATCGTGGCAACAGGTTTGTCGATGAGCTGCGCGAAAAGGGAATGGGAGCCGAGAAGAAGAACTGCTGATAGAAGTAATATATGTTTCATCCCACCCAAAGTAATCACCTTAGAATGCACTGTCAAGTATAGCATCAACCCACGGGAATTCCCGTGTAGCCGATCTTTTCTTTCAGCTTTTTCACTCCGGGTAGTTTTTGATCGAGCTTCAGTCCCTCGTCGAGATAGCTCAAGGCGAGGTGCATCTGCCCCAAAGAGCAGTAGATTTCGGCGATTTTTTTGTAGAAGAAGGCATTATCCTTGCGGGAAAAATTGAACCGGATGAGCTCCTCGATGAAACCGATCGATGTTTGCGGCGGCAGGATGGCTACCATTTTGAAACAGGTGATACTCCGCAGCCGTTCAATGATTTCGTCGAGAAAGTGGTGGAAATAGGGTTGTTCCGCCTCAAGAAGACACAGATGCTTGTACAATTCAGAGGCACGGATGAACTCACCGTTTGTCTCCAAAGCCTCAGCCATGAGAAAAACGCAGTCCATATAGTCTTCTCTGCCCAAACAGCGTTCCAGAGAAAAGTCAGACCTGGATTGGGACAGGGAATCGTACAGTTGAAGAGCCTCGTTGGCCTCCGAATTGAGAAGGTGGTAGAAGATGAGCTTTGATTGGGAGATCAAATCGTCGGATCGACTCCGCAGATACTCCCGATAGTTGAACCTCGGCTTGGAGAAGTGAATAGCAAAGGCACGATCGTAGGCACTGCGTTTTTGGGGATTGCTGAGCGTTTCGTAGGCTGCCAGCAAGTTCCGCATTTTCTCATCGGAGTACTGGCGGTTTGCGTACTTTAAGTCAGGATGTAGCTCTTTCGCCCTTTTTCGGAAAGAACGCTTGATTTCGCCCGTCGAACAAACGGGATCTAGACCTAAAACCTCGTAGTAGTTTACCAACTCTGACCGCTCTCACCTTCTAGGAGTGGAAATTCCACACACGCTCAAGAATTGAGTTCTCCCCGAGCCGCATTTCGACCGTGATGAATTACTTATTTTTCGGAAGTATACATGATGATGATAGTATTGTCAAGGTGAATTCGTCTAAACATATGTTGGTATATCTCAGCTATCTTGCCGCATAGCCTATTTTGTGGTAATTTGAAGCATGTTTGGATTTCTGATAAAAAAGTCCTTCTTCGACATGTGGGACAATCTAATACGTATCGTGATATTGAATCTGGGATTCATCCTTTGCTTCGCCGTTATTATATACTTTCCTCTGCTGTTTCGCGACGTCCCCGTACTCTTTTTTATCGCGATGGGCATTGGAATGGCCATTCTGTTCGCGTATTCCGGCGTAATCAGCACAATGACGGCGGCTATCGCGGATTACACTAAACCGGAGTTCAAAGATTTCCTCCCGGTTCTGAAGGCCACCTATCCCACCAGCCTGTTGTTTGCCCTGATCAATCTAGTTCTCGTGATTCTTTTTCAGATCGCCTTTAGGGTGTATGGGGGAATCCAGTCGTTTGTCGGACCTCTTGCCTCCTCGTTTCTCTTTTGGGTGTTGATTTTTTGGGTTCTCGCCTTTCAGTATTTCTTCTCCGTTCAGGCTAGATTGGACAAGAACTTTAGAAAGATAATAAAGAAAATGTTTCTTCTTCTCTTGGACAACCCGCTGTTCACCGTCGGCTTGTTCATCGGTACGGTGATTACCTTTGCGATCTCCGCCTTCACCGCTTTCCTGCTGCCCGGGATAACCTCGATATTTCTCTGGTGGAATGTTGCTCTCAAGCTTCGGATGTATAAGTATGATCACCTGGAGGAACACCCAGATGCCCGCCGGAATATTCCCTGGGACGCTCTCCTGACCGATGATCGGGAGCGGGTTGGAAAGAGAACGCTGAAGGGGATGATCTTTCCCTGGAAGGAATGACTCTCAAGTTACTTTATGTGTAAGCGTTTGCCGATTTCCTCGGCTTCCAGAGGGCTGTTGAGGATAGCGGAATACTTCAGAAACATTCCCTCCTTTTCCATGCCCTTCATCAGCCGGGAGAGGGCTTTTGCCGCGCCGAATACATTCTTGGTAACGAAGGCGAAACATCTCTTACCGGCCACCATCCCCGAAGAGTTCAAGTAATGACCGACCTTGTCAGGGACCTTGCCGCTGAAGTTCGACAGAGGCTCGGTACCCACAGTAATATACTGATACATGGTCAACTTGGCGTTTACATCGTGATTCCCGTCGATGATATCCACCTGATGGCCCTGTGACTCGATTCCTCTGGCAAGGGAACGGGCAATATTCAATATTCGATCCCTGGCATTCGTGGCAAAAAAAACAACCGCCGTTCTCATGACTTACCTCTGAATTACAATGCTGTTATAATGGTTTAGTATACGGTCGAGTCTTAGGAAAGGTCAAGGATACAGAGTTTGAAGAATCGCTGCATCAGGATTGCCGTGATCCTCACCTTTGCTGCAACCTGTTTGACGCTGTTCTCCTGTTTTCACGGATCAAAGGCTCCCCTGCCCGCCACTCAGGAGATTACCATTGCGAAAAGTTCGGTTGGTACAAATTTTTCTCTTCATCTGAACAACGATCGTTTTTACATTGTCTACCCCGCGTTGAATGCCCTGTCCCTCAACTTCGTTGACATCGTTGACTCCGTCAACCTGATGAACGCGGCGGGGAAACCATGCAGCCTCGCCGTTCGTGACACGACCTATCTGGATCGAATCAGCTACACTCCCGAAATCGACATCAATTTCGGCAGACACCTGTTTCTTGCCGGCGGCTCCACCCGCCATATCCTCTATACGGATCTGGAGAGCGAGGGCAACCTGGTGTTGAAATGGCTGAGCAGGACCGATGATGACGATGCATGGAGGATCGACTCACTCCCGGGGCTGAGATATCCGCTTATCGGAAGACTCGGTAAGGGCGGCGAGATACAAGCTGTGGTTGCGGAAGACGGAGCTTTGTCCCTGTACATACTTAACAAGGACAGAGATCTTAAACGGATCTCCACAACCGTCTTTCCATCCGGGGATTTTGTGGCTCAAGGAGACATATCCGTGGTTCAACAGGACGATTTCTGGGCTTTCACCGCTTATGACGGCTCGTCAAATCGGCTCTATTGGGTACATGTGAAAGATAATGAAATAGCCGCTCAGGCTGTTTATACCGCGGGGAAGACCCACTACAGTACGATCGAAAATGGGCGTCTTCTCATTCTCATCTTTGAGCCTTTGGAATCGACGATTACTCTGCTTGAAACAGAACTGATCGGCGATTCCGCCCTCGAACAAAAGTCCTTCGACGTAATTCCCGTGACCCTTTGCGAGGGAACAACCTCGGTTTTTCTTGCCTCCTATGAAGACCGACGCTTCTTCTTGTTTAACGAGCAGACCGCCGATCAGGAGGATAAGAGGAGCTATCAGTTATCTTTGCTGTACCCCGCTGCCAAGGGATCGCAGTACCGGAAGGTGCCCCTGGTAACAGGCGATGTGGATATCGAACGTTTCCGAGCGTTGCAGGTCGGCGATTGTCTCTACGTGCTGTACCTGCAGGACGAATTGAGGTTGCTTTCTCTGTCTTTGGCGGATATTTCCAAGGAAGACTAGTTCAGAATCAGGATCTGTCCACCTAGAAATTCATTGAGAAAAGAGAGAATCCATTTGATCGTGGCCATTAATTCAGCGCCGCTGGTCGTCGTTGACCGGCGGAACAGCTCGTGCAGCTGCAGCAGGTGATCCCTCGTCGTCTCCGGTATTGCTTCAGCTCTTACCAGAGTGTCAGCGAGAGACCCGATCGTATCTTCCTGCGCAAAGGGTATTTTCTTGTTGTTGCAGATTTTGCTCAATACTTCGTTGAGAACGACTTCTACTATGGCTTCGGCTTTTGCGATTTCATCGTTGTCGATGTATCGGCGAGCCCGGCTTAGGAGCGAATCGTAGATATTGACGCTCAGCATGAGGTCCTTGTGAAAGAAGTACCCTTTTTGTAGATCGGCCCGGGCAGCCTTCAAAATACCGAGGAAAATTTGAGTGGAATTGTAGTAGTCGAAAAATTTTGCATTGGCGAAATTATCGAATTGAGGGCTGGAGGATCCAAATGTGGATTTGAGCAGACTGAGACATTTTGTCTTCCATTCTTCAAAGACTTCCGGTGATATCGCTTTTTTCTGGCCCGAAAAGTACAGTTTTTTACATGTCAGCTTGAATTTTTCGCCCTCGGCAATCAGCTCGTTGAAGAGCTTTACCACCTTATTCATTGCGTTCATAGTTTGGGATGTCTTCTTCAGGCCGCAGCGGCGGAGTCCTACCGGTTGATTCCTATAGGCAGTTCCGATTCCCCGCCTTCTTTCGCCTCTTCCTCCCCCGGTTCGACCTCTTCGATTCGCTCGACCCACCAGTCTGACTCTTCCGCTTCCTGGACCCGCTCGAGCCGCGCTTTTTCTACGATATCCGTGGTTCCAGGGGACCGGTTCAGCCAGGCCAAAGCTAAAGCAAAGACGATAAATATCGCTCCAAGGATGGAAGTAAAACGGGTGAGGATGTTCCCCGATCTGGAACCGAAGGGCGTTGTGCTCCCCCCGCCGAACAGTCCGCCGATCCCCTCGCCCTGATCGTCCTGAAGCATGATCATGAGTATCATGATCAGCGCGGCAAGCGCAAATATCACTAAGAGAATGATGCTTAACAATCCCATTTATCAACCCCCAGCATCGTAGCGAACAATCGGCACGAAACTGTCGGCGCTCAGAGAGGCACCGCCAACCAGCAGCCCGTCTATGTTTTCCATGCCCATCAGCTCGGCCGCATTGTTTGGTTTCACCGAGCCGCCGTATTGAATAACCATTGCATCGGCGGCTTTTGCACTGTACATCCGGGACACCAGATCTCGGATGAATCGGTGCGTATCATCCGCATCTTTTGGAGTGGCGGTTCTACCGGTCCCGATCGCCCATACCGGTTCGTAGGCGATTGTTACCTTAGCCAACCCTCCCTCCGCCACACCTTCCAGACCGCGTCGCATCTGCTGCTCGACGATCTTTGTGGTTACGCTGCTCTCCCGCTGCTCCAACGTCTCTCCGACGCAGAGGATCACGTCCAGTCCGTGGGAAAGAGCCAGCTTGACCTTCAGGTTGATCAGTTCGTCAGGTTCCCCATACTTGTGGCGTCGTTCGGAGTGACCCAGGATGACCACATCCACGCCGAGATCTTTGAGCATGAGAACCGATACTTCACCGGTGTGGGCGCCCTGTTCCTCTGATCCCATATTCTGGGCTCCCAAAAGGATGTGGCTGCCCTCCAAACAGGTTTTCACCGAGCCAAGCGCTGTAAAGGCGGGAGCAATCATAACTTTCTTTGCCTCCCGATCCAAGGTCCGAACCAGTTCCCGGGCCAATTCTTCAGCCTCGGTTCTCGTTTTGTGCATCTTCCAATTTCCGGCTATATACGGTGTGCGCATATGTTTGTTTTCCTCACTCTATTTATTCTGCAGGGCCACGATCCCGGGTAACTCTTTGCCCTCCAGGTACTCCAGGGACGCACCGCCTCCGGTGGACACATGGGTAATTTTATCATCCAGGCCGAACTGTTTCACCGCTGCAACGCTGTCCCCGCCTCCGATCACCGTGGTTCCCGGGCACCGGGCTACCGCTTTTGCGGTCTCCAAGGTCCCTTTGGCGAACTCGGCAAACTCAAAGACTCCGAGGGGTCCATTCCAAACCAAGGTCTTGGCCGTTGCGATCACCTCATTATACCGTTCCAGAGTAAGTTTTCCTATATCCATACCGATTTTGCCTTCGGGGATATCAACCGCAGCGATATACTCCGCCTTGGCCTGGTCGGAGAACTCGGAGGCAACCAGGTGATCGACGGGAAGCAGAATATCGACCCCCTGCTGTTTTGCCTTCTTGAGCAGACTGCCCGCCGTGTCGAGCAATTCTTCCTCAACCAGAGAGTTACCGACCTGATGGCCCTGCACTTTCAGAAAAGTATAGGCCATACCGCCGCCGATGATGAAGCTCGACACTTTGGTGAGGAGTGACTCGAGCACCGCTATTTTTGTGGAAACCTTGGCTCCGCCGATGATGGCTATGAACGGCTTCATTGGATTCTCCAGCACACCGCCGAGAAAACGTATCTCTTTATCCATCAGAAATCCGGCCACCCCGGGAAGGTGATGTGCCACACCTTCGGTTGAAGCGTGCCCCCTATGGGCGCTTCCAAAGGCATCGTTGACGTAGAGCTCTCCCAGACGGGACAGGCGCGCCGCAAATTCCGGGTCGTTGGCCTCCTCCTCTTGGTGGAAACGAACGTTCTCCAGCAGGAGTACCTGCCCTGCTTTCAAGGCACCCGCTTGTTTCTCTACCTCCGGGCCCACACAATCCGCGGCCATGAGGACTTCCCGATGGAGGAGCTCGGATAATCTCTGCGCCACCGGTTTGAGGCTATACTCCGGGACGACTTTCCCCTTGGGTCGTCCCAGATGACTCATCAGCACCAGAGAGGCGCCTTCCTGATCTAGAACGTAGTTGATCGTATCCAGGGAAGCCTGTATGCGAGTGTCATCCCCAATGCGCCCGTCCTTGATGGGCACATTGAAGTCTACTCTGCACAGTACGCGCTTCCCTCGAAGGTCGACATCTTCTACCGTTTTCTTGCCCATCGGTATCTTCTACTTCATCCTCTCGGCAAGGTCGACGACCCGGTTGGAATATCCCCACTCGTTGTCATACCAGGAGAACACCTTGAAGAATCCGCTGCCCAGTTTCATGGTGGCTTGGACGTCGAAAATCGAAGAATGGGTATTCCCGATGACGTCCACCGAGACGATAGGATCCTCGCAGTACTCCAGGATTCCCTTCATCTTGCCTTCGGCAGCCTTCTTCATCGCTGCATTCACTTCTTCCACGCTGGCGTCCTTCTCCAGTTTGACCGTCAGGTCAACGAGGGAACCTGTTGAAACGGGAACCCGCAGAGCCACACCATTGAGTTTTCCGTCCAGCTCCGGGATAACCTTGCCTACAGCCTTGGCTGCTCCGGTGGAAGTGAGAATAGTGGATAGGCAGGCAGCCCGAGCGCGGCGCAGGTCGGAGTGGGGAGCATCCTGCAGTTTCTGATCGCTGGTATACGCGTGGACCGTGGTCATCAGACCTTCGACGATTCCGAAGTTATCGAGAAGAACCTTGGCTATTGGGGCTAGACAGTTGGTGGTGCAGGAAGCGTTGGATACGATCAGATCCTCGTCTTTGAGATCGTCGTCATTCACGCCGAGAACGATCATCTTGTCGACCTTGTCCTTGGCCGGCACCGTCAGTATAGCCCGTTTGGCCCCGGCCTCGAAGTGCCAGGCAACCTGCTCACGAAGGCGGAAAATACCGGTGGATTCGATCACCAAATCCACTCCCATTTTCCCCCAGGGCAGTTTTTTGGGATCTCGCTCCGCCAGAACGGCGATTTTCTTCCCGTCTACAATCAGACCGTTGTCCTTGGCTTCGACACTTTTGGAGTATTTGCCGTAGTTTGAATCGTACTTCAGTAGATGCGCCAGTGTTTTGGCGTCCGTGATATCATTGATGGCGACCACCTCGATATTCTTTCGTTCCATGGCCACCTTGAACACACTACGTCCAATTCTTCCGAATCCATTGATAGCAATCTTCATACGTCCCCCATGTAGGATTGTTGCACTTAATTATTCAGGCCTGAATATAAGGAAAAGCGCCATCAGTGTCAACGACCGATGACACTCATTAGACGCCGCAGTAATCCGGGTTCACCTTCCTCGATTTGCGCAGGCGGGGGCTCCGGTACCAACGCGATGATTTCGTCCCCCGAGTTGATCAGGTCGAAAAAGCTGTGTTTTTGCACCGTTCCCTCACTGATATTCTCATCCACCGCGGTCACGGTGAAGGTGCCGAGGATATCTTCCCGGTTTGTGGTCAGTCCGATCTTGCTGTTCTCCAAACGAAGCCTTCCCTTCTTGACGATGGACAGTTCCTGTCCCGGCTCCAACCCCTCGTGCTTGCCAAGATCGATGACTCCGCGGTCAAACTGTCTGGCCAGCAGGGTTCCCTTCAGGGGCAGGGCGTCGAAAAATCGCTCCGCCAAGATATTGAAATTGTCCTGCACTCGATCGTTCCCGGTTCGAAAAACCCGGTAGGATTGAAGCAATTTCCCCGTGGCAGTGAGATACATGTCCAATACGGCCGTGAAGCTTCTCTCCGATTCTTCTATATGGAGCATCAGAAAATAATCGGAACCGAGGCTGCGGGCCTTCCTGAAGGCGGATTCATAACTGTCGACATTCAAGGCGGCATCGAGAAGCTCCAGACCGGGGTAGCGCTGCAGAAGGTCGTGCAGATACTCCGCCGCGGCCCGGCCGGCGAAGGGGTGAAGCTCCCGGGTAGCCGGCTGGAGGTGATACAGTGCAACGGAGAAGCGTTTTTTATCCAGGCTGTACTGGTCGATTCCCCACACCGCTCCGATACTCTCGTAGCGGGAACTGGCGATGATCTCGATATCATCGAGTATGAGCGGATCTGTGTAGCCAAGGTCCCGCAGCACCTCCAGCTCCTTCATGTATTTTACCGGGAATCCCATCAGTCGATACAGGTCTGCATAGAACAACCGGGGTTCTTTGGACTCCGGCTGCAGCCGCAGGGCTCTCCTGTACTCCATCAAAGCCTTTGCCGGAAGATTCCTTTCCTTGAACAGGTTTCCCCGCTCCAGATGGTAGGCCGCGTAGCGTCCGCGGATGGGATCGTCGATCGGCAACTTGTTCAGGGCGATGTTCTCCAGGGCGATACGGGCGATTTCGTCGTCCGGACTCCGCCTCAAGGCCTGGGCAAGACTGCGAATTCCTTGTTCAGGATCACCGCTGCGATCATAGGCCAGGCCCAAAGAGTACCATACCAGGGGGGGGGTACGGTCGGTCTCCAGGATCTCTCTAAGAATGTCGATCGCCTTGTTCGGCTCATCCCGCAGTAGACAGACTTGAGCGAGAAGTCGTTTTGCCTCCGTGTATTCAGTATCCAGGGCGATCGCCGTGAGCAGATAGTTTTGAGCCCGATCGAGCCTTCCCTCCTCAATGGAAAAACGCCCCGCAGCATAGTGGACCCGCGGGTCGTAGCTATGGTACTTCAAGGCGAGTTCCAGATAGGCCTCGGCGGCATTCCGGTCCCCCCGGGCGTCGCTAAGCAGCACCAGGGAGAGCAGGGCCTTTTGGCTCTCCGGACGGATCTTCAGGGTTTCGATGTATCGCCGGCCGGCATTCCGGGTCCGTCCCTGAGCAATATCCAACTCGGCCAGTCCAAAACGGGCATCAAGGTTGTTTTTCTCCTTCTCGAGCACCGATTCGAAGAGGATCCTGGCCCTGGTGGGTTGATTCAGAGCAATGGAGATCCTTCCCTCGAGAACGATCAGATCAAGATTGCCCTGGTCGTATTTTTGGGCTTCTTTCAGATACTCCAGTGCTTCTTCGTACTCTTCGAGGACGAAAAAGGTTTCCGCCAGACCAATCAGAGGTCTATCGTAGGCCGGATTTTCTCTCAAGGCCGCCCGATACAGTTCGACCGCTGCCGGCAGGTTCGAACGAGCCTGCTCCTCCCGCCCCCGCTGATACAGGGTCCTCGGATCCGCCGCTTCATCGGCTCCTGTTTGGGCAAAGAGCATTCCAGCCGAGCACAGAGTCAAAATGACGGCAGCAAGAGTTTTCATCAGCCTTTCTCAGGCTCCTTCCCGCAGTAGGACAATCTTGATCGTATTGATCTTGTGTCCCTCCATATTCTGAATGATGAAATCGATCCCCTTATAGCTCACCTTCTCGTATCGTACCGGAATTTTGCCGAATAGATCGAAAACAAACCCCCCCAGCGTATCAAAGTCCTCGCCGGGAAGCTCGATTTTAAGCTGCTCATTCAGCCCCTCGAGATTTGCCCGGGCATCACAGAGATACACATCTTCACTGACCTTCATCAGTTCTTCGGTTTCATTGTCAAACTCGTCTTGGATTTCTCCCACAATCTCCTCGATGATATCCTCGAGGCAGACAATCCCGGAGGTGCCGCCGTACTCGTCAACCACAACGGAGATATGCACCCGCCGGCGTTGGAACTCTCGGAGCAGAGAATCGAGCTTCTTACTCTCCGGCACGAAATAGGCCGGTCGAATCAACTTGTCGAGCTCGGCTTCCGGCGCTTTTTTGACCATATAGTCCAATAGATCTTTGGCATAAAGGATCCCAACGATATTGTCGACGGTATCACGATACACCGGGAACCGGGAGTGACCGCAATCGGATATAATATCCACGATCTCGGGAACCTGCGTGTCCAGCGAGATCGAGACCACATCGATCCTGGGGACCATGATTTCTTTGACGTTGGACTCGGACAGGGAAATGATCCCCTTCACCATTGCCATAGCGGTCGTATCCAGGTTGTTCAAATTCTCTTCAAGGGAGACTTTCCTAAGAAGCCTGTCCAGGAAGCTTCTTTTCTTCAAAATATTTTCTCCTTTTTCAATCGTGTCAAAATACTTTCCTGTATCGTTATCATTTCGGACTGCTCATCGGGATGATCCATACCCTCCAGGTGCAGGATGCCATGAATCAGCAAGCGCTTCAATTCCTCCTCTTCGGAGATCCTGAACTCCCCCGCGTTTCGAGCCATGGTATCCACGGATATCACGATATCCCCTGCCGGTCGATACACGCTCCGGGCATTCAGCTTCTCCTCCGCAAGCCTTTGAGAAAATGACAAAACGTCCGTTGCCGAATCCACCCCCCGGTAGCGCCGGTTCAGCTTCCGGATGGTGGGGTCATCTGTTATGAGGATGGACAGTTCCCAGCGGTTGATCCCGCGGGCTTTCAGTACTTTTGCTGCAAGGCGCCGGCAGCGCTGCAGCCAACCCGGCTCATCGATGCCCGTCGAAGCGATTTCGATCTCGTTCACCGGGCAGCCTCTTTTACCTTCGGGTATTCAATCCGGGAATGATAGTACCCGGCCAGAACTTGCACGAAGCTCTTCTTTATCATCTCCAAATCCCGAAAGGTAAGTTGGCTGTCACCAAGCTCTTGAGATACAAACTTCTCCATGATGTTGTCCCAAACGAATTTCTCCAGCTTGGCGATTGTGGGTTTTTTCAGTGTATGGGTGGCCGCTTCGACAGTATCGGCCAGCATGACCACGGCCGCTTCTTTGCTGCTGGGACGATAACCCTGATAGGAGTAGTCATCGGAGGTCACATTTGTTTTTTCGTCCTTTTCCAGTGCTCTCTGATAGAAATATTTAATAACACCGCGGCCGTGATGCTGCGATATAATTTCCTGGACCTCCTGTGGCAAAGACAACTCCCGCGCTTTTTCGATTCCCATTTTCAGATGGGATTTAATTACCGCAGCGGAGAGACTCGGCTTCAGCTCGTCGTGCTTGTTGTAGGAAGTTTGGTTTTCGATAAAATACTCGGCCTGTTCGATCTTTCCTATATCATGATAGTAGGCGCCGACCCGAGCCAGGAGAGCGTTGGCTCCAATAGCACTGCAGGCCGATTCTGCCAGATTCGCCACACTGATCGAGTGATTGTACGTTCCCGGCGCCAGCGACAGCATTCGCTTCAAGATTGGAGCGTTCAGGTCAGAAAGCTCGATCAAACGGAATCGGTTGGCCGTGTTCAAACCATGTTCCAGGATCGGCAGAAATCCCAGGCTGATCATGCTCGAGACGAAGCCGTTCAGGAGGCTCCATCCCAGGACCGGCAGCAACCAACTTCTGCCGATGCTATGCAGCAGGGCGGAGAAAACCAGTAGAACGATATTCAATGCGGACAGGTAAACACCGGCTCGGACAAGGTCGATTCTGCGTTCGGCCCGTTGGACAACGGCGGTTCCGGCCACACCGGTCAGCAGCACAAAGAGGAATGAATAGGGGTCCATCTCCGCAACCGGCAGAACCAGGAGAGCCAGGATCAGCGACAGGGCGATGCCCGCCCGGGTGGAGATGATCAGGGTAACCAGGATCGATATGGCGGCTGTGGGCAGGATTACCGAAAAAGGTATTCCCCCGGCGGGAGTGAAAAAACGGGCCAACAGGGCGGATGCCAGGAGAAAAATCAGCGCTGTAGCGGCTAAAAACAGCACCTGGTTGTGTTTCAGAGATCTGCCGACAACCCGTTTTTGGAACATGAACAGCGAAAAGAAGAACACGATCAGCAGGAACAATATATTCCCGGCGATGCTGTTCAGATTGACGGTCACCGAATACTCGCCGAGCGCCCTTATCCGGGCTGCGGTCTCAGCATCGATAATATCGCCCCGCCTGACAATCACCTGATCTCGCACCAATTTGGCCTGAACCGGCTCAACCTCGTCCATGGCCTTCTGTCTGCTCTTTTCCGTCTCTTCGGCATCAAAAAATCCGTTTTCAATGGCAAAGGCCCGTACCAGGTCTTTTGCAGGCGGCAGGAGCTGCGCCGGAATTTCAGGAAAACGTTCTTCGATCCAGCTTTCCAGATTATTCTTGGTCAGGACATCCTCGAGGAAATATTCCTCCTTGACGAGCCTTCCCCCCATCCAGCGCCAGACCGCAATGGCGCCGAGGGACAGAAGCTCCGAATCCTGCCCGGGCAGCTTGATCAAGCCTGTTTCAAAGATCTGCCCCAGGATGGTCTCTGCCTGCTCGAATACGGTGGGCAGTTGGTTGGTGTCGGGCAGTCGGGCTAGTTGCTCTTTGGACAACACCCCCGGGAACTCTACCTGGAGCTTCAAAAAGACGGTGTCCAGGGAGCTCTCCTCCCGCCTCAAGGCGAGCAGGCGTTCCCTAAACTCGGAGAAGCTTTGAAGCCGTTCCTCACCGATTCGTTCGTTGACCCGGAAAATCGGCATCACCAGCTTGCCCGCCGCTTCTCTCTTCAGGCGCGTCGCCTCTTGATCGAGATAGAGGATGTCCCGTTCCACAACGTAGTCCCGTTCCGCTACGCTGCCGATCTCGTACTGTGAAGGCCGCAGCAGGAGGAAAACACTGCCGAATTGAGTCGTTACCAGTACGATCGCTACGGCGACAATGAAGGTTATGCCGAGAATGGCCCCGGTCAATCGATCCGCGGCCAACCGCAGCTTGAGAGCGGAAATCGGCGATGGGGAGGTATCGTTGCTAGTCTTCTTGGTTTGCTTCATACGCGCGCACTATCTTGCGGACCAGGGGATTTCGAACCACGTCCTCTTCCCCGAGAAACACGAATTCGATCTCCCGGATGGGCTTGAGAATGGATATCACGTCGAGAAGGCCGGAAAGCTTGCGTTTCGGTAGATCGATCTGGGTGATGTCGCCGGTGACCACGGTCTGAGTTCCCTCCCCCAACCGGGTCAGGAACATCTTCATCTGCTCCTTCGACGTGTTCTGCGCCTCGTCCAGGATGATGAAGCACTCCGACAGTGTTCGCCCCCGCATATAGGCAAGAGGAGCTATTTCGATGATACGGTTTCCCTCGAGCCGGCGCAGCGCTTCGGGGGGGATAAATGCCTCCATGGCGTCGTATAGGGGACGCAGGTACGGGCTGATCTTTTGTTCCAGGTCACCCGGAAGAAAGCCCAAATTCTCTCCCGCTTCAACCACCGGCCGGGTGAGAATGAGTTTTCGCCTGCTGCGGGAGAGTACACTTTTTAGGGCTTGGGCTACCGCCAAATAGGTCTTCCCCGTCCCTGCCGGGCCGATCGAGAAAACCAGGTCATTTGTCTCGATGGCCTTCAGATACAGGGCCTGCCGATAGCTGCGGGCAAACACCTTTTTCAATCCACCCGGAATGATCACGCAGGTGTCTTTTAGCAGCTCGGCGCCTTCATCTTTGTCGGTGTTCAGCGTTCTGTACACGGCCCGAATTAAATCCGGCCCCGGTATCTGGCCGAGGGAAATATGGTCCTCCAGCTCGCCGAGGATTCGCTCGAAGAGTATTCGCTTATCCTCATCGTTCGAGTCTAGATATACCTGATTTCCTTGGAAGTAGAGGCGGACGCCCAGAAGGTCTTCGAAAACGGACAGGTTACCGTCGTTGGCCCCAAACAGTTCCTGGATCCTCTCCGGGTTCTTGAGGACCACCGCCAGGTGTTTACCCATAGTATTCCTATACGCTTGAATGTACCTCCGGCATACTACAGGAGTCAACCCCGCAAATAGAGCGTTCCCTCCTCCCCTCGGATCGTGCTTCGAACTTCGGGAATCGGAAGCCACTGCAGGATGATTGAAAAGGTGTTTCCCCACTCGTATCGGGGATTGGGTAGGGCTTCTTCATTCAGGATCGGTTTGCCTTCGTAGTTAAGAGTCAGGTTCCAGTCATGCAGGTAGTGCACAGCTTTTACGTTGATGCTGCGCAGGTTGAAAGCGGATTCCTCCCTGTCCGCTGTATTGAAGAAGTTGAAGGATTTCAACAGATCATCGATAGGATTCACAAGCGGCTGTACGAGTTCAGCAGCCAGCCTCGGAAAGTACTGGAAGGTCCGGTTGTTGTAGGAGGAGGTGGTTACGGACAACTCCAGAAATTTGTACAGAAAGAAACTGAAAGTCAGAGAGAAATCGAGGCTGTTGTCGGTGAATTGCTCGACATTCATCGACCAAGAGGTATTGAGGGATGTTTTGATCCGTATGCGGTTTTTCCAGTAGTATCGTTCTCTGCCGGCCAGATTGTATCCCAGGGTGATGTAGGAGGGAAGGAAATACTCCTTCGTGCCCACAGGATCCCATACTCCCGTTACGAAGTTGAAATCTTTCGGGATCATTCGCTCGGCGCTGAAAGAGCCGTAGAGGTTCCACAGATTAAGCGAAGTCAGGCTCTTGGTTAGTAAGCCGCTGCCTGCAGCGCTGTAGAGGTCGAAACGCAGCTCTTCGCTTAAGTTTACGCTTTCTCCCAGGCGAAGGGTTTCCCGCGCCACGAGGGGCTGGAACTCCCAGCCGCCGCTGTCCTCCTTGAACACCGAGTTCACCGTCGTGGTAAGGAGCCAGACCGTGAACACCAGGTTTCCGGTTAGGCTGCCCTCACGCGGGGGGAGCTGGGCGGCTAGGGACAAGGTGTTTTCGGCATCAAACATGCGCCATTTCAGAGCCGCCTGGGCGCTATGCAGACCTACAGTGTCCGGACTCCACTCGGGCGGGGGCACGTAGTACAGCGGATCGTCTATCGAAGAGGCGGGGTCGCGGATATAGTGAAAGAGAATCCAGCTGAGATCGTAGTTCAGGCTGGTGCCGCCGAAGATGGGGTCATCGGCCAGGGGGAAGTAGTCCAGACCGAGGGTCGATTTTACATTCAGTTGGGAGTACTGCTGATCTCCTACAACCAGGTTGTCCCATTCGGTTCCTGTCGGGAATGACTGGCGATATCGGCTGCGATAGTAGCCGGTCAAGGCGAGGTTTCCGCTCAAGGAGAGAACGTTCTCCAATATCCTCAACGAGTAATCCAGGCTGGAGATGCCCGAGGTGTCCAGGCTCGTATATTTCAGGTCGTAGGTGACATCTTCCGGTTCCTGCCAATTATCTGCATTGAAGCTCTGTTCTACGGTCATACTGGGCCGCACCTGGTAGGACAAACGAAACTGCAGCGGGGTTTTCGGAAGCGAGACCGGAACATTCGCCTGAGGCTCGGGCGGGCGCAGGGGAGACGCCCCGCGTTCCGCCGTCCCTTTTGGCAGGTGATCAGCCTCGAACCCGTCGGGAAAACGGAGCTCCGTTGGCACGGCTCTTCTTTCGGATTTCCCCGCTTTTTCCACAGAGGGGCGGGTAATATCCAATAGATCGCCGAGCATCTGGAAGGAGGCGCTGGGCAGCTTCAAGCTTACCGGATAGTAGAACAGCCGCGAGGGAGCATAGGTAGCATCCGGGGCCACAAGCTGATTGTTTTCCCGACTCTGCCAGTAGAGGTTGGCTTTGATATAGGGAAAAGAGAGTGTCTTGATCAGGGGTGTGTCGATATTTCCGGAAAAATCGGCCTGTCCGCTCAGCTCCCAGGTAAGGTTTCGCTTTTCACCCTCTCCCGTTGTTTCCACGATCGGTTCGACGCCGATCAGGCGGGTCAATCCGGTGTCTTCGGCCCGATTGTAAAAATCACTGGAAAAGAATGGGTCCGAGAAGTATTCGAATTTGCCGGAAAAACGATACCCGCCGCTGCCAAGGCTCCAGCTGCTCTCCAATCCGAAGCGTAGCGGCAGGGGAAACCCGAAGAGGTAGGATTCGTTCCAGGAGGAGCGATATCCGTCGCCGTCGTCGATCAGAGGAGTGTAGGCCCATCGTCCCGATTCGATCTCACTGAAGGTTATCGTCCGGCTGATCCCGATCCCTCCCTTAAAATCGATTTTCGGGGGAAAACTCCCCTCGATACCGGCGAATCCTCCCAGCCGGGAGTAAATGTCGAACATCAATTTGAGGAAGCGGTTCTCATCCAACTGGATGGGTTTGTCCCCGAGCTGACGAAGGAACAGACCGCGGCGCTCTACTTCGTATTGGGTGGAGCTCTGCTCGGTGGCCGCCAGAAAGGACAGGGGGCTAGAGCTGCGCTTCTTCTGTCCGATCAGGTAGATCGTGGTCTGTATGAAATTCCCCTCTCTATCGCGGTAGCCGATGGCCGGATGGAAAAAGAACTCCTCTCCCGGGTGAAAGAAGAAGGGCAGGTACAACAGGGGGATGTTGCCTACGTAGAGAACCGCGTGCAGAATCGCCCATTCATTCGGGGCCAGAATCCAGATCTTCCGAGCCCGTATATGGTAGTGGGGATCGTCGGTGATGTCGCAGGAGGTGATCCTTCCCCGATCCATAACCACGGTGTTGTTGTCCAGCCGTGAGATGGACTGGCCGAAAAAGCGGAACTTGATCGTTTCACCGCCGACCACTCGATCCGCCTCCATGCCGCCACCGAAGAATACCCCTTCCCAACTGTCCACGTCGAAGGTCAGCCGCTCGCCCCGAAACACCTCTTCTTCGTTTCCCTTGATCAGGGTGTATTCGATTCCACCCTCGGCGCTGAGGATGTTCTCCGTTTGGTTGAGAAGGATCTGGTGCGCCCGGATACGGTGGGTCGCCTCCTCCTCCTGTATCTCGACCAGGACGTCGCCGAGGAGCAGCACGTAGTCTTCATCGATTTCCTCGATCGTGAAGTATTGGGTCTCCTTCGCTGACTTGATTTCCAGCAGCCGCTTCTTCCCCTCCTCCTGCACTTCGCCAGGGGGGGAGATCTTGTAGTAGGCGTACAGCCGCTTCTGCAGAGATTGACGGGTCCCTGCGTCATTCAAGCCGAGGTCTCTGCACCAGGCAACAAGCTCATAGTAACCGGCGGTATCGATGTCACTTCCCAGAGTCTCTTCGATCAGATTCGCGCCTGCCTCGGGTGCTGTTTCCATGCTCCCGGACTGTTCCTGGGCAGGAAGCAGAACCGCGGCAACCAGGAAGATCACCGCAAAGAGGTGGAAGTAGGCTCGAATCATGCCGCCCCGATCACCGATTTCAGATACCTTCCCGTGTGGGAAGCCCGACATCGCACGATGGCCTCGGGGGGACCGGTGGCGATGATCTGTCCTCCTCTATCGCCTCCCTCCGGGCCGAGATCGATCACGTGGTCCGCCTGCTTGATGACATCCAGATTATGCTCGATCAGCACCACCGTATTCCCATTATCAACCAGGCGATTAAGAACTTCTAACAGCTGTTTCACATCGGCGAAATGCAGCCCCGTGGTCGGCTCGTCCAGGATGTAGAAGGTGCGGCCGGTGCTTCGTCTGGAAAGCTCGAGGGACAGTTTTACCCTCTGAGCTTCGCCCCCGGAGAGGGTTATCGCCGATTGACCCAATTGGATGTAGCCCAGACCGACCTGGATCAGCATTTTCAGTTTCCGTTCGATCACCGGTATTTTCCTGAAAAAAGCGTAGGCCTCTTCCACGGTCATGTCGAGGACATCGTCGATATTTTTCCCTTTGTAGAGGATTTCGAGGGTCTCCCGGTTGAAACGTTTGCCTTTACAAACATCACAGGTGATATACACATCGGGGAGAAAGTGCATCTCGATTTTGATCGTACCGGCGCCCTGACAATTCTCGCAGCGTCCGCTCTTGACGTTGAAGGAGAACCGTCCGGGTTTGTACCCCATCGCTTTGGATGCGGGCAGGGTGGCGAATAGCTCCCGAATCGGTGTAAACACGCCGATATAGGTGGCGGGATTGGATCTGGGAGTTCTGCCGATAGGGCTTTGATCGATGTTGATGACCTTGTCGATCTCCTCCACACCCTCCACCGAAGCGTAGCTGCCCTCGGCAAGATGGGCTCGATTTGTCCGGTTGGCCAAAACCGGATACAGTAGATCGGTTAGCAGGCTGGATTTCCCCGACCCGGAAACACCTGTGATCACGGTCAGCAACCCTAGGGGAAAGGATACGGTTATATCTTTCAAATTGTGCTCCGCCGCCCCGATCAGGGTAATGGCTTTCCCGCTGTCCTCTCTGCGCCGATCGGGGGATTCGATCTTCAACCTGCCCGACAGGAACTTGCCGGTCAGAGATTTTTCGTGTTGTAGAATATCCTGATAGCGTCCGGCGAACACGATCCGGCCGCCGTGCACACCGGCGCCGGGGCCGAGGTCAACGATGTAATCCGCCGCACGGAGGGTCTGTTCGTCGTGCTCCACCACAATAAGGGTGTTTCCCAGGTCCCGAAGCTGTAGCAATGTGTCGAGAAGGCGACGGTTATCCCGCTGGTGCAGTCCGATCGTCGGTTCGTCCAGGATGTACAGCACCCCGACCAGAGAGGAGCCGATCTGCGTGGCCAGGCGGATTCTCTGAGCCTCACCGCCGGAAAGTGTCGATGCCTGCCGCTCCAGGGTCAGGTAATCCAAACCCACGTCGGTCATAAACTTCAATCGGGAAGATATCTCCTTGAGAACCTGCCGGGCGATGGTCTGCTGATTCCGGGTGAGTTTCAGGTTGCTTAAGAATTCCTGGGCGGCCCGAACACTCAATGTGGTGATCTGATGGATATCCCTGCCACCCACGGTTACGGCCAAACTTTCAGGGCGCAGGCGCTTGCCCTTGCATTTGGGGCATTGCCGCCGGCTCATGTAGCCCTCGAGCCACTCTTTCACGCCTTCCGACGAGGTTTCCAGGTAGCGCCTTCGAAGTTCATTCAACACACCCCTGAAGTTCGACGTGTACTCCCACAGCCCCTCCCTCTGCGGGTTTTCATATTTGAATCGGATCTGTTCTTTGCTGCCGTACAGCAGAATATCAAGAGATTCCGGGGAAAACTCCTCCAGGGGCGTATCCAGATCGAAGCCGTAGTGCCGGGCCAGGGATTCGAAGATGCTGCGATGCCAATTAGCCCTGGGATTATGTGTGGCGATGGCTCCCTGTTTGATCGACAGGCTCTTGTCGGGAATCACCAACTGCGGATCGAGCTCCAGGGTCACACCCAGTCCGGAGCACTCCGGGCAGGCACCAAAGGGGCTGTTGAAGGAGAACAGCCGAGGCTGAAGCTCCGGAACACTGATTCCGCATACCGGACAGGCCAGAGACTGGGAGTACAGTTCTTCCCGCTGCACATTTTCAGTTTTTATGGACACGATCAACTGTCCCGAAGCAACCTCCAGGGCCGTCTCCACAGAGTCGGCAAGTCTCTTGGCCACTCCCTCTTTGATGACCAGACGATCGACAACGATTTCGATATTGTGCTTTTTTTTCTTATCCGGCGTGATTGTCTCGTCCAGAGAGCGGATCGTTCCATCCACGCGGATCCGTACGAACCCCGCCCGGCGCGCATCCTCGATGATTTTCCGGTGCTCTCCTTTCCTGCCCCGAATAACCGGCGCCATCACTACGATGCGGGTTTGCTCGGGCACAGCGAGCAGGGCGTCGACAATCTGGTCCACCGATTGCTCTTTGATCTCTCGGCCGCATTGGGGGCAGTGGGGTGTCCCGATCCGTGCGTACAGCAGGCGGAGGTAGTCGTAGATCTCGGTTACCGTTCCGACGGTGGAGCGTGGGTTTCGGGGAGTGCTTTTCTGCTCGATCGCAATGGCCGGAGACAGTCCTTCGATGTAGTCCAGATCGGGCTTGTCCAGGCGGCCGAGGAACTGGCGGGCGTAGGCGGACAGGGATTCCACGTACCGGCGCTGTCCTTCGGCGAAGATCGTATCGAAGGCAAGGGAAGACTTGCCCGATCCGCTGATCCCGGATACCACGATAAATGAATCGCGGGGAAGTTCGAGATCTATGTTTTTGAGATTGTGCTCCCGGGCTCCTCTAATTGTGATGCTCTTCACGCTGTAGCCGTCCCCTATTCATTTGGGGTTTCCATGAGAACTTTTTCCGCCGGAGGCGTGAATTCGATACGCCTGCGACGTGGGCGCAGAGAGGAGAGGTGGGAAACCAGTGGAATCAGAATCATACAGGCCCCGGAAACGGCGAGGATTTCCCATCGGGTCAGAACTTTGAGTAAGAACAGGGGACTCATAGACCTAGACGTACCAAGACATTATAATACTGGCCGCAAAGTACAATGACAAGAGTAATTGTGGATCGGAATGCAGGTTTCTGCGGGGGAGTGCGCAGGGCTATTCGAAGTACGGGCAAGCTCCTTTCAGACGATCGGAAGCCGGAACGGATAGTCTCCTACGGCCAACTGGTGCACAACCGGGAGGTGACCGATGCCCTGGCCGAACAGGGACTTCAGAGCGTTGCGAGACCGGAGGACGTGGCAGACGGGGATACCGTGGTGATTCGTACCCATGGTATCCCCCCGGAGGAGGAGCGGCTGCTGCGTTCGCGGCAGGGCAAGGTCTCGGATTTTACCTGTCCGCGGGTGAAACGGGTTCATCAGGGCATCGTTGCCAAGCGTAGAGAGGGGTACAGGATTGTCATTGTAGGAGATCCCCTCCACCCCGAGGTAATAGGACTTTTGGGATACGCCGGTGATTCCGGAGTGATTGTTTGCACGGCGGGGGAGGTCCGGGGCTATGCGGATAGGCGGAAGATCGCGGTGTTTGCCCAGACCACGATCACTCCTCAATTGTTCATGGAGGTCGTTCGGGCGTTTGAACAAAAAGGGCTGGAAATGGCGGTGTCGAATACCCTCTGTCCCTTTGTGGTGAACCGACAGAGGTGGATCGGGAGGTTCTCCCGCCGGGCCGACGCCTCTCTGATAATTGGCGGAAAAAACTCAAGCAACACCCGAAAGCTCTACACGATTGCCTCCGACAACGGCCCGGCCTACCACCTCAGCAGGGCCGTAGAGTTGAACCCGGAGGAGATTCTAAAGTATTCCCTGGTAGCACTGACAGCCGGCGCCTCAACCGCCGATAGCACGATCCAAGAGGTGCTGGCAGCGCTGCGGGCCGCGGGTGCGGTGATCGAACACCGCTAGAGACGTACCACGGTCCTGCCGAATCCGCCCTGTTCCGGTGTGGAAAAAAAGTAATCCTTGACCTGTGAGGAAGATTTCAAATATTCGTGGATACCCCGCTGCAGGACCCCCTCCCCCATCCCGTGAACGATGGAGAACTCACTCATCCCGCTGAGCAAAGCCCGATCGATCTGTTGTTCCACCTGTTTCAGAGCTTCCCCGAGGCGCATTCCCCTGAGGTCGAGCTGAAACGAGGCGGGAGCACTGTGTATCTCTTCGCTGATCGACAGCATCGGTTCTCTTGCAGGCTGCACCGGCTGCAGGTCCCGGGCGGGAAAGGTTCCCCTTAGAGTGTCGGTGGCCACAATCCAGCTGTCGGCCTTGGCTTTCCTGACAATAATCCCGTGTTTGCCGGTTCCCCGGATGATGACCTCCATCCCTTTTTCGAGGGGAATATCCCGCCCTTCGTACAGCTCGACGCTCTCCGTTTCCAGGACCTGTTCCTGCTGCCCGATCCGCTTTGCCAGCTCGGAGAGAAACTCCCCCGTCTGTTTTCGCTCCTCCGGACTCCTGCTGCTGCCCATCTCTTCCACCAGCCTCTCGAACCGCTTTCTGCTTTCCTTCAGGAATCGTTTCAGCTCAAGCGTCCCCTGCTCCCGCAGCTCGAGCTCCTTCTGACGCAGGCGCAGCTCCTTCAGATCGGTCTGGCGGGTTTTCTCCCGCAGCTCCTCCTCCCGGCTCTGCTGCTGTTTCTCCGTTACCAGAAGCTTTCGCTGTTTCTTCGATAAACTGTCGATCAGCTCTGCCACATCTCCCCGCTCTTCGTTGAGGTATTGCTCCGCCGATTTGAGAATGTGCCCTGGAATGCCGGTTCGGCGGGCGATCTCCAAGGCATGACTTTCTCCGGGTACACCGAGGGTGATCCGAAAGGTCGGGCTTAGGTTCTTCACATCGAATTCCATTGCGGCGTTTTCCACTCCCCGGCGGGAGTAGCCGTAGTTCTTCAGGATCCCGTGATGGGTCGTGGCCATACAGAGGCAGCCCTTTTCGATGAAATGATCGAGCAGTCCCATCGCGATTGCCACGCCCTCCTCCGGGTCGGTGCCGGCCCCCAATTCGTCGAAGAGCACCAGGGAATCGGAACCGGAGTCGCGGATAATCCGGGAGATGTTCACGATGTGGGCCGAGAAGGTTGACAGGGACTGCTCGATGGACTGCTCATCCCCGATATCGGCAAGAATACTGTCAAATACCGGGAGAGAGGAGTCTTCCCTCGCCGGGATCTCCATTCCGAACTGGTTCATGACCGACAATAATCCGATGGTCTTCAAGGTTACGGTTTTCCCGCCCGTATTCGGTCCGGTAACGATCAACACCCGGTACTCTCCGCCCAGGACGACGGAGATGGGCACGCAATTTTTACCCAGCAGAGGATGTCGGGCGTCGTACAGTTCCAGCCTCCGCTCCGAGATCTGGGCTGGGGCACATTTGTTATGTACGGCGTATCGAGCTCGGGCGTACAGGCTGTCGAGCCGCCCAATCCCCTCGACCAAACTCTTTATGTCTCCCGAGAAGGCGATAACCTCGGTGCTGAGCTCCCGCAGAATCCTGTGTACTTCCCTGCGGTAGCGGTTTTCCTCCTCGATGACTGCATTGTTCTTCTCCACGATATCGTTAGGCTCGAGATACAGAGTGGAGCCGCTTGCCGACACATCGTGGACGATCCCCGCAATACGGCCTTTGAAGTTGCTTTTGATCGGCAGTACGATGCGGCCGTTTTTTTCCGCGGGCAGATTTTCCTGCCAGACGGTTTGATAGGTCGGGTCGTGCAGATATGATTTGGCTATCTTTTCTGTATCCCGCTGCAGCGACCGTATTCTGCCGCGGATTTCCCGTAAAACAGGAATATGGGTTTCCCGTAAAAAGCCCTCATCGTCGATGACTGCGAAGATATCCTTTGACAGACCTTTTAGATCCGGCAGCGCCGCAGCAAGAGGAATCAGGGTCGCTTCTCCGGATGTGTGCAGGAACTTCAATAAACGTCTGGCCGAGACAATGAATCGGCCTAAAAAAGCGAGCTCCTCCATTTCAAAAAGTGCGCCTTGTTTGAACAGCTTGGACTGCAGTGTATCCAATGGGGGGAAATCGAAAGCCGGGAAGGGTTTCCCCGATTCCAACACACGGCGAAACGCGACCGCCCTGGCCTTGCGCTCCTCAACTTCCTGAGAATCGGAGCAAATGGTCTGGCCGGTCAGAGCATTTCTTCCCGCTTCGCTGAGGCAGCGATCCTGCAGTGCTTCCAGGACACTTTGGAAATCGAGAAGATTAAGAGTATGGAGATCCATGGAAGGCATTGGTGAAGGCTTCGACATCGTCGTAGATCCTCAGATAGCTTTCATAGCGGTCGGGGTGGATATCTCCGCGTTCCACAGCCAGTCGCACTGTGCACCCCGGTTCGTCCACGTGTCTGCAGCTGGGATAGGAGCAATTTTCCGCTACCGCTACGAACTCGGGGAAGTAGAAGGCAAGATCCCGAGGTTCCACCCCGGCGATCTCCAGTTCCCGGATGCCGGGAGTATCGATAATCCGGTACCCGTCTTTGGTGACGATCAGACCGGCATTACTCGTCGTGTGTGTGCCCCGGTCGTACTTGGCCGAGATCTTCCCGATGGCCAGATCCAGATCCGGAAACATCTTGTTGAGCAGGGTCGACTTTCCTACTCCGGATTGTCCGAAGAAAACAGCAGTCCGGCCCCGAATCCGCCGGCGCAATTCCGAGACTCCTCTGCCGCTGAGGGCGGAGGTCAGTACGACCCGATACCCGATTTTTTTGTAGTTCTGTATTCGATCCTTGGCCGCCGGGTTCATCTTCAAGTCCGATTTGTTGATGACGATCATCGGGTGCAGGCGATTGGAGCTGACGAGCACCCTGTCGATGAATCGGGGTCGAAACGGCGGTGATTGGGTCGAGCTGACGCAGACCAACACGTCGGCATTGGCCGCCAGAACCTGAACGGCATTGCGTTTCTTGTTCCAGCGAATCAGAGAGCTGGTGCGGGGCCGGCGTTCGACGATCCAGGCCACATCCATGGAAAGGGGATCCTCCTGGAGGGTCACGAAATCTCCCGCGGCGATCGGGTTGTACACGCTGTTTTCGGTCTTCAATACTTTGCCTTTGATGCGGCACTGAAGCAGCCTGCCCTCCACCTCCACGGTATAAATGTTATTGATGCCGTACAGCACCTGGCCAAACGGCGGCTCGGATTTCACCCGTCTTCCCCCTCAAGGATGCCCCCGTAGTGCAGGTCAAATCGTGCTGCAAAGGCCCGGTAACGCTTCTCCTCCCCCAGCCCGCCGTGCAGATACAACTCCGCGGCAGGGGGGCAATCCCCGCCCGCGACGCTCGCTCCGGCGAGGAGTGTTGCGATTCGTTTGGTCACACCCTCCCGTGAATCGATCAGAGCAACCGAATCCGGAAGAACGGCCCGAAACTCCTCTTCCAGAAGCACGAAATGGGTACAGCCGAGTACCACTGCTTGTAAATGATCGTCCAATACCGGCGCCAGCTCTCTTTGCACAACGGCCAGCCGTTCCCGCTCTTCGGCGAAGAGGTAGCTGTACTCTGCAAATTCCACCAGGTTTGATACGGGAACCTTGATCACTTCACAGCCCTCGGTAAAATCCCGTATCAGCTTTTCAAGATATGGGCCGACAGAGGTTCGGCGGGTGGCAACGACCGCAATCTTTCCCGCCTCCATAGACAGGGCGGCGGGTTTCACCGCCGGGACGACCCCCACGAAAGGGATGGAAAAACGGGCTCGCAGCGCTTCCAAGGCGACCACCGAGGCGGTGTTGCAGGCGATCACGATCAGTTCGGGATCGAAACGCCGTACAGCCAGGGAAATACTCTCCAGAATCACCTCTCGAATGATCCGGGTCGGTTTTTCTCCCAGAGGGAAATTCTTCTGATCGGCCAGATAGATAAACCCACCTGCAGGGGAGCTGGGACCGGACAGGCAAGCACGGGCTGCAGCCAGATAGGGCAGTCCACCGGCGCCGGAATCGTAGAACAGAAGCGGTTTACAACAGGTCATTCCCGAACAACTTTTGGAAGCCCTCTTTCGCTCTTTTCCCTTGATCCCCTGAAGAGGCTTTTCCTGCAGAATCTTTGAACCGAAAGTAATCGCAGAAATTGCTTCTGTCTTTGTCCCGGACCGGTTCCGCTACAGATTCCAGGCAATCCATGTGAGCACCTAAGCTATGAAACCGGCAGTTGTAACAGATCTTCAGATCTTTTCCACAGGACTCACAGGTAGAGGACCGGTACACCTCCAGCTTTTCATCCAATTTTGTGCCGCAGAAGTAGCAAACCCTCATGATATGGCAATAGTACACGCAAAACCCGCCGACGTGCAACGACCGCACCCATTTCGCCGACAGGTCCGGGTTGTGCCCGGATGAGATTTTCGCTAAGCTTCTACCATGTTCTCGCTCCAGACCTGCAGCGTTGCTGGATGCGGCCATTGGGCGGTCCATCGAAAGCGTACCTGTTTTTCTCATATCGCCGACCCGGCTCGCTACGAACAAGAGCTCAGGCAGCTGATCGCGCAGACCGATACGCTTGCGGATATGAACCTGTCGTTCATCGAGCTTTCGGAACTCGATCTGAGCGGTAAGAATATCAACAGATGCATCCTATCCCATGCCGCCATTCAAAGAGTCAATCTGAACAACACCCGTATCCGGCTTCTCTTTGTTGATTTTGCGAGGATCAGCAACTGCTCTTTCCTCGCTAGCAATATTCACAACGCGGTGTTTGCGGGTTCCGAAATCGAGGCCTGCGATTTTAGCGGATCCGACATTCTACACTGCAACTTCTGCGGAGTGCGCTGCCGGGAAACCCTGTTCAACGAATCCGACCTTTATGCCAGTCGTTTCATCGCTTCGCAGCTGTGCAGAGTCGGCTTTCAGGACTGCAATCTCAAGCAGGTCCGCTTCGAACATGCGCAGATCTCTGAAGCGGATTTTCGCTACTCCAACACGGGGGACGCCTTGTTCGGGACCAAGGTCAAAGAGCTATGAGGTTCTTCAGCTATTTCTCAGTCCTTAACTTCTCCAACTGCTACCTGATCGGTTCCGACGGACCCGGCGATGCCGTATTGATCGATCCGGGAGTGTTCGATGAAGGTTTGCTCAAGCTGATCGAGGACAATCAGCTCTACCTCCGCTACGTTCTGATCACCCATGTACACCACGGTCACGTAAACGGTTTGCAGACTTTACAGAAAATATACGACGCAACCATCTTCTGCTTTGATCCTGAGAGACTGGACGCGTCGGTTCATCGAATAGGAGAAAACCAGCCTGTAACCTGCGGAGAGTTTTCTTTCAGAGTCCTGGAAACTCCGGGACATTCAAACGATTCGGTCTGTTTTCTAATCGACGGACTTCTGTTTACGGGAGATTCTCTGTCGGCAGGCTCCGTTGGTCAAACGGCCACCGGGTATGAACGGGCGCTTCTACTGTCCTCGATCCGCAAGAAGATCCTGAACCTGAAACAAGACGTACTTATTTTCCCCGGCCACGGACCGCCGACTCGATTGGAGATCGAGAGGCGCTTCAACCCCTACCTGAAGGAAAAAACTTAAGTCGAAGAGCAATACTCGGTAAACCGCTTCGGGATAGGCGCCTGAAACATTCGGGGCTGCTGCTCGCCGGGAAGGGTTATCCTTAGGCGGTGGGCGTGGAGCATCAAGGTTTGAATCACTTTCCCCCTGGCTTTCCAACCGTACAGCCTGTCGCCGAGCACCGGGCAACCGAGATGGGCCATATGCACTCTAAGCTGATGAGTTCTACCCGTGCGTGGCCGTAGGGAAACCAGGGTGCAGTCGCCGACCATCTCTATCTCCCGGTAGAAGGTAATCGCCCTTTTACCCTGGGAGCCTGCAGAGCCCGGCACAAGACAGGTAAAGCGCTTGCGGTGGTGGGGATCCCGGGCCATCCAGGTATCTATTCGTCCATGGCCGGCGGGAAGTCTCCCCTGCACGACGGCCAGATATCTCTTGCTTACGGTGCGTCGCCGGAACTGTTCCGACAGAAACTCCTGCGTCTCGGCATTCTTAGCGGTGATAATGACTCCGGAGGTGTCCTTGTCCAGCCGGTGTACAATACCCGGTCTGAGCTCACCGGATGGAAAGTTGTTTCGAATTCCCCCGGAATGCCCGAGGATCGCGTTTGCCAGGGTCCCCGACCAGTTGCCGCCGGCCGGGTGTACCACCATGCCTTGAGGCTTGTCAACAACCAGGACGTTGCCGTCCTCGTAGAGTATACTCAGGTCGATGGTTTGCGCTTCAATGTTCATCTCAGGGGCCGCCGTGTAGGTGATCTCCAAGCGGTCCCCCGGCAGCAGATGCTTGCTGGTCTTCACGCTCTTGGTGTTGACGCGCAGTCCGGTTACCCGTCGCTTGACCTGGCTGCGGGAAAACAGCTTGAGAAAATCCGCTATGTAGGTGTCGATGCGGGTGTCTAGAGGGATGTCGCCGGGAATCTCTATCTCGATGACCGTCGGCTCCGGATCCACCCCGCCCTTCCTCAGTCGCTACGCTGCTGCTCGAGCTCTCTTTTTGCCTTGACCCGACCGACGATGTAATCCGCCGCGGCGATCAACACCGAAGTAGACAGGGCCGAAAGGATCACCCCCAGATTCTCTTTCCCCGTGTAGCCCACCGCGCCGGGCGGACGGAAAGGCCAGGGAGCGTATTCGGGAGCTCCCCCGCTGGCGGCGAATCGGTAGACGTCATAGGCCTCCAAAGACAGAAAGAGGGTTATGGGAAAGGTGCCGAGCATCACGATCTCAGCCCGCCGTAGATCCCTAAGAAAGGGGGCGAACTCCTTCTCGCTGTAGCCTTCAGGATCCGTGTCTGAGCCGACGCCGGTTTGTTGTTGGGAATGAACAGTACCTGCCAACACGGCAAGAGCGATCAGAACCAGGGCGGGCTTCCTACCCATGTCTGCTACCGAACAGGACCGTACCGAGACGAATCAAATTCGCCCCTTCTTCGATAGCAACTTCGAAATCCGACGACATCCCCATAGAGAGAGTGTCCAGAGAAAGCTCCGGGTACCGGTCCTGAAGACTTTGGTGCATCTTCTGCAGCCGCGCAAAGGCCCTGCGAACTCGATCTTGGTCCGTTGTGAACGGACCCACGGTCATCAACCCGCGTACGCGTAGATGATCCAGCTTGGTTATGTTCTCGCAGGCCTCCCCGAGGCGCTTCTCTTCGACGAATCCGAATTTCGTATCCTCTCCGGAGGTGTTGAATTCCAGGAGGATGTCCATCTTGCCGTCCAGCTCAGAGCAGTGCCTGTTGAGAGCTTCGGCGGTCTGCAGTTTGTCGATCGACTGAACACATTGGAACAACGAAGCGGCGATCTTGGCCTTATTTCGCTGCAGATGGCCGATCAGGTGCAGCTCGATCCCGGAGCCGGCCAGGGACTGGTATTTGCTCTGGGCTTCCTGCACCCTATTTTCCCCGAACAGGGTCAACCCCGCAGCGCGGGCTACATCGATATATGAGCTGGGCAATGTCTTGGTGACTGCAAGGAGCCGAATATCCGCCGCATTGCGGCCGGCACGCCGGGCGGCTTCAGCCATCCGTTTACGGACGGACAGGAGATTGTCTGTAAAAACTTCGAGGTCTATGTTCATATCCCGAGCGCCGCTAAAGTTACCAGCGCAGCTCCGTAACCGGAGGATAGGCTTTGCGTACCGCGATTGTCAGTGGTATCGCCCCAACAACCCCGGCGAGGTTCTGCAGCAGGTTTCCAGGCAGTTCCACCAGGGCTGCGCTGAAACCCACCATCAAAGTTCCGGCTGCCAGGTATCCGGCGCACATCACTACGGTACCCGCGACGGCGGCAACAAGCCAGAAAAGGCTGAATGTCCCCCGCTTCCCTCTCCAGGCGATCGAGGCGATCAATCCGGCTACCAACCCCTGCAGGCCGTGAACGAGCAGGGAAATCGGCGCCCACTGGGAATAACCTGAGATGATATCCGCAAGGGCCGTGCCCACTCCACCGGCGATCAAAGCGCTGACCGGACCGAAGGTGAAAGCGGTGAAGTAGATGGCCACATCTCCCAGGTTGAGATATCCTCTGGTAGGAGCGATGGGAATCCGTACCATGTAGGTGAACACCGCGGTGACAGCGGTCAAAATCGCCAGGGAACTGATGCGGAAGGCGGGACTTCCTGGAATCCGAGATCTTCCTTTTTCTTCGTTCATATTATGAAATTATAATCGATATCCCCGATTAGGGGAATAGCACGAGGGACACCACGACCGTCGCCGTTATCAGGGCTGTAATTATCCCGTCGCGGATCATCGAAGCACCGGTTTTTAAACTGCGGAAGGAGCTGCGGCGGTTTTTCCGGCCCACCCCTCGGCATTCGAGAGCCATGGCCAGGGTGGGTATGCGGCGAACAGACAGAATCAGTACCGAGGTAAGGATGGGAATGGTCTCGGCAAGCCGGTGTACCTTCCCACGGTCACGGCCGGCCCTTGGTGCCCTCTGCGCCTCCCCCGTCTCGCCGGCCAGGCGCAGACGATGGGCGTCTCGGACCTGGTTGTAGATCCTCCGGATCGTCGGGATGTACTCCAGGGCGATGCTCAGAACCATGGAAATGGCAAAAGGAAGACGGAACCAGCGGAAGGCCAGGGCCAGGGAATCCGGATCCGTGGTACCCATGAACAGGTAGAAGATCAAAGTGATGCCGGTGAAGCGGACGATCAGCCGGAGGGCTTCCAACAATCCGAATACGGTGAGAATGGGGACGCTCCGTATAGAGAACAGCACGGGACCCTCCCTGTGGAAAGGGGGTGTCAGTACCAGTACGAGAATCAGGATCGGCAGGATCAAACGAAGCGGACGCAGAGCATTTCCGATGCCGAGAAAAATCACGGTAAGGGCTGCTACGACCGCGAGGTTTATGCCGAGATGTTCGATCCTGAGGGGAAGGAAGAAGGTAATCAGGAAGACCACCAGCAGGACGATCTTGCCCCGTGGGTCAAAACGGTGGACCGCCGACTGTCCCCGTTTGCCGTAGACCGGGGCGATCAAAGCAGCCTCCCGTTTTTTAGTTCCAACATCTCATCGGCCAAGCCCTGAGCCAATCGATGATCGTGGGTAATGAACAGTAGAGCTCTCCCGGGATTCTGAAAAACCCGGACCATCTCGGCGAAATCGTTGACCCCCAGACCGGAATCACCCTCGTCGATGATCATCAAAGGCCTGTCTAAAAGGTAGTACACCCCGGCCTGCAGCTGCTTTCGGGCGCCGTAACTCATCAGGGAAGGAGGGGAATCGGTCACGGGAAGGTTGAACAGGGATATGGCCTCTTCTACCCTTCTGCTGATCTCCTTCGCCTCGAGGTGCAGATGCTTCAATCCCAGGGCCAACTCTTCGAAAACAGTGGATAGGAAAATTTGCAGATCCGGGTCCTGGAACAGATACCCGGTAAAGCGATTCAGGTTATCCCCAACCGCAGCCTGCAGTATCCCGTTCTTACGTATCTTGATTGCCCCTCTCCTGGGTGTGAGAAGACCACAGAGGATCCGCCCCAATGTCGATTTCCCCGAACCGTTGTTCCCCACCAGGGCCAGGGTCCGTCCCGCCTGGAGTTTCAGGCTCTCGATCTGGAGGGAGAAGGTTGATCCCTGCCGGCCGCCTCCCGGTTCGTACTCGAAGAACAGATCAGTCGCCTCCAGCAGCGGGTCGCCCTCTCGGGCTTGGACAGACGGAGGCTGCGGGCTGCTCGAGCGCGGCTTTCCTCCCCGAGCCCGCAGCCCTTCTGTGGGCAGGATAAATCCCCGTCGCAGGAGCAGGTCGTGAAATTCCCGGCTTCCGAATGTTTCTTGGATTCTCTGAATCTTTCCGTCCTCCATGAGGAAAACCTGGTCCACATACTCCCGAAACAGCTCGTGCCATTTCGCAGAGAGAATCAGGGTGGTGCGCTGCCGCTCTTTGAGCAGCCGAAGGAGACCGGTCTTCGTGTCGCTGTCCAGCTCCTCCAGAGTCTCATCGAGCAGCCAGAGCTGCGGATTGACCGCAATCAGGCAGGCAACAAGAAGCTTCTTTTTCTCGCCGCCGGAGAGATTTTTCGGAGACTCTTTCCGGTAGCGCTCCAGGTCCATCGCCCGTAGAGCGTCTTCCAGTCTGGCTTCTATCTCAGAGCGGGAAATGCCTAGGGACTCAAGGGCGAAGGCGATCTCCGAGTCGCAGCGGGAGAGAAACAGCTGTTCCCCCGGGTGCTGGAAAACGAGCCCCACCTGTTCGAGGAGGTCAAAGGGTTGGTGCTCCAGCAGCTGTAAGCCCCCAAGTTGGACCCGCCCGTCCACCGACCCTCCCGAGAATCGCGGGACCAGACCTCCAAGGGTTCTGCAGAGGGTGGTCTTGCCCTGATCCGGCCGGGCAAGCAACAGAGCGATGCCCGTCTCCGCTATCTGGAGATCGAGACCTTTGAACAGGCGCCGTGTGGGTAGCCCCGGGTATTCCGGGTAGGAGAAACACAGATTTTCGATGGTTAGATCGGAGTTTTTAGGGATCACAAATCAGAAGGGCCAGAAATTGCTCTCGTACCAGACCTCCTCGACCAGCTCGTCATTGATCTCTGCGAGAAATTTGAGATGCTCCTTCTCCCATTGTGCCAACCAGCTGTAGAGATGCTTTTCTTTGCCGTCATTGCTGGCATCGGCCCTGTCTGAGTAGATTTGAACGGCCCGATTCTCCATCTCGATAGCCGCGGAGATGGCCGCCGCTTCATAGCTGGCAGCGGTTATCTGTTGGCGAATCTCTTTGGACAGAATCTCCCGCACCGCAGACTGGGCGGCTTCCTCCGGTTCTTGTTCCAGGAAGGCGCCAACGGAGGAGTAGTGGGCGAACTGTTTGGATAGGTACTCTATATGCTTGGCTTCCTCTTCGGCCATGATCTCGAACAGACTGGTTACGGCTCGGCTCTCCGTATCTTGGGCGACCCGCTGGTAGAACATTTTTCCCTGCTTCTCCAGTAATAGAGCCGTTTTCAGTGCCTCGATTTCTTTTTTTTCCGCCAAGGTCGTCTCCTTGCTTAAAAGTTTTGCGATGCTTTCGCGCTACTTCTCTCTGTACCGAAATCGGTCTGGAAAGTCAAGAATCGATTCGGAAAACTCCACAAAGATGAGGATAGTTCTTGACTAATTTCGTAACCAATTATTATATTTAGTTAGACAATTTCCTCCTTAGTTTTTAGCCCGCGGCTGAAAGGACCCCCCTCCTGAGGTTGCGGGCTTTTTTATCCGATCCCGGCCTCTGCCCTACTTGTTTATCCTGTACCGAACTTTCTGTGTTTCCGATTTCGAATCGTAGGTAAAGGTCAGGAGTACGATGATATTGTGCTCCATGACGCACATCGATTGTTTGAAGTCGACAATCGCCGGGTTGTACACTTCGATCCAATTGTTCGCGTCGCGCTGAACGCTTTGATAATCACCTTGAAAGATCTTTATCATGACATGCCCCCTCTTTTTCTCATGCTCCTACCGCTACAATAACAAGGTCCGCAACCCTGCGTCAACAAATCTGATTTTGATCTTGATAAACAGAAAAAAAGTTGAACAATGGAGTTATGAAAGAAACATCCTGGATGTTGACCGACGGCGACCTGCTGTTTCTCGTTCGAGTGCTCATGCCCGGATATGAACAGCGGCAGCGCATGGTCCGGATTCTCCGGGAGGACGAGGATATTCTGGAGGGGATGCTGGCGGATGAAAAACTCTTTCGTATTCTGACCGACGATCCGGAATCCTTGCTTCGGGTATCCCCCAAATTGTTTTTTACGGTTCTGCTGAACCATGCGAAGGTGGAGCTCAAGGATCGTTCCTATACCGTGGAGAACGACTTCGGGAGCCACGCCCTGGTGTTTGACAGCGCTATGGTTGTGGAGTTCCTGGAGGATCGCCGTATACGCAATTACATGGCGGATATGCTGGTTTCCTTCGTTCGTATCAACAGTTTCACTACCCAGATTCGAGTTCGCAAGGGGATCTGGAGAAAGTATCGCTTCAGCGATTTTGATATCGAAAGCCTGATCCGCTACAGCGAGGTGCTTTCCGAAGAGCAACGTTTTCCCTCCTACAAACGCATAGCCGACATCTGCCTGTTTACTCGGGGAATTTTCCCGGATCAGATCCAGGTGAAACGTATTCCCGCCTCGATCGCAGACAAGGGAAAACACGAGCTTGAAAACTACGGCCGTTATTTTTACAGAGCAGCAGCGGAGTATGCCGAGTTGATGGAGCATGAATCGCTGACACAGGTCGAACGGCACCGATTGCAGGATATCATCCCAGTGCTGCTGCAACTATCCGAGCATTTTGTTATGGCGGTGAAACCGCTATCATTTATGGCAAACCATTATTTCGAGCCATTCAAGGAAGAACTTTTCCCACAGTAGAAGAGTACACATGGAGGAACAACGAAGATGACAGTTGAAGACCGCTCTAAGCTTCAATCCCTGGTAAGCGATAGCGAAGGCTTGAAGTCACGTCAGCCCGAAGAATCCAAGTTCAAGGATTGGAAGGAGAAGGTGGAGAAGAAACTGGAGGAGGTATTCGGTAAGAGCTCCGAGCCACTCCTTCGCTTCCAGAAGACCCGCTTTTTTACCTTTGGTCAGGCAGGGAAAGCCAAGGACACCCCGCTTTCAGAGGCCGAACGTACGGAGTACCTGCGGGGATTGGACGAAGCCAAGAGAAACCTGCAGCGCTATCTGTAGAAGGAGGCGGGGCCCCCGGGTAAAGGAGGTGTAAATCCCAGGGGCCCCGTTCTCTTAGTTACAAATTATAACAACGTCTACGGCAGAAGGTTACATAAGACCGTAAATTTATTTAAAAATTGGTATAAATTCCCATTTATGTTGAGATCCGATGTCCTTTTTTTTGTGGCGCCGACCTGTAGTTTTGACGGTTCGGCCTCGATCTGAGTACCTTCTAGGGTATCTAAGCTCCTTAAGCAGCCACGAGGCAGCGGACAGCCGGAAAGGTTGGAGGATGGATCGTTTCTTAGAAGGAGGAAAAGATCGGACTCTCCAGGAAATGCTTGACCATGAGGCGACCCTCCAGAACCGGGTGAGCGAGGAAAACCTGAAGTTTTCGGGACTCAAGGATCTGGATTCGTTATTGGAGCTTGCGGCTGTGAAGTTCGAGATCGCGAATCATCTTCTCGCTCGTTTTGACCCCGCAAAATCGGAACCCGACGGCGAATCCTCCGCTGCGCAGATCATCCGTGCCAGATCCACCGACTCGGTAAATCTGCTTGAAGAGCTTCGTAACATGAATATTTCCGAGGACCAGAAAGACCTGATTACCGAGGCTGAAGCCTACACCAAGGTCAGGGACGGGTTCGAGAGGTTCATTCTCAGCGGAGGCGGGGTGTTCTTCGAGGCCAAGATCAATGACGCCAAGAAAATCAAGATCCTTTCCCAGGCCGTTGTAGATTCAATTCGCAAATTCATGGCGCCGGACGATCGGTACCCCCCAGCATTCAAAACAGAAGACTTGCCTCTTTTCTTCCGCCGATTGGTCAATTTCTTCCTTCCGATTCTCGCCCCTGAAGGTCAACAGGATCCGCCCTACGGAATCGGGGAGGGAGAGGAAGTTCGACTGTCCTCGGAACGGATGAAGATGCCCCTCTCTCAAGCGGTGTACTATCTTGAAACAGAGCTCATGCCTCAGCTGCGAAAAGATTTGGAGGCCAATCCGGGCAGCAGGGATCTGCAGCGGCAGATTTCCCTGGTACAAGACAAACTGAGAGAGTACAAGAACATCACCTTCCGGTCCAGGGCGACCCCGATCAATCTGGAAAAGGGATTTTACACCGACTGGCTGAATCAGTACACCACCGACGGGGAGTTGCTGGTAACCGTTTCCATTCCCGTGAAATACAGGTCCGGGACCAACCTGGATAGACTAAGGGAGATGGTGCAGACCGAGCTGGTGCGTAAGCTGGCCGGAAAGAGTATCTGCCCCGCCCTGGACGAAGATTATCGCTTTCGTAAAAGCCTGGAAAGCGGCCGCAGAGGCAGCTCCCGTCTGCCTAGCTTCAAGCTCGATATCAGGCGTGGATTCCTGGAACTGAAGACCTTGTATCCGGCCCTGAAGCGTTTGGAGGACAGGGGGGAGTTCCAGCAGCTGGTCGACCTGGTCGGCAGCTCCGGTAGAAAGAGGTCTCAGAAACTCATAGAGAGTATGATTCAGGGAGATTCCCGGGACGTGCCTCAACTGCCCTGAGGATCCGCGGATCGACGCAGCCAAAGCTCCAAAACTTCGCTTTTAAGGCGTCCAAGGCTTCTCTGGTTAAACAGAACACAGGTATTGATCACATGGCAGAGTTCGAACAGAGAAGAAAGGGCGTTGTCGCTCTTGGGAACCGCATCCGATACCATTTCGACATGAGTTACATGAAGCGAGGCAAAAGCTTCCGGGTGTACCCACTCCTGCAATGCACGGAGGAACCAACAATGCTCCATCTGGACGACGGAGCACCCGGTTACTTGGAACAGCTCAAGACGCCTTGCGCGGGATATGACGAGATTGTGGTGGGTCAAGATCCTTCCCGTCTGGAACAGAACCTGACGGCGATCGGCCAGGGTCGCCAGAATACCCCCGATTTCCGCTCGTCTTTTGACCGGCAGAGGCTGGGAATTGTCGATACAGATATCTTTACTGCTCAGCACCAGGTCCCCCCTGTTCAGCCGGGGATCCAGGGCTCCTGCACCGCCGACATCCACTATATCTGATATCTGCCCCGTATTGATACGGGAGATGAGATCCGGATGCGGCCGCCGCAATCTCGTGCCCACACCCGGGAAATAAAAGGTGATCCTGTGGCCGGACCAAGCCGCTGTCGTTCCTCTTGGATCGGTGATAGATTCGATCCATCGCCGTACCCGCCCCTCCTTCTCAAGCGGTGTTGGGTACTGTCGAATGAACAGGATATCCTTTACTCGATCCGGCATGATTCTGACTGTGCAATCATCTTTGTTTTGCAGTATAGCACAATATCCCGAAACGCTCTTTAGAATCGGTGAAATAGGAAAATCATCGAGTTGCAAATTTCTGTTATGTGTAGTATCAAGAATGGAGTTAAAGACAAGGGGAATCTATGAGTCTCACGATTCATGAAGTACAGACCAAGAAAGATCTGGGTCGATTTATCAAGTTTCCGTTCAAACTGTATAAAAAAAACAAATACTGGATCCCTCCTCTCCTGATGGATGAGTGGAACACCCTGGAAGCGAAGAAAAATCCCGCTTTCAAACATTGCCGCGTGAAGTATTTCCTGGCGGATAAGGACAGCCAATTGGTCGGCCGTATCGCAGGCATCATCAACGATCGATATGTTGAAAAATGGGGAAATAAATACTGCCGATTCGGCTGGTTTGACTTTATCGATGACAAATCGGTCTCCAAAGCTCTCCTGGAGGCTGTTGAACAATGGGCGAGAGATAACGGCATGACGGCGGTTCATGGTCCGCTTGGATTCACCGATATGGATGGGGAGGGAATGCTTATTGAAGGTTTCGAAGAGCTGGGCACGATGGCAACCCTGTACAACCACCCCTACTATCCCGAGCATATGCGGGAGTTGGGGTACGATAAGGATGTAGATTGGGTCGAGTTCGAAGTCCACGTCCCGCAGGAAATCCCGGAGAAAGCACTGCGGCTTCAAAATCTTGTGCTGAAGAGGAGCAAACTGAGGATCGTCGACGCTAAGAAGAAAGATATGGTTCCCTACGCGAAAAAAATGTTCGATCTGATCAACAAGGCCTACTCTGATCTGTACGGATTCGTTACCCTGACCGATGAGCAGATCGATGTGTATATCAAGCAGTACTTTGGTTTCATTCATCCGGACTTTGTACGATTTATCACCGACGAGAATGACGCCCTGATCGCCTTCGGCATCGCTATGCCCTCCCTGTCGCGGGCCCTGCAGCGATCCAAAGGACGGCTGTTTCCCTTCGGATTCATTCATCTTCTGCGGGCTTTGAAGTTCCCAAAGTATATCGACTTTCTGCTGGTTGCGGTTCGCCCGGATTATCAGTCCCGGGGGATTACGGCCATCCTGATGACAGAGATGACGAGGAATTCCATAAAAAACGGGATAATCAGCGCCGAAACAAGCGTGGAGCTGGAAACCAACACCCAGGTCCAGGCGATCTGGAAACTTTACGCTGCCCGACAGCATAAGCGCAGGCGTTGTTATATAAAAAACATACCGCAATCTTAGCGGTTGCGGTACGCCGAAGCGGCGGTGCGCCGTGACCACGCCCCTATCGCAACCTAAAGGTCGATCGCCCCATCTGCACGTTTTTGCTACTCGAACGGCACGAATTATTCAAGGAAACGGATTCTTGCTACTAAAATGTCCTGCGAGTGTATATAATATAGTTCATGTTAAACCTTGATCTCAGAAGAATCGCACTGATTCTGCCGGCCATATTGGTCGGATTCACGATTCATGAGTTTTCTCATGCCATTGTTGCGGTTAGACTCGGGGACACCACACCCCGGGATCAGGGCCGTCTAACCCTGAATCCGCTGGCCCACATCGAACTGATAGGGCTGCTCATGATCCTGTTTGCCGGGTTTGGGTGGGCAAAACCCGTCCAGATCAATCCCAACAACTTCAAGAATCCCAAGAACGATGAGATACTCGTATCCCTGGCTGGTCCATTCTCAAATCTGTTGTTTGGAATTGGATTCGGATTGTTGCTGAAGACCCTGCTGACAGTAGCCTCCGGGATTTTCTATATCGGCGGCTTCGGCGAAATCCTATACCAAATCCTCGCCTACTTCATCTGGATCAATCTGTTGCTCGCAGTATTCAACCTGTTTCCGATACCTCCCTTGGACGGATCGCATATTCTCTTGTCTCTCATCCCTGACAGATATTCCGGATTCAAAATTGCTTTCAACCGCTACGGCCGTTTCATCCTTATTGCCGCAATTCTTTTGGGTAGTTTCACAGGATACAATCTTCTGCCCATCGGATTCCTAACGGGAAAGCTATACAGCGGTCTGTTCAACTTATTGGGCATGTAGTGCGTATTCCCGCGCGCTACTGTTTTGCAGCGGATAGCCTGGTCAGCTGCTGCTCATATACAAGCTTGAACTGTGCGTGGATTTTTTGGAATTGCGCTTCGTCTTTGATACCGAAATCGTGAAGTACTGGAGTTTCGATCTGTTCGAAACTAACCAGTCCCCGCTCCATATTGCTCATAATGTTGGCCAGATACACACAAAACACGACATCCTTATAGGGAACGCCGGCGTTCAGCGGTTCGTGATGATATTTTATCCCTTCGACGAGCTGGTCGGGAAAGTTCCACTTGCTTGCGATAAGCGCACCGGTATCCGCGTGATTCAATCCGTAAGAGAAATCCTCCAGTACCTTGAGTGGGATATGCTTTTCCCTGCAAAAATCGCGTATTTTCTCGTGTAGCGCGGGGTGTAAATAGGAAACAACGATGAGCCCCAAGTCGTGAAGGATTCCCGCCACGTATACGTCATCAAGCTTACTGTAGGAGCGCTTTATACTACGGGCTAAAAGAAAAGCGTACAGGGCTGTTTGATACGAATGAGCCCAGAGTTCTTGCATATTTCTGTACGTCTGGCCGAGGATTTTTTGGGTGCCGTATGAAAACAGAAGGTTTTGCAGACCTTTGATCCCGATAAGCTTAACAGCTTCCAGGATATCGATCAGGCGGCGGGGGAGCATGAAGTAGGCCGAGTTCACCAACCGGAGCAGATCTGCGGTAAGGGTGGGATCGGCGCTGATCTTTTTAGCGATCATGGTGATTTGTGATTCTGGATCTCTTGTCATGGCCAGAAGGACCATGACGTTTTCCGGAAAATGGGGCAGGGAATCGATGTCGCGAGCTACCACCTCCGCAAGGGCATGTATCTTGTCGAGTTGTACCTTGGATACCGGAATTTGTAAAAATGCTGTTGTTGAGCCTTCCTCCGATTCGATAGAGAAGGCCTCCTCACCAAGACCAATCCGTTTGAGGAATTGAATCAGAATGACGATGCCCAGTCCTGCGCCTTCGGTGACGTCCCGTACTGAGTTCAGAGCTTCATAAAAGGAGCTGAATCCACGTGCTTTGATGATTCGATCGTAGATGCGGGAGGACTCCTGTTCTGTCATTTCTCCTTTATTGCGTACTCTAATATTGAACATATCCCCGGAACTGTGAATCGTCAGAGCGACATCGAAATCACCGCCGCCCTGCTGCTGATCTTCCTTTCCAGCGGTTTTGGTGAGAAAGTACAGAAACTGTTTCATTCCTTTCTTGTAATCATCAGGATCAGTGATGGAAAGTCCTTTATTCTGAAAGTAAATACGTTTTGCGTTCGCCTTCTGTGCGTTGAAGATGAGTTCTTTGGTGCAGTAGGACAGGGACTCACGTATCCCTTCCAAGCCGAGTTCCGAGAGGAAAACCTCGAGGATCCTGTCAAGCACTCCGTGTTGGTTCCTGGCGAAAGATTTGAGTCTAAACGTGACCGGAATCGATTTGCTGACAGATTGCTGAATCGTCCCCAAGTCAATATTCCCGAACATCGACTGGTTTACCTCACTTGATAGATCGGCCACGGGTTTTACCGGTCCTTTCCATGGAGTTTCAAACTAGAAGACTCGAAGTTTCTCATTTGTCTTGGGCGGCTATTTGGTCTGATAGAGCAACTCGAGGCTTCTCCGCTCTCCTTCGAGTTTGGAAATGACCTTATGTGCCTCTTCCAGGCGCTTTGCCATGGTTGTCGCCATTGTTAGAGCAAAACGTGGATCTGATACAATCTTGTCGATGAAGCTGGTTTTACTAAGGACGAGGACTTCCGTGGCTTCAACTGCTACCACGGATGCAGTACGAGGGCAGTTGATCAAGAGAGAAATCTCGCCGAAAAAATCGCCTTCCTCCTCATACGCCAGGTCGATTCTGTGACCATCGATCATCTTGTACACCTGTGCTTTTCCCGAGAGGATGACATACATCTCGCCCCCGAAGGAAT
>CAZBXU010000003.1:0-49639 GCA_964495755.1 uncultured Spirochaetaceae bacterium | reverse complement strand
CGAAGGCTTGGACTCCTCTACCTGAGCCAGCTGAATGGATCTGAGTATCTCGATGAAGTTATGCCCATCGATTTCCTGACAATGCCAGCCGAAAGCCTTCAGCTTGGGCAGTATGGGGTATAGCCCGCTGATTTTTTCAACAGGACCGCCGCTCTGCATCTCGTTGTTGTCGATGATGGTAATCAAACGCCCTACGCGATAATGTTTTGCCGCCATCATGGCCTCCCAGGCGACACCCTCCTCCAGCTCGCCATCCCCGGTGATCACATAGACGTAGTAGTCCTGTCTCCTGAGACGAGCGGCCAGAGCCATACCCAGGCCTATCGAAATTCCGTTTCCCAAAGAACCGGATGTGGTGTCAATCCCCGGTGTTTTGTTCATATCGGGGTGGCCCTGGAGCATGGACTCCAATGAGCGCAGCCCGGGTAGTTCCTCAATCGCGAAATACCCCCGGCGAGCCAGGGCGGCATAGAGAACGGGGCAGGCGTGTCCTTTAGAAAGCACGAGTCGATCTCTGTCCTTCCAATCGGGGTTTTCGGGGTCGATATGCATTACCTCGAAGTACAGAGCTGCAATGATGTCAGCCACGGACAGAGACGGACCAGGATGCCCGTCTCCTGCCAGATGGATCATCCGCACTACGTCCATACGCAGAACACGCGCCATCTCAGTCAGTTTTTTTATACGTTCATCCATTCCGACCGTCTTTTTCCGCGCTGGCAAGAATACCGTCCAGCAAGTTTTTGGCCGTATAGGCCGGTACGAAGACGGTGGCCAGTTTCATCATCTCGTCACCGGTGTTGACAAGTTGATGGATCTCATCTTTCTGAATCCAGAGAGCCATATCCGGTTGAAGATCTGCTTCTGATCCATCGCAGATCGATTTCCCCCTACCCGACAGTACGATGATCAGCTCAGGGCGATCGTGTTTATGGTAGTCTGTTTTGCTATGCGGATATAGGTAAACGAAGGTAAAAGTGATCTCTGGAACATTCCTTTTGTCCGCGGCAAGAACGATCTTGAGATGCCTTCTATACGGTTCAGGAACGTCAACCCCTTCTTCCTGCCAGCTTTTAATGATTTCCATTAGATGTCCTCCTCAACGTGATGCTCTGCCTTCAATTAGAGTTTTTCGGCGGATGCTTGACGTACTCCATCCAGTAGGATAGAGCTTCTCTGATTCTCTTTCTCACCAAATCTTTATCTCTCTTCTTAATCGCCTCGATGTACAGTTGATGGTTCTTGTATGCATTTATACTGTTTCTTTTTACGGTATCCTCAATAGAGGCAAAAAACAGCCGGTAAATGGTCTTACCGATCTTCGTCGCAAATGAGTTATTGGTTATCTCCAACAGGGTAAAATGAATCTTGAGATCAAGATCCCGCAGATAGTGAGGATCATCAGCATGCTTTTCTGTTGCCTCTTTTAACCCAAGGTTCGCTTTTTCCAGCTGATCGATCTGCTCGTCGGAAGCGTTGTCGATTACTAATTCCGCGGCTCCGATCTCGATCATCATCCTAATCTCAATCAACTCTTTGGAGGTTCCTTGGTGAAAGGCCATGCTGAGCATCAGCTGATCCAGTACAGAGCTCGACACAGATCTGCTAATAAAGGTTCCCGCACCTCTTTTCACCTCTATCACGCCCAGCGAAGCAAGCATCCTGATAGCTTCTCTCACCGAGTTTCTACTGACACCTAACTTCTCGGTAAGTTCCAACTCTGTCGGCAATTTGTCTCCCGGCTTGAGTCTGCCAGCGAGGATACTCTCAGTGACCATATTTAGAATCGATACCGAGATAGATTCCCTCTTCAAAGGCTTCAATATATCGGCGAAATCCTGATCCGCCATATTAATTTTCACTCCCATCTAAAGTCTAATTTGGACCTTGCATCCCGAACGTGTTGAGATCATTAGAAAAATCCTTCTTCGCTGCACTTCGACAGATAGTAGAATAGCAGCAGGTCGACCCGAACTGCTCGGGCAAGTTTAGCCCTGTCGATTGTCTCCAGGGTATCGTAGCATGTGTGGAAGAAGGGATTACCCTCTTCGTGTGCCCAGATGGCATTAACACCCTGTCTAACAAACTCGGCCGAGTCCTGCTCGTGGTCCAGGGGACCAAACTCTCTGAATTGAGTGATTTTCCAACTCGTATTCCCCTCTATGATTTCCAGTGCGAAATCCAGCATTTTTGTTGAGGCCAGAAGCTCATGGGTAGTACAGACATCTGCGCTTGTCGAGTCTAAGTTAATATAGCAGAGCAGGTTGTCAAGCTCTTCAGCCCTGCGCCGAACATAGTTCGTAGAACCAAAGAGACCGATTTCCTCACATCCGAAAGCGCAGAATCTCATCGTTCGTTTCGATTTGGCTCTGCTGCAGACTCTAAGAATTTCAAGTAGGGCGGAACATCCTGAAGCGTTATCCCAGGCTCCTTGTATACCTATCTGGGTATCGTAATGAGCACCGATGATCACTTCGCTTTTTTCGGTTCCCTGAAGACTTCCAATTATATTCCAACTCTTCCTCAGCTCCACATTGCTCCTGTGCTCCACGGATACCTCTACACTTCCTGAAGAAAGGAGGCTCAACAGGCGATCACCGCAGCTTCTATCTATGATCGCCCCCGGTATCGAAATCCCGAAACCCAGTAAATCTTCTCCCTCCTCGAAACCCATTCGAGAGGTGATTTGCCGAAACGTTCCGAAAGGCGAGTCGGAGATGATGATCAATCCTTCGGACGTGTTTCTCTCAGCATGCTCGGCAACTATGTACGGACGGTTGGTCTTCGCGAGGAGAATCGCACCTTCAAATCCGCATCCCACGTCAGTCAGGTACTGAAAGTCCTCCTCCCTTCCCTCTCCGACATAAACCAAGCGTCCGTGGACGTTTCCGGTACCGGAGTATTCCAAACCGACAGAAGGAATCAGTTGATTTGCAGGATCGGTGATGGAAACACTGGATGAGATCGGTGTGTAGTGCGGATAATCGAACTCTTCAACCGTGACGGAGTCGGCCCATGATTCCATTGCACTCTGCATGTATTCGCATGCTTTGGCTTCCCCGGTCGTGCCCGGCCAGCGGTTTCCGATCGAACACAGTTCCACGAGATTCTGGTAGAGGCGGTTTTCCGATATCGCCGGCGTTTGAGCAACTATCTTCTCATCCAGGTCCATAGACCTACCTATCCCCTTTGCTCTTTTAGAAATACGGGCAGGGGGAATCCCCCACCCGTACACGTTATTCCCCTGAGTGAATAGCTATTTCCACCATGGGGGCGTTGAGTCGATATCCCGGTAATCCATAGGGACTGTCCACTCGGGATAATCGTCAAGGGTGTCGATCGTAATAGGAAATGGAGCCACGTAGAACAGCGGGAAGTAGAGCTCTGTTCCGATGATCTCAACGTTGGAAACAATGTCCTTTTTTCTTCCCTCGATCGCTGCTACTAGATTTTCCACCGCTACTTTACCCATCACCTGAGGCCACTGAGCGCTGGAGTAGGCGTATGTCTTTCCCTTGGATTCCCTGATATACTGTAGGGCCAGAGGGTCCCCATCGTTTGCACAGATGAAGATCTGGTCCTGCTTTCCAGCTGCAAGAATGGCCTGGTAGGCGCCTTCACCGCCGGGATCATTGCAGCAATATACAGCAGCCAGGTCGGGGACCCTCTGTATAAAATCCTGCATGTTTTGTAGTCCTGCCGGTACACCCACGGCTTCACCGTAAGCCACAATCTCGATCCCCGGATAGTGCTTCAATACGTTTATGACACCGTTTTCACGGTCATAGGCAGCCGTAATGGTGCGATATCCCATAACAGCGACTTTGCCTTTGCCCTTCAATCTCCAGGCGATATACTCTCCGGCAAGCTCGCCGGCACGGAAGTTGTCGGCACCCACGTAACCGACAGTCAAACCCTTGGCTTCCGGCACATTGGCTACACCACCATCCTCCATGACCACCGGAATGCCGGCTTTCTCGGCTAATTTCAGGGCGGGAATGATTCCCTTGTCGTCTATTGCCGAGCAGACGATACCCTTGACCCCCAGTTGGATCATGGTCTGAAAAGAGTTCAGCTGTTCGGCAGCATCGAAGTGGGCATCGAACAGCACGGCCTTGTAACCGTACTTTTCAGCAGTTTCCTTATTCGCCTTTTGCTGGGCCACGACAACAGGAATCTCCGTGGTGTCGTAGGATAGAGCGATGACTCCCTTGTAGCCAGCCTCCTTCGCCGTTTCGAGCTGCTCTTGGGCATCTGCCTCCAGCTCGTACTCTCCGAACTCAACGGGTCCTTCCTCGGCTTCCTGCTGCCCGCCGGCGAATACACCGACAGAGATTAACAGGACGAACAGAAGGATCAAATTTACAGTGGCGATTTTCTTCATTTCTTTCCCCTTTCTTCATTTTTTTTGAATTGATTCGTTTCAGAAAAACAAACATGCATATATGCTTTCTTTTACATCACCTCCTTCCGCTCAAGCAGGGCTTGTGGGGCATGCTGGGCAAGATTTCCTAATCATCCCTTACGGAGCGAACCTGTGGTAACCGCTATAAGGACGATTATCCCTCTCACCACGTGCTGCAGATACGGATCGACGTTCAGCAAAGCCTGCCCGTTGTTGATTACGCCGATCAGAACCGCCCCGATCAGAACCCCAATCATTGTTCCGCTCCCTCCAAACAGCGCCACTCCACCAAGAATCGCAGCTGTGATCGAATTGAAGAGAAACGGATCCCCTGCCGAGGGTTGAGCCGAAGCCAGGCGGGCAGAAAAGATAACTCCAGCAATCCCGACACAGATGCCCGAAATCATATAGATCACGATTCTATACTTCTTGACATTGATGCCGGCCAACCTGGCGGCTTCCTCGTTCCCGCCCAGGGCATAGACGGTTCTACCAAAGGATGTAAACTCGGTAATCCAAACAACAGAAACAAAGATTACCAGCATAATGATGACCGAGAAGGGAATCGGCCCGATGAATCCATTTCCGATAAAGATGAAGCTGTTTGGCAATCCAAACACCGGTTGCCCCTTGGTCAGGGACAGAACCGTACCCCTGCAGATCGACATCATGGCAAGTGTGGCGATGAAGGGGGCCATTTTTAAGTAAACGATGTTAAGACCGTTTACAAAGCCGATCAAAGCCCCCAAGAGGATTCCACTGAGTATGCCTATCGCGAAAAACAGAGGGTCCCCTCCTCCGGCGATGATGATTTTAGCCACTGGAAGTCCAATCAAAGCAATGGCTGCACCTACCGACAGATCGATACCCTGGGAAATAATCACAAAAGCCATACCGAAAGCGATTATCGTAGTAATTGAGACCTGCTGCAGAACGATCAGCAGATTCCTCGTGGTCAAAAAGTATGGCGTCAACAGGGAAAGGATAAAAGAGACAATAATGAGCACCATGAGAAGGGTGATCTCATGGAAGTATTTATGATACGTAAACTGTTTGAAGAACCTGATTATAGGTTTTTTCGTTTCATGAATCGTGTCTTCCACTTGCTACTCCCATTTCTGCGTTCTTGAAAGCTTAAGCATTCACTTCGGACTGTAAGAATGAATCCGAAGGAAACTTTTCCAACTCTCGAACGATTCTCCCTTTTTTCATGATCAAGACTCTATTGCAGACGCGAACGAGGTCGGTGAATTCGGAAGAAATTAGGACCACGGATATACCTTTCCTGGCCAGATCGAGGATCATTTCCAGAATTTCCACCTTTGCTCCTACATCGATCCCCCTGGTCGCCTCGTCAAGAAAAAGTATTTTGGTGTCGCTGTGCAACCACTTAGCGAAGATGACTTTCTGCTGGTTCCCGCCGCTCAGGCTATTAATTTTTTGCAGTACGGAGAGTACCTTTATGTTGAGCAGCTTAACGTAAAGCTCGGCGATCCTCTGCTCTTCCTTTCCGTTTAACCGAAACAGCTTCGAAATCTTTTTTAGATTTGTCAATGTGATATTTTGCTTCACTGAGAACTGAGGGATGATCCCTTGCAATCGTTCTTCTGTCAGCAATCCCAAACCCAGTCTTACCGCATCGGTGGGCGAATTAATCGAAACAGGTACACCGTTTACTTTAACCTCGCCAGAGCTCTTCTTGTCGGCACCAAAGATCGCCCGCACGAGCTCGGTCCTTCCGGAGCCTAAAAGCCCAGCCAAGCCGATAACTTCACCCTCCCGAATGGCAAAGCTGGCCTCCTGAAGCAATATACCGCTGGAAAGACGATCGACCTCCAGGACAACTAGCCCCAGGTTATCGTTCCGGATGAACTCCTTACTCTCTTCCTTGAATCCTAGCATGTGCTCGATGATAACCTTCTCATTCAGATCGCTTACGTCACTAGTAATTATTTTCTTTCCGTTTCGTAGCACCGTGACTTCGTCGGCGATCCTAAAAACCTCGTTCAGATAGTGGGATATGTAGATAACCGACTGGCCGGAGGCAATTAGATTCCGAATGATACGAAAAAGATTCTCGATTTCATGGGTGTCCAGAGATGCGGTAGGTTCGTCCATGATAAGGATTCTGGACTTCCTGTGCAGAACCCTGGCAATCATGATAAGCTGCTGTTCTGCAACGCCCAATCCTCTAACGTTTCTTCGCACATCCAGCTCAACGCCCATTTCCTCGAAAATTTCTCTTGATTTTCGATACATCAGGCTGAAATCAACTTTTTGAAAAACACCTTTAACCGGGATGTCACCGAGAAAAACATTTTCAGCCACGCTGACGTCGGGAACAACAAACATTTCCTGGTGGATGCAGGCCAAACCCAGATCAAGGGCATCGGCGGTTGAACCGATCTCAACCTCCTTATCTGCAAGATAGATTCTGCCCTCATCCTTCTTAATGGAACCATTGAGTACATTAATAAGTGTCGATTTCCCCGCTCCGTTCTGTCCTACCACTGCGTGAATTGTTTCTTTTCTCAGAGAAAACGAAACGCCATCCAGAGCTAACACTCCCGGAAACCGTTTCGTGATCTTTTCCATCCGCAAAAGCACTGTGTCCGTTCTGTTCATTCAAACTACTGCATACGATTGACATACAACCGAAATCAATTATGTTGTATGTCATTTGTTGGACATACTACATGATGAGTGACATTATGTCAAGGCGTTTCCGGACTTTTTTTAGCAAACCTCTGATGTAGAAGCAATCGCGAAGGAAGATACCGTATTGCGACCGCTATTTGGCAAAAACTCCTCTACCGACGATTGACCGTGGTTCAGTTCAGTCTATAATTGAATCATAAACAGGACATTGAAGGTAACAATCCTGGCTCTCCTCATCTTAACCTCTGTCGGGGCGGCTCTGTATTTCCGTCTGCTGCTGCATACAGACATCATCTACACCCACTTCATGTATATACCCATCGCCCTGGCCTGCATGTGGTGGGGGCGCCGTGGAATGCTGGTCACCCTATTACTGGCGATCCTGGTTTTTTCCTTCCACCTTCTCGGTATCAGCGTGGGTGGCATCTGGAACGACGTGGCTAGAATCGCTTTCTTCGGCCTGGTATCCTTTTTCATCGGCTCTCTCAAAGACCGAGAGCAGGCCGGCAGGAAGGCCCAGGGGGAGGCGGAAGCCCGGCGCAAGGAGCTCGCCGAGCTCACAAAGAAGCAGGAAGAGCAGCTGGAGCATTCCACCCGCTTGGCGGAGCTCGGGGAGATGGCGGCAGCAATCTCCCATGAGCTGAACCAGCCCCTCACCGGGATACGCAACTACGCTCGCAACGCCTTCTACATGCTCGAAAAGGCGGTGGGCAGCGAGGAGGAGGTGAAGGGAAATCTGCGACTGATCTCCGAGCAGGTGGACAGAGCCGCCAAGATCATCAATGAGATGCGTGAGCTGACTCGAAAGGAAGAGCGCCACTTCGCCAGCCTGAACATCAACAGCGTGATTCGAGAAACCGTAGAGTTCCTTACACCTCAGATGAAGCTTTCCGGCGTGGATGTTAAGCTCCAATTGGTGGAGAATCTTCCCGATGTACGGGGGGACCGTAGGCGGCTGGCCCAAGTCTTTCTCAATGTGCTCGCCAACGCCCGCCAGGCCATGGAGGAGTCGCCGATTCGGCGGCTCAGCATTCATTCCTTCAGAGAGCCCGGAGATGAACGGTTCGTGGCGGTGGAGTTCAGCGACACGGGCAAGGGCTTCTCTGAGGAGGAAGCCCGAAAGCTGTTCGTGCCGTTCTTCACCACGAAGAAGAGCGGTCACGGCACGGGTTTGGGTCTTTCCATTTCCAACGCGATTATAAAAGATCACGGGGGAAGCATCGAGGCTCGAGGAGAGATTGAAAAAGGAGCCACCTTCACCATTGCCCTGCCGGTTATCGAGTCGGAACAGGAAGAGGAGGAAGATCAATAAAACCATGTCTGATGGGAACCCGCGAGAGGCTGCCGGTATTGTTGTGATCGATGATGACGAAGCTGCCCGGCTTTCCATCGCCCAGATGCTGCGGCTGCGCAGATTCAAGGTAGAGCTGTTCAGCTCAGCCGAAACAGCCCTGAGCTGGCCAGGCCTGGAGGGCGCGAGGTGCATCATCACCGACATAAAGATGCCCGGAATGGATGGAGAGCAGTTCCTGGCTGAAGTGACCCGTCGTCGGCTCCCGACACCGGTTCTGATGATCACCGGTCACGGTGACATTCCCATGGCGGTGCGCTGTCTGAAAGCGGGGGCATTCGACTTTCTGGAAAAACCTTTCGACGATGATGTGCTTCTGGCCTACGTAGGTAAAGCCGTCGAACAGATGGAGCTTCGCCTGGAGAGCCGGGAGCTGCGGCGGCGGCTCAACCTTCTTACCCCAGAGGAGGATGGCCGTTTCGGCATGGTGGGTCGCAGCCGGGAGATGCAGGATGTGTACGAGCTCATCGAAGTGGCCGCCAGGAGCGACGCCCCGGTTCTGATCATGGGGGAAACCGGGGTTGGTAAAGAATTGGTTGCCCGGGCGATTCATGCCCAGAGCGCCCGCTGCCAAGGTCCCATCATCCCTGTAAACGCCGGAGCTCTGCCGGAGAGCATGCTGGAAAGCGAGCTGTTTGGTCATGCCCGGGGTTCCTTCACAGGGGCCATGGCCGAGAGGGCGGGAAAGCTGGTCACTGCTTCGGGAGGAACCCTGCTGCTCGACGAAATCGAAACGATCTCGGAACGCGCCCAGGTACAGCTGCTCCGTGTTCTGGACGATGGGATCGTAGAGCCCCTGGGAAGCGATAAACCAAGAAAAGTGGACATCCGGCTCATCTCCGCTTCCAATGTGAATCTCCAGGAAGAGGTGCAGCGGGGCACCATTCGGGAGGATTTCTTTCACCGTATTATGGTGCTTTCCATCGTGGTGCCCCCCTTGCGGGATCGCCAAGAGGACATACCGTTGCTCATTTCTCACTTCATCCGGTTGGGAGCAAACAAAATCGGCATCCCGACTCAGCAAATACCGGAGAAAACTCTGGGGAACCTGTTGCACCATCCCTGGCCCGGCAACGTTCGGGAGCTGAAAAACGCAGTAGAGCGTATGCTGATAACATCGCATCAGGGCGTGGCCGGTGAATTTGTCCCGGATCTCAATTTTGACGCGGGCCACCTGCTCTCCCTGCCCGCCGCCTCCGGACGACTACGGGAAGAAATGGAGCAAACAGAAAAGGCCGTGATTGAGGCTGCCCTGAGAGAGCACAAAGGGGAGATCAATTCCACCTACCTGGCTTTGGGCATCTCCCGTCGAGCCCTATACGAGCGTATCAAAAAATACGGGTTGAAGCGGCAGGAGTACCGCTAGACCGGCCGCCGGCTCTGTGCACAGATCTCCCATGGGAGGCCCGTACCCATACAAAATCGGTTCACCGATAGACCACAGATAGCGGAGCCGTGCCTCCCCAGCCTGCTAATCGCTTAACTCCGGCTTTCCTCCGCCGCCTCAAGGAAACAGCGGCTCGTATCTTATTTATTCATGAAGAACTAACGATCAACTCCTTCGCTGCAGGAAAACCCTGGTTGTACTTTCAGCTCACTTGAGTCTTTCCAAGCCAGGGCCATGACCTCGCCTGCTTTTGGCACAATACTTGCTATCCGGATAGAAGGGAGCGCTGATCCGATGAAACTCGAGGAACTGGTCAAGGTAATCGATGCCCGAATGCTGCAGCCGGGCAGGAAGGAGATGGGCGAGATCGCTCACGTGTTTGCCGGCGACAAGATGAGCACACTGCTGGAAAAGGCAGGCCCTGAAACACTGCTCGTGACCAGCCTGGCCAACACCCAGCTCGCCTGCGTAGCTGAGCTGATGGATTGCCCGGCCCTCTGCCTGGTGGACGGTGTCGATCCCGATCCGAGCCTGCTGGAGGCGGCGGCCAGGGGTTCAACCGCAGTGCTGGTCTGCCCGTTCGATATGTTCGAGACCTGCGGCCGCCTGCACCGACGGCTCTACGGAGAAGGCCCCCACCGGCCATGATCACCAGCTCCTTCCCGATCGCGGGTGGCAATTTCACAGCCGCCGGCTCCGCCTCCCGTATGCTGAAGGAACAACTGAAGCGTATAGGAGTCGAGGGGCAGATCATGCGGCGGATCATGATTGCCGCCTATGAAGCGGAGATGAACGTGGTCATCCACGCCTGTAAAGGAAATCTCTGGGTCAGGTTTGACAACAAGCGGTTCAACATGGAAGTGATCGACGAAGGTCCGGGCATTGCGGATCTCGCACTGGCCTTGAAACCAGGATACTCCACGGCCTCCGCGGAGGCGAGACAGCTCGGTTTCGGCGCGGGTATGGGCCTTCCCAACATCAAGAAAGCAAGTGACGTGTTCGAGGTCGACTCCCGGGCAGAGAAGGGAACCCGGGTGCGCTCGACGATCTATCTCAAAACGCAGACGGTGGGAGAGCCCACCGATCACTGTCTGTCCATTAGCTCGGAACTCTGCAACGGCTGTTTCGACTGCCTGAAAGCCTGCCCGACTCGAGCTGTCAGGGTGTGGAATCAGAAACCGCGCATCTTGGCTGCCCTGTGTATAGGATGCACCACCTGTATTGCAGCCTGCAGGCGGGGGGTTTTCGGGATTCGGGAACCGGACCAAAAAAAAATGCCGCAGCAATCAGTCGCTGAAGCGGGCCAAGACACCCTCGTCATCCCCCGGGCTTTTCTCACCCAATTTGGATTGAAGATACCGCCCCGACTGGTAATGGCGGTACTGCGAAGCCTGGGGTTCAAAGACATCCGTTTCAGCGAAGAGTGGGAAGAAGAGCTGCGCCGGACGGTACGACGGTACGCCGCCGAGCAGGATAGCTACCCGGTAATCTCTCCCATCTGCCCAGCCGTCATAAACCTTATCGAGAGTCAGTTTCCCTCCCTGATCGGACAGATCGCCCCCTTCATGACGCCGATCGAATCGGCTGTCGAAGCCTACGGCCTGCAGCCGGTGACCTTTGTCGCCGCCTGCCCCAGTCAGTACGCCCTTCTCACTCGGGCCGACCTGTCCGGTCGCCTGCAGATCACCAGCCCTGCAGGGCTCTCAGCTCAGATTCTGCCCCTCATAACTGCTCAGACCGAAACCGACAGGAGTGAGCAGAAACCGATTCCCCGTCCACCTCGAACCGGCAATCACGACCCGTCTGTCCTCGAGGCGTGGGGGATGGAAAACGTAATAGACATCCTGGAGAAAACGGAGAAAGGACTCTCGGGGGATTTCCGGATTCTCGAGCTCAGCTGCTGCGTATACGGCTGCTACGGCACACCTCTGTTCAAGGAGAATCCCTTCATGGCCAAGAACCGCTGGGCAGCATCACTCCTTGGGCGTCGGAGGCAGGTGAGCGCCGCGCCGACAAAAAGCCCCTATCTAGCCCGCACGGGGATGCGACTTGACCAGGACATGGGCAAAGCGATCGAAAAGCTGGCACGCATAGACGAACTGACCGCCGGCCTGCCAGGGCGGGACTGCGGTGCCTGCGGAGCCCCGACCTGCTCGTCCCTGGCTGAGGATATCGTGATGGACCGCAATCCCGGTTTGGAATGCGTCATCTTACGAGGGAGAGGAGAATCATGAATTTAGAACAAGTCGCCGCCAGGCTCGGTTTGCAAACTACTACCGCTGATCTGGCAGAACAGGGACATGCCGAGATTACCCGGGCTCACGCCTCGGATCTTCTAAGCGATGTTCTGGCCAACGCCCCGGCTGGGGGGGTGCTGCTGACGATCCAGGTTCACCTCAACGTTATCGCCGTGGCCGTGCATGCCATGCAGGCGGCGGTGATTTTTACCTCCGGTATGGTTCCCGAAGAGGCTGTACGAGACAAAGCGGTTGAGGAAAAAATACCTCTCTTCACCACAAAAGAGAGCACCTTCGACACGGCGGGCAAGCTTTACGCCTTGGGGATCAGGGGGCGGTATGAATGACTGCACTCCTGGCGGACCTTCATATCCATACGGCGTTGTCTCCCTGTGCCTCGAGGCAGATGCTGCCACGAAAAATCGTGAGCACCGCCTGGGAAAGAGATTTGAAAATGATCGCCATCTGTGACCACAACAGTGCGGCCAATGTATCTGCCGTGGCTGAAGCGGCGGAGAGAGAAACCGGCAGCGGTCTTAAGGTTATTCCGGGGATCGAAATGACAACCCGGGAAGAGGTCCACGTCCTGGGTCTGTTCCCGGCACTTAATAATGCTCTCGCTGTCAGTGATTGCGTACTGGATAGTCTGCCGCAGCGAAAATCGGCAGAGCAGCGCTTGAGTCCGGTCGGGAAGGATCCCGGCTACCGGCAGTGGATCCTTGACGCTGAGGACAGGCAAACCGGTACGGAGCACCGGCTTCTCACTGCGGCAAGCGGGTACTCCCTCAGCGAAGCGGTGGGCTTAATCCGGGAGCACGGTGGAATTGCCGTGGCTGCTCATGTGGACCGCCAGGCCTTCAGCGTGCTGGGACAGCTAGGGTTCTTCCCTGAAACGCCCCGGTTCTCCGCCGCGGAGATCTCTTCGGCCGGAGTAGCCCGGAATCGGATGGAGGAGTTCCGGCAGCACGGTCTTCCCCTGATCAGCTCCTCGGACAGTCACTTCTTGGAGGACATCGCCTCCTCCTGTACGGTCTTCGTGGTTGCCGAGCCATCTTTTGACGAGCTGGTCCTGGCCATTCAGGGAATCGACTCAAGGAGGTGTCAGATTGCGTGAGCTTTCCCTGCACATCCTCGATCTAATCGAAAACGCAATCGCCGCCGGAGCCACAGTGGTGGCTGTGGAGATCGCCGTGGAACCCGCATGGGATCTGATGCGCATTGCCGTGGAGGACAATGGTCCGGGTTTGAGCGTGCCTGTGGCGCGGGCCATGGATCCCTTCTACACGACCAAGAAAGGGAAGAAGACAGGCCTGGGTTTGAGCTTGTTTCGTTTCCGGATCGAGCAGGCCGGGGGCGAGCTCGCCCTCGAGCGCTCACCTCTCGGTGGACTGGCCGTGCGGGCAACGCTTCGCCTGGCCCACGTGGATCGCAATCCCCTCGGCAATTTGGCTTCCACCCTCTCTTCGGTGGTGGCCTCCAATCCGGACATCGAGCTGCGCTGCCGCCTGAAGGTAGGAGAGCGGGAACAAATGATTCTGAGCAAAGAGGTCTCACGGGAGCTGGTTCTCCAGGGAAAGAGAGGATCCACTCCGACCGCGATCAATCGGCTCGCCGTGGCCAGAAAAGTTAATCAGCAAATAAAAGAGGGTCTTGAAGCCCTTGAGATTAAGGAGTGAGGCATGAATAACCAAGCTGAAATTTCAGCTAATCCCGCAAAGATAGATACCTGCTGCGGGGAGACCGTCTCCGATGAGGAGCTATTCTCCAGGCTGGACGAAGTCCTGGAGGAGTATCAGGGAAAGCCCGGGGCACTGATTCCCGTGCTGCAGATCGCTCAGGGGATCTTCGGCTATCTACCCGAAGGAGCTCTAAAGCGTATAGCCCTGCGCTTGGGCAAATCGTACAGCGAGGTGGCCGGAGTGGTAGGTTTCTATTCCTTCTTCTCCACCGTTCCTCGGGGCAAGCACTTGATCCGAGTCTGCCTGGGCACCGCCTGCTACGTCCGCGGGGGCAAGCGGGTACTGGACAACCTCAAGCAGGAGCTGAAGATCGACGTGGGAAGTACCACAGAGGACCGGCAATTCAGCCTCGAGGTGGCCCGCTGCTTCGGGGCTTGCGGCCTTGCCCCCACGATCATGATCGACGAGGAGGTACACCAGCGGGTCAAACCTCAACGAATCCGCGCCATCCTCGACGAGTATCGTAACCGTGAAAGCGTTGTCAAGGAGGCTACAGTATGAGCGTCAAGATCAAGAATCCGGAGGACCTGAAAAAACTCCGGGACCAAGCCCGGGGCGAGGTGGATGTGCGCAGCGGTCCCAAGGAGATCCGCATCACCGTACACATGGGCACCTGCGGTATCGCAGCGGGGGCCCGGGACATCATGGCCGAGCTCAGCGAGCAGCTGGCCGGTGCGGGAGTAGAGAACGTCACCCTGCACCAGTCCGGCTGCTTAGGGCTGTGCGACCAGGAGCCCATGCTCACTTTCAGCGACAAGAGCGGATTGGACTACCTGTACGTCCGCCTGAACCGGGAAAAGGCACGGGAGATCGTCGCCAGCCACGTCCTGAAGGGCAAGCCTGTTCAGGAATACATCTTGGAGGAATAAGACAATGAATCGTTCACGAAGCAACGTTTTGATATGTACCGGTGCCAGCTGTGTGGCCTCGGGAGCCCTTGAGCTGTCCGCCGCCTTCAAGGAGGCGATAGACCGTTTCGGCCTGGACGGAGAGATCCGGGTTATCGAGACAGGCTGTCTAGGCCCCTGCGCTGCCGGCCCGGTGGCTGTAATCTACCCGGACGGCGTCCTCTACCAGAACCTCAAGCCTGAAAATGCCGAGGAAATCGTGGAGGAGCACCTTCTCAAAGGCAGGGTGGTTTCCAAGCTGGCCGCCGAAGCGGGAGTCGCTGGACAGGTGACCCCGCCGCTGCAGGAGTTGTCCTTCTTCCGCAAACAGGTGAAGATCGTGCTGCGCAACTGCGGCCTGATCGACCCCCTGCGCATCGAGGAGTATATCGCCCGGGACGGATACCGGGCCCTGGCCAAGGCTCTTACCGAGATGAAGCCGGAAGCGGTGATCGACGAGATCAAGCGTTCGGGCCTGCGCGGCCGCGGCGGTGCAGGCTTTCCCACTGGCCTGAAGTGGGAATTCTGCCGCAGATCTCCCGGAGAAGTGAAGTACGTGCTCTGCAACGCCGATGAGGGTGACCCGGGAGCGTTCATGGACCGCAGCGTGCTGGAGGGAGACCCGCACGGCGTGATCGAGGCCATGGCCATCGCCGGTTACGCCATCGGTGCCTCCCAAGGCTACGTGTACGTCCGGGCCGAGTACCCCCTGGCGGTCGACCGTCTGGGAAAGGCGATCCAACAGGCAAGGGAATACGGGCTCTTGGGCCAGAACATCATGGGCACCGGCTTCGATTTCGACCTGGAAATCCGCATGGGAAGCGGTGCCTTCGTATGCGGGGAAGAAACGGCCCTGATGACCTCCATCGAGGGCAACCGTGGAGAGCCGCGGCCCCGGCCTCCCTTCCCCGCCCAGAAGGGGCTTTGGGACATGCCAAGCCTGCTCAACAATGTGGAGACCTATGCCAACATCCCGGTCATTCTTTTGAAGGGAGCGGACTGGTACGCCTCTTTCGGAACCGAGATGAGCAAGGGCACCAAGGTGTTTGCCCTAGCCGGGGCGGTGAAGAACACCGGCCTGGTGGAGGTCCCCATTGGCATACCCCTGGGGGAGATCGTTTACGACATCGGCGGCGGGATCCCCGACGGCAAGAAGTTCAAAGCCGCCCAGATCGGCGGGCCCTCCGGCGGCTGCATCCCCAAGGAGCATCTGAACGTGCCCGTGGACTATGAGAGTGTGACCGAGCTTGGAGCCATCATGGGCTCCGGCGGGTTGATCATCATGGACGACGACTCCTGCATGGTGGACATGGCCCGCTTCTTCCTCGAGTTCGTTCAGGACGAGTCCTGCGGCAAGTGCGCCCCCTGCCGGATCGGCACCAAGCGGATGCTGGAGATCCTCGAGCGCATCTGCGCCGGTAAAGGCGAGGAGGGAGATATAGAACGGCTGATTCGCCTGGGTAAGGTGATCAAGGATACGGCGCTCTGTGGACTGGGCCAGACCGCTCCTAATCCTGTGCTCTCGGCTATCCGGCACTTCCGCGGGGAGTTCGAGGCCCATATCCGGGACAAGAAATGCGTGGCCGGGATCTGTTCGGAGCTGGTCCGGGCGCCATGTCAGAACGCCTGCCCCGCCGGGGTCGATGTACCCGGGTACGTCAGCCTGATCGCCGAGAAGCGCTACGAAGAGGCGCTGAAGCTGCATCGGGAGCGCAACCCCTTCGTATCTGTGTGCTCCAGGGTCTGCTTTCACCCCTGTGAAAGCAAGTGTCGCCGCTCCACGCTGGACGAGGCTCTGTCTATCCGAGCTCTGAAGCGCTTCCTCTCCGACCAGGAGAAGGAGCTTCAGCTGCCCGATTTTCTTAGCGACGAGCAGGCAGCCGGGCGCAAGATAGCTATTGTTGGAGCGGGACCGGCGGGTCTGGCCTGCGCCTATTTCCTGGCCCGACTGGGTTACCGGCCCGAAGTCTTCGAGGCTCAAGATATGCCGGGGGGGATGCTGGCTCAAGCCATTCCCGCCTACAGGCTGCCCCGGGAGCTTCTCGGTAAGGACGTCGACATGATTCGTAAGCTCGGGGTGAAGATCAAAACCGGAAAACGTCTGGGCAGGGACTTCACTATCGAGAAGCTTAAGGATCAGGGATATGATGCGCTGTTCCTCGCCGTAGGCGCCCCCGACGGCATGGGCCTGCGCCTGGAGGGAGAAACCATGCCGGGATGCACCGAAGCCATCGAATTCTTAAGGGCGTACAACCTCAACGGCAAGCAGAAGGTCGGCGGCAACGTGGTAGTGGTGGGAGGCGGAAACGCCGCGGTGGACGCCGCCCGCACCGCCCTGCGCCTCGGCGCCGAGACTGTGACCGTGGTCTACCGCCGCACCCGGGCCGAGATGCCCGCCTATGAAGAAGAGGTCGAGGAGGCTGAGAAAGAGGGAGTTCGCTTCGAGTTCCTCGCTGCCCCTGTCGAGCTGACCGCCAACAGAGGTAAGCTTGAGCAGGTGCGTCTGCAGAGCATGGAGCTCGGTGAGTTCGACAGGAGCGGAAGGCGCCGGCCGGTGGCTAAGAAGGACTCCGAGTACACGCTGCCTGCGGACCTGCTGATCCCGGCAATCGGTCAGACCCTCGACCCGGCGAAAATCTTCGACGGGGTACGCTTGAAGCTCAACGAGATGGGCTACATCGCAGTGGACTCGAACAATGGACAAACCTCGGAATCCTGGATCTTTGCCGGTGGGGATGCCGTCAGCGGTCCCTCCTCGGTGATCGAGGCGGTGGCAGCCGGTGAGAAGGCAGCCGTAGGCATCGATCTGTTCCTCGGCGGCAAAAATCGGGCCTTCTGGCGGAAGGACCACGAGGTAGACACCTTCTTCGATCCCGAGGCGGATCCCGTCGAGACACCTCGGGCGGCCCCGAAGCTCATACCCGTTAGCAAACGCAAGGGGAGCTTCACCGAGGTAGAGGCCACCTGGACCCGAAACGTGGCTTTAGCGGAAGCAAAGCGCTGTTTGCGCTGCGACTATAGAGAACCAGAATCAGGAGAGTAACGGTATGCCAACACTAAGTATAGACAATAGGAAGATCGAGGTTCCCGAAGGGACCACCCTGCTTGAAGCGGCCCGCCAGGCCGGGATCCACATTCCCACCTTGTGCTATCTGGAAAATGTCCAGGCCATCGGCGCCTGCCGGGTCTGCCTGGTGGAAGTGGAGGGAGCAAAGACACTGGTCCCCTCCTGCGTCACTCCCGCAGCAGAGGGGATGGCAGTCCATACCAACACCCGACGGGTTCGGGAAGCCCGCCGAACGGTGGTAGAGTTGATCCTCTCAGACCACGAGGGAGACTGTCAGATCTGCGACCGGAACGGAGACTGCGAGCTTCAGTCCCTGGCCAAGGAACTGGGGATTCGGGAGATCGAGTTTTCCGGGGAAAAAAGTGTCCGGCTCACCGATGTCAGCACTGCGGCGCTGGTGAGGGATTCGGCCAAGTGCATCCTCTGCCGCCGCTGCGTAACCGTCTGCGGGCAGGTCCAGGGCGTGGCGGCAATCTTTCCCCAGAATCGGGGATTCGCCTCGGTGATCGGACCGGCCTTCTGCAGCAACCTGGAGGACGTGGTCTGTGTGCAGTGCGGCCAGTGTGCCGCCGTCTGCCCCGTAGGAGCGATCATCGAGCGGGACCAGATCGATGAGGTCTGGGCCGCCCTGGACGACCCTGCAAAACACGTTGTGGTGCAGACCGCTCCGGCCATCCGGGCCGCCCTGGGGGAGTGCTTCGATTATCCCCCCGGAACCCTGGTGACAGGAAAAATGGTCAGCGCACTCCGGCGCCTCGGCTTCGACGGCGTATTCGACACCAACTTCGCCGCCGATCTGACCATCATGGAGGAGGGCAACGAGCTGCTCAGCCGATTGAAGCAGGCCCTGGTGGAGGGAAAATCTGTAGCCCTGCCCCAGTTCACCAGCTGCTCGCCGGGCTGGATCAAATATGCCGAGCACTTCTACCCCGAGTTTCTACCGAACATCTCCACCTGTAAGAGCCCTCAACAGATGTTCGGCGCGGTGGCCAAGACCTACTACGCTGAAAGCTTAGGCAAGCGTCCCGAGGAGATCGTGGTCGTATCGGTGATGCCCTGCACGGCCAAGAAGTACGAGGCCGGGCGGCCGGAGATGAACGGCAGCGGGGTGAGAGACGTCGACATCGTGCTCACCACCCGAGAGCTGGGGCGAATGATCAAACAGGCGGGGATCGATTTTGCCGGCCTTCCCGATGAAAAGATGGATAGACTCCTGGGCATGTCCTCGGGAGCTGCGGATATCTTTGCCAACACGGGTGGCGTCATGGAGGCAGCCCTGCGCACAGCTTACGAGCTGGTGACCGGGCGACCACTGCCCTTCCCCAATCTGCACGTCACACCGATCATGGGACTGGAGGGAGTAAAGGAAGCAGCCCTCACAATCACTGACACATTGCCGGAGTGGTCTTTCCTCGAAGGTGTGACCCTGAAAGTGGCCGTGGCCCACGGGCTGGGCAACGCCCGGAAGGTGATCGAGCACATCAAGAGCGGTTCTCCGGAAGCTCAGTATCACTTCGTGGAGATCATGACCTGTCCCGGCGGGTGTATCGGCGGCGGCGGCCAACCCCGGCTGACCAGCGACGAGGTACGCAAGGCCCGTATCGCCGCCATCTACAAGGAGGATGAGGGCAAAGAGGTGCGTGCCTCCCACCACAACCCGGAGATCAAGTTGATCTACGAGCAGTACTTGAAGAAACCCCTCGGGGAGAAGTCCCACCACCTGCTGCACACCTCCTACACCCCGAGAGCGCGAGTGTGAGATAGGGGATAACGATGGGCATCGTTGAGACGATTCCGGAGAAGTGCAAACGCTGCTACTCCTGCGTTCGGGAATGCCCGGCCAAGGCGATCAAGGTCATCGGAGGACAGGCCACCGTCATCGAGGAGCAGTGCATCTGCTGCGGAAACTGCGTGAAGGTCTGCGCCCAGAAGGCCAAACGGATCGAGGACAGCACCATGCTGGTTCGGAACCTCCTGGAGGGCAAGGAGAGGACCTTTGCCTGTTTGGCCCCTTCCTTTCCCGTTGCCTTCCACCCCACCCATCCCGGACGGATCGTCGCCAGCTTGCGCAAGCTGGGATTCGGGGATATCTGGGAAGTCTCCTTCGGAGCCGAGTTGATCAGCCGGGAATACTCCAAAGTATTCAAAGACGCACTCCAGAATGGTAAATACGTGATCTCCACACCCTGTCCGGCCATCGTGTCCTACATAGAGAAATACATGCCGTCCCTTCACGATGCCCTGGCTCCCATCGTCAGTCCCATGATTGCCGTGGGCAGAGCCATCCGCCAACGCTACGGCTCCGGGGTTCGGATCGTCTTCATCGGACCCTGCATCGCCAAGAAGAACGAGATCAAGGACCCCTTCGTGCAGGGAACCGTCGATGCGGTTCTCACCTTCGAGGAAATGCTCGCCATGGTTTCTGAGGCCGGGATCGATCCGGAACAGGAAAAGATCAGCGACTTCGACGGGCCTCCCTGCTACCTGGGCAGGACCTTCCCCATCTCCGGAGGACTGCTGCGCACCACAGGGCTGCAGGCGGATATTCTGGAAAACGACGTTCTGATCACCGAAGGCAAGGACAGGGTGCTGGAGGTGCTCAAAGAGCTGGAGGCGGGCAAGAGCAAGGCCAAGCTGTTCGACCTGCTGTTCTGCGAGGGCTGCATCAACGGGCCGAAGATACCCGTGGAAATGAGTGTCTTTACCCGTAAAGAACTGCTTACAGATTACATCATCGAGCAGAATCGTTTCACCGTCCGGCGGGAGCTGACAGAAGCTCTGGCGGAGTTCGACGATCTGGACCTTTCCCGACAGTTTACCCGCCAGACCGTGCTGCTGCCGCAGCCTTCCGAAGAGGAAATCGCCGAGGCCCTCAAGGCCATGCGCAAGTTCGGGCCGGAGGATCAGCTGAACTGCGGCTCCTGCGGATATCCCACCTGTCGCGAGAAGGCCATCGCCGTGTGCCAGGGCCTGGCTGAGATCGAGATGTGCCTGCCCTACCTGGTGGAGGAGCTGGAAACGACTCTGAAGGAGCTGCAGGAGTCCCACCGGGAGCTGGCTTCGGCGCAGAGCCGTCTGATTCAGACCGAGCGTCTGGCCTCCATGGGCCAGATCTCCGCCGGAGTGGCCCATGAAATCAACAATCCGCTGAGCACGATCCTTCTGTACTCCCACATGCTCCTGAAACACCGCAAGAAAGAGGATGCCGGGTCGGAGGACGTGCAGATGATCCTGAGCGAGGCGACGCGCTGCCGCAACATCATGCGGGGCCTTCTGGACTTTGCCCGCCAGTCCCGCGTGGCAAGGGAACAAACGAACCTGGCTGCGCTGATAGGAGAGGTCATCGCCAATACGCGGCTGAAGGCCCAGGATTCGCAAGTTACTATAGAAAGCGAAATCCAGCCTGACCTTCCCGAGGTAAAAATCGACGCTGACCAGATCCGGCAGATGCTGGTAAACCTGATCCAAAACGGGATCGACGCCATCGAAAAAGCAGGGAAGGTCGTGATCTCGGTTCGCAAACCCGAAGATGATGACTGTTTAGAAATCCTGGTCCGTGACACGGGCCAAGGGATTCCGAAGGAGGTCCTTTCTGAGATCTTCACTCCCTTCTTCACCACCAAGCAGCTCGGCAAGGGAACGGGAATGGGGCTGTCCATCGTGTATGGGGTGGTAAAAATGCACTCAGGAGAGATCTCGGTTGACAGCGACGTCGGAAAAGGGACTGCCTTCACCATCCGGCTGCCGCTGAATGACGCCAAGACAAAACAGATGGTTGGAATAGGAGAGCCGCCATGAGCACGCGAAGAGTAAGAAAAACAGTGCTGTTGGTGGACGACGATGCGGATTTCATGGAGATGCACCGCAAGCTGCTCGCCGATCACGGCTACAGGGTACTTACTGCCTACAGCGGCAGGGAATGTCTGGAGCAGGTCAACAGCAGGAAACCGGACCTGATCATCCTGGACATGATGATGGAAAGTGAGGTTATCGGATTCAATCTTTCCCGGGAACTGCGAAATTGCGAGCACACAAAAACCATTCCTCTGGTCATGATCACATCGGTAAGCGACACAATTCCTTTCCATATCGAGCCTGACGAGACCTGGTTACCCGTTGATGCCCTGATCGAGAAACCGGTAGAGCCGCTGCTGTTGCTCGATGTGATCAACAAGATCTTGCGAGGGTAGAGGCATGACAGGAACAAAACCATCGATCGTGCTGGTTGACGACGACATTGATTTCCTGGAGATGAACAGCGGCATATTGAAAGCGAAAGGGTACCGGGTCAGCTGCTTCAGCGACGCCGATCAAGCCTGGCAGAGCATGGAGGCCGAGGCGCCGAAGCTGGTGGTGACGGATCTGATGATGAAGAGTCTCGACTCCGGGTTCTCTCTGGCCAAAAAAATCAAATCCGACCCCAGGTTCACAGACATACCGGTAATCATAGTGACAGCGGCGGCCAGTAGGCGGGGATTCGACTTCAACCCGCGAAGCCAAGAGGAGCTGGAAGCGATGCGGGCCGACGCCTTCTTCGACAAGCCCGTCTCCCCCGAGGTGCTTATTAGCAAAGTGGAGGAGCTCCTCGCATGAACGACCATGGGATTCGTGCCCTGATTGTGGATGACGAGTTCGGCATCCGTGAAGGCTGCCGTAAAATCCTTACGGAAGAAGGATTCGAGGTAACCACTGCCTGTGATGGGATCGAGGCTCTCGAGATCTTCGAAAATGACCCCCACTATTCATTCGCCCTCGTCGACCTGCTGATGCCCCGTCTCGGGGGCCTGGAGTTGATCAAGAGGCTCAGGGCGCTGGATCCTGATCTTCTCCTGATCGTCATCACCGCCTACGCCACCATCGATACGGCGGTGGAGGGCACCAAGCAGGGCGCCTACAGCTATATCCCCAAGCCCTTCACCCCGGAGGAGCTCCTGCTTGCCATCCGCAACGGCCTGGAGCGTCAGGCTCTGGCTCTCGAGGCCAAACGTCTGCGGGAGGAAAGGGAGAAGCGCCTGCTTGAAGTCGCCTCGGAGCGATCGAAGTGCAGTACGATCCTCAAATGTATCACCGATGGTCTGCTGGTCATCAACCTGGAGAAGCTGGTCGTGCTGCGTAACAACACCGCCGCCCGTATTTTCCCAAAGGCATCGAGGCAAAACGTGCCTTTCTCCCTCTCCGAGCTGGAGTATCCGAAAACAGATGAGCTGATCGATGAAGTCCTTGAGGGGGACCCCGGTCCCAGGATCGTCTCCCGGGAGCTGGCAATCGGGAAAAACACCTATATGGTAAACGTGAGTCCGGTGATTGAACCGGGCGGTGAGACCTCAGGGGCGGTGGCGGTATTTCGGGACATCACCGAGCTGAAGAAGTTGGAGACCGCCAAATCGATGTTCGTCTCCATGGTGGCCCACGAGCTGAAAAGCCCGCTGGCGGCAACTGAAGGGTGGCTCAACCTGCTGCTCAGCGGGTTGGCAGGGCATGATCCGGAGGAGGAAAGACACATGATAGAACGTTCGCACCTCCGGGTGAGGACGCTGCGTATTCTCATATCGGAGCTTCTCAGCATCACCGCCATTGAGACCGGCAATTTTGAGCTGCACCGTACCAGTGTAGATATGGTTGAAATCGTTCGCGAGGCTGTGGAAGCAGCGAGAGAGAGAGCCGCCGGCAAGGGTATCGATCTTACCCTGAATGAGCTTCTCCCCGAGAAAGAAAAAACCGCCCTGGCTGACAGGGAAGCCCTGCTCCTGGTCTTCTCCAATTTAATCGACAATGCGATCAAATACACCGCGGAGCAGGGTAAGGTGACAGTCCAGGTGGCTCAAAACGGCCTGTACGCTGCCGTCAGTGTGCAGGACACGGGGATCGGAATGACTCAGCCGGAGTTGGACAAAGTCTTCGACGAATTTTACCGTGTCAAGAACGAACACACAGCTGATATACCAGGGACGGGTCTGGGCCTGAGTCTGGTCAAGCGGCTGATCGAGCTGCACCAGGGGCAAATAAATGCGGAGAGTGCTCCCGGCAAGGGCAGCATCTTTAAAGTGGAAATCCCCCTGTCATGATCTGTGTCACCCCGTTATTTCAGATCAAAAGAGATCACCACTATTACCGTTCTGCGAGATTTCTTATTGCTCTTGTATTCTTCGGTCTTGTATTCTTCGGTCTTGTCGGGATTGGAGCCTGCTCTGCGCAACCGGTTACCCCTGTTGTACGCCTGTTGGTGCCTCCCTCCAACTCGAGCCTGCCTCTACTTCTCCTTGCCGAGGAGGATCCACTTCCGGGTGTAGATATCCAGGCAGATATCTTCCTCAACCATGCTCAGGCTTTGGCGCGGTTGCTTCGCGGCGAGGTAGATCTGCTTCTTACCGGAAGCAGCCAGGGGTGGGAGAACTACTTGTCCGGCAGCCCCATCCTGATGATCAGCACGGGTGTATGGGGTATCTCCTATCTGATTGGCTCCATCGACTGTCCGCGTATCGAAAGCATTGCTGATCTTGCGGGGAAGCGGATCGCTCTGCCGTTCCCGGGTTCCCCTCTGGATTTTCAGACCCGTTTTTTCCTGCATAAACAGGATATCGACCCGGATCGGGACCTTACTATTATCTACTCTCCTTTACCTCAAACCGTGGCGCTGCTTCTAAAAGGCCGGATCGACGCCGCACCGATTCCTGAGCCTCTGGCCTCGGAACTGGTCATCAATCGGGGTCTGCAACGCTTCATCGACTACAAACAGGCCTGGGCTGCCGCGAATCAAGGCGAAGCGCTGTCTCCTCAGGTAAGCCTGTTCACGACCCGCAGCTACGCAGAAAGGAACGCCGAGATGTTGAAGGAATTTATAGTCCAGTGGCGTGCGGCTACCCAGCAGGTTGTGTCTGATCCTGAAAAAGCAGCCAAGAAATTTTCTACGGCCCTGGGCTTTTGCGAAGAGGTGATTGCCCATTCAATCGCCAAAACCTTGTTCCATGTTCCTTCCCCGGAGGAAAATCGACACCGCGTTAAGGCTTACTATGAGGATGTCAAAGGGTTTCTGCCCGGGAAACGGGGTGAGCTTCAAGAGGAGTTCTTCTTTTGCCCGTGATGGATCAAGTTGTTTCGAAGAAGCGAAAAAGGACTATCCTTTATGTTCTTGGCAGTTTACTCCTACTTACAATCTGGAGCACGGCGAGTTTACTAACCGGATCATATATCATTCCTTCTCCTTGGCATACTGCCGTAGAGACGGTGTCGCTCCTTTCACAAGGATTTGTCTGGAAACAGATCCTGATTACGGTCCTCAGGGTTGCAGCGGGTTTTTCCCTCGCCCTTGCCTGCGGTTCAGCAGCGGGAATTCTGTCCGGGCTCAATCAGAATGTGGAGATTCTATTTCGCCCTTTGGTTCTAATCCTGCAAGGTATACCTCCGCTGCTGTGGATCATCCCATTGATCCTCGTGCTGGGCATTGGGCACCTTGCCCCTGTTTTGGTCATAGCCCTGATCTGTTTTCCCATCGTGGCGTTGAACGTGAACGAGGGTGTGAAAGCCGTTCCCCATCACCTTGAACAGATGCTCGATGTGTTCGCTCCCGGGGTATACCCCAAACTCCGGGAGCTCGTTCTGCCCCATCTCAAACCGTTCCTTGCTGCCGCAGTAAAACTAGGTATTGTGTTGGGAATCAAGGCATCGGTCATCGCCGAGTACTTCGGCGCTAACAACGGAATTGGATTTCAGGTTCAAGCTTCCTTCCAGTCTTTGCAGATGCGGAAGGTCTTTGCCTGGGGCTTGATTCTCATTTTTCTCATTTTAATTGCCAGCCGGCTTCTTGGAAGGTTAGAGCAGGCACTAGCACGTCCCGGGAAACGGGTCGAACGAAAGGGTACTATAATCCCTTGTCCCGAGACTCTTGAACAGCTGAAACGAGCGTTTATACAGGAATCTAGCAAACAGGAGGTCGTTCTCCAGGATGTAAGCTTCGCTTATCCGGAATCCGAGCTTCTTCTCGATCGTATCAGTCTGACCGTAAGGCCTGATGAAATCGTTGTGATCTCAGGGGATTCCGGATTGGGAAAGACCACGTTACTGTATACAGCGGCAGGACTGCTCAAACCGATATCCGGAACGATCAGGCGACCTGAGAGACTTGGCTTTGTGTTTCAGGACGACCGGTTTCTACCCTGGCGATCCAACGCCTGGAACGTTGCCCTGCCTTTGATTTACTCAAGGGTTCCATCAGCAGATTCCCTGGCATTCGCTCGTTACCTTCTCGGCGAGGCAGGCCTTTCCGGCTGGGAGAGCGGAACGCCCGACGAATTATCCGGGGGAATGAAAAAACGGTTGGGATTCGCCCGCTGTTTTGCCCGCTTCCCCGAGGTGATGCTCTTGGATGAACCCTTTGCCGGTCTCGATGCAGAGGGCCGTAGATGCCTCTGGAGGAAGTTCATGACCCTGCTCGATATGCACTATGGGCCTGTTATTATTGTGACCCATTTCCCCGAAGAAGTCCCTCCCAGCGATAAGTGCACATTCTTTACCCTGGCCCCTTCAAAGACAGGTGGAAAACCGGTTCGCCTTTTTTCGAATCCTGTCTTTTCTTAATTTTGTCACATTTCTTTTTATTACACGCCGGATACCAATAATGGTTTTATTTGGATGAGCTCGCCGAAATGGTGGCCGTGCGCTGTTCATGATGCAAGCCGGAAGCACCCATGTCGGCTGAGGCGGATGTCAGGCAAGGCCCCAGACCTCCAGCTTCGCGGGGTCCGCCAGGATGTCCGGCACCGGACCTTCCGTCACGATCCGTCCCGCTCCCATTACCAGGACTCGGGAACAGACGGCTCGTACCAGTTCGAGATCGTGGGTCACGATGATCTGCGCACCCTCCAGGCGGTGCAGCAGCTCCAGGACGCCCCGCCTGCCCCGGGCGTCGAGGCTACCGGCGGGCTCATCCAGGACAAACACCAGCGGGCGCATGGCATGCACAGTGGCAATCGCCGCCCTCTTCTTCTCACCGATGCTCAGGTGGGCGGGGTTGCGCCTTTCGAAACCACCCAAGCCCACCGCCTGGAGGCTTCCACGTACTCGACTCTCCACCTCGGTATCGGGCAGGCCCATGTTGCGAGGTCCGAAGGCCACGTCCTCGAATACCGTCGGGCAGAACAGCTGATCATCCGGATTCTGAAATACCAGACCTACCTTCTGCCGAATGGTCCGCACGGTGGTTTTGGACAGAGCGATCCCGTCGACCTCGAGCTTTCCGTCCCCGTCGAGCAGGGCGTTCAGGTGCAGGAGGAGGGTGGACTTGCCCGCGCCGTTGGGTCCCATCAAAGCCAGCCGTTCCCCCTCCCTTAGGTCAAGGGAAACCTCCTTCAGGGCCGCGGTGCCGTCCGGGTAGCGGTAGGACAAGCCGCGCAGGGAGAGCACGACCCGGGAATCCGTGCTCACCGGCAGCCCGCCAGCCAGGGGAGGAAGCGCGAACCGAGCACCACGACGGGCACACCGACCAGCACCGCCAGATCGCCGGCCGACAGCGGCTGGGCCTGCCGAGGCCGTATCCCCGGATCGTATCCTCTTGCGATCATGGCCTGGTAGACCCGTTCGGCCCGTTCGTAGCTGTGCAGGAACAGCGTGCCGATCATCCGGCCGATCACCGTGGAGTGCCACAACCAGCGGCCGCCGAACAGGCGGGCGTCCCGGGCCCTTTTCATGCGCAGGGCCTCCTCGACGATGACAAACAGGTACCGATAGGCAAAACTGACGATCAGGACCAGGGTGCGGGGCACCCGCAGCCGCTCCATCGCCTTGAGAATCCCCGCGAAGGACGTGGTGGAAGAAAGCAGCACCACGGCGGCAACCGACAGAAAGGCTTTGGAGATGACCGCGGCATAGAGCCTGGCACCTTCCTTGCTGACGGACACAGCGGGTGTGAGCCGAACCAGAACCTCACCGCCCGGACGGAACGGCGCAAGCACGGCCATGAGCGCTACGAATCCGGCTACCGGCAGACTGCGGGCAAGCAGGTAGCGCAGAGGTACCCTCGAAAGCATCGCTGCCGCTGCAAGGAATAAAAGCGCGAACCCAAGGGGAATCCACCGGCCGGGAGGAGTCGTAACCCACAGAGACAGGCACATCAGGACGACCAGGACCTTGACCCGAGCGTCCAGATGGTGCACCGGGCTGTCCAGGCCGACATACCGGTCCAGGAAATCCAGGTTCAACGGGAGATCGATCCTCCGGCCCGGGACCGGCCGGCACCACGCCCGCGGACCAGCAGCCTGCCGAGCCCAAGGGCGAGCCCGAAGACGATCAAGGTTCCGGCTACACCCGCTAGAGCGGTGGCTATGCCGCTCCGGCCTACCCCCGGCATCTCGTAGTCGGGGACCGGCGCGGCCTTCCACACCTGGCTCCCCTCGACCTGCTCCAGGAACCCCTGGTCTTCGGCGACCCGTTCCAGCCCGTCCGGGGAGGAGGAAGCGAGGGGGGCTAAAAACGAAGCCAGCAGCAGGCACACACCTAGAGCGGCTGGAAGAAACGGAAGGACATTCTTCATGCCTTAACCTCCTGGGGCTTCCAGGCCAAAACCAGGTCGGGGCGTACTCCGAGCATCAGGGATACGACCACGGCGGAGATGATCCCCTCTCCGATTCCGATCAGCACATGTACGCCGGCCATGGCGGGCAGTGCCAGCGCCAGGGGAGAAGTCCCGGACAGAGCCAGCTCCACAGCGCAGACCGACGCGGCCAGCACGACCGAGAACCAAGCCGACACGGCCGCAGCGGCCACAAAGACGCCCCGCCGCCGAGGCAGCGTCAATGTCAGCAGGCGGAACAGGCCGTAGCCCCCGAGGCCGCCGACGATCCCCATGTTGAAAATGTTCGTGCCCAGCGCGGTGAGCCCGCCGTCGGCGAACAGCAGGCTCTGGATCACCAGGACCACCGCCATCACGAGAAAGCCGTTCAGGGGTCCGAGCAGGAGCGCTACGAGCAGCGCCCCCAGAAAATGCCCGCTCGTTCCGGCGGCTACGGGAAAGTTAAGCATTTGAGCGGCGAAGACAAAGGCGGCCGAAACGCCCAGGATCGGGACCTTTTTTTCGCCCAACGTACGCCGGGCGCGAACCACGGCGGCCGCCCCGACCCCCATCGCGACCACCGCGGTTGCGATGTTGATCGGTGCGCTTACCAGACCGTCAGGGATATGCATCAGCTTCCTCCTCTTCCAGTTAGAACTGCAAACGTGTTATCTTTTCGATATTCGTAACACGAAAGAGCCTTTCTGTCAACCCCGGTATACTGGTCTGATTTTACACACGGTTGAGGGACTGGAGCTTCAACTTAAAGGACGGCGGTTCCTGCTACGGACGTTCAGGGAACACGATTGCCGTACTACCCGCTTAGGAAATGTGAATGTCGGGACAGTTGTCTATTGGATGAATAACGATTATCTTAATACTCATATTAACATTACTATATAGAAAAAAGGATATAGGATGGGAACGAAGAAGGCAATGCAGCGTTTGATCTTTGGATCCGCACTCCTACTGATAATTGCACCCGCGGTGACCTCACTCTCCCTGAACGACGTGCTGGCCCGTCTGGACGAAACCTACGCGGTTCGATCTGCCCGGTTATCCGTCGACAGAGCGGAAAAGGAGTTCGAGAGGCTTCGCTTTTCAGGGGACCCTACGGTGTCCCTCGATCCACAGGTGAAAGCTACAACACGGGTAGGAGAATCTTTCGCCGAGGAGGTAGCCCTTTCAGGGACGGCATCGGCCAAGCTTCCCCTGGGTCTGTCGGAGATCGAGAAAGAGAGGGCGCGGGCGGCGGCTGACGCGTTGACGGCAGCCCGGGACCGGCTGGCCCAAGCCAGGGGAGAAGCTTTTCTGGAAGCCTACGGGCTCTATCAGGCAGCCTGGCTCGCCCGGGAGGAACAGGGAGTGCTGACTGCTGAGCTCGACGCGGCCCGGGCCTATACCGAAGCCCTCCGCGAGCGTTTTCAAATCGGAGATGTTTCGTTGACGGATCTCTCCGAAGCGGAGGAAGACCTGCAGCGCAGGGAGGAGGCGGTTCTTGAGGGTGGCTTGAAGCTGCGCCTGAGCTGGCTGGAGATGGCCTACACATTCGGCTTTGATCTCACCCCGGAGACCCCGGAACTGAATCCGGAAACCCGTTCCCCCGAGACTGCGGAGCTTCCAAACCCTCCCGTTCTGGCAGCCTGGGCGTTCGAGCATGATCCGGAACTCAAGGTTTTGAACAACGGAATCGCTCAGATTGATGACACACTCGCGCGGCTCGGCAAAGCAGATCTGTCCGTCAGCTTGAAGGGCTTCGGAGGTATCTCCGATCACAGCGCTTCGCTTACCTATACCTTCCAGGAACCCCAGTTGTCGGCATCCTACTCCTTCCCGATCTATACCATCGGGGAGGTTCCAACGAGCGGATCGGGAACCTCCGAGGATACCTGGAACATCGGCCTCTCGGTTGGCTTGTCCTTCACAAACGGGCGGGCGGATTCACTGGAGGGTGAGTCTTTGGCTCTTACGCGGGAACTGGAGATGGCCAAGATCGAGGCACGGCAACAGAGCCTGGAGCTGGGCATTCGCAGCCAGTATCAGCAGTGGTTAAAAGCCACGCAATCCCTGGAGCAGGCCCGGAGAAATCTGGAACGGGTTGAACAAAACCGCAAGATCCTCGATTCCAAGCGAAGCCTGGGCCTGGTGAATGATTATGACATTCTGGCTGCGGCCGCTCTGGGCGTTCGGGCACACTGGACCGTACGGGCTGCCGAGATCGAAGAAAAGGTACAGCGGATGCGTGCGGCCGACAGCGCCGCCTATCTAACAGAAATTGTTGAAGGAATGGATAGAGGAGATTAGAGACCATGAAACGAAAGTTGCGAAAAATAAAGACGGCGTCGGTGGCCGGGACCCTGGCCATTGCCGTAGCCTTCCTGCTGGTCCTGGGATGCGGCGATTCCGCCGAATCGACCACCCCGGCGGAGGACCAGCTATTGGCCGTAGAGGCAACACCCGGTTCGGTATCCGTGGTGGTGGAAGGTCCTTCGGTGGTGGAACCCTACCGAGTTCAAACGGTGCGGGCCCGGGTCGAGGGGATCGTTCTGGAGTCTCCGGTCGAAGGGGATGCGGTTACGAGCGGAGACGTTCTGGTTCGATTCGACAGCTCCGACCAACAGAAAGCGCTCCGGCAGGCTCAGATCACCCTGGCCCAGGCACGGGTCAACAGGGAAAAGGCGGTGGACACCCTGGAAACATCCAGGAAGGATTTGAGCGACAAAGAGACGCTGCTCAAGTCCGGAGCGGTGCCCGAAGATCAGGTTCGCGAGGCCAGGGAAAACGTGGCCTCGGCCCAGCGGAGTCTGGAGCTGGCCGAGCTCGGGGTATCCCAGGCCGCCCTGGCACTGGAAACGGCCCAGGAGGAACTGGCAGCCACGGTGGTGCGGGCGCCCTTCGACGGTGTGGTCCTGAGCACGGAACTGAACCCCGGAGACCTGGTCAGCCGCGGAGCGCTGCTGCTCACTTTCGCCGATCTGTCCCGGGTGCGCCTGCGAGCCGAGGTTGACGAGTTCGACATCGGCAAGGTCGAGGTGGGACAGTCGGTGAGCATCAGTAGTGACGCGGTGGGCGAAAGCGCGCTGAAATCCAAGGTGGAGCGTATCAGCCCGGCCGCCGAAGTGGTGAATAATATCTCCATTTTCAAGGTGTCCACCGTGCTGACGAACCAGGATGGTAAGCTCCGGCCGGGAATGAGCGCCGATGTCTCGATCCTGATCAGAGCCGACAAAGGCCTGGTGGTCCCGAGCAAGGCGGTCTCTACGGTGCGCAGCAGGAGCTATCTCAAGGTATTCACAGATCAGGAGGTACAGACGCGGCGTGTCGAAGTCGGGGCTGATGATGGAGTGAACGTGGTCGTTCTGGAAGGCTTGGAGGAAGGGGAGCTGGTCGTGGTTCCCTCCACCGCCGGATTTACTCTGACCTCTTCCCAGACAAGCACCGGAACTTCCGTGATTCCGATCTCGGTGCCGGGTTCGGGAGCGACCAAATGATCGAGATAGAGAGCTTGAGCCGGCACTACCAGATGGGACCGACCACGGTCAAGGCGATCGATGGGGTGTCCCTCTTTGTCGACAAGGGGGAGTTTGTCTCCATCATCGGGCCCAGCGGTTCCGGGAAATCGACTCTGATGAACATCATCGGCTGCCTCGATTCACCCACAGCCGGTGAGTACCGTCTGTCCGGAGAGCCGGTGGCTCACTTGAGCAAGGATCAACTGGCGGAGATCCGCAACCGCCACATCGGCTTTGTGTTCCAGACCTTCAATCTCCTTCCTCGAATCAGCGCGGTGGAGAATGTCGAGCTGCCCCTGATCTACGCCGGCATCCCTCCCAGAGAAAGACGGGAACGGGCCATGGAGATCCTCAAACGGGTCAAGCTCGACGGCAGGGAACACCACGTTCCCAACGAGCTTTCCGGGGGGCAGAGGCAGCGGGTGGCGATCGCCAGAGCCCTGGCCGTGAGGCCGGAGGTGCTGCTGGCCGACGAGCCCACCGGCGCCCTGGACTCAAAGACCGGAGCGGAGATCGTGGCTCTGTTTCGAGAGCTGCAGGCCGAAGGCGTGACCCTGATCATGGTAACCCACGATCCGGAGGTAGCCGGCCAGGGCAAAAGGATCGTTCAGATCCTGGACGGGAAGATCTTGATGGATGTACCCGTGGAGGAGTGGAGACCATGAAGTTGTTCAAGTTCCGGGAGGCTCTGGCCATGTCACTGCGCAGCATCGCCTCCAACAAGGCACGGGCTTTTCTCACCGCCCTGGGTGTCATGATCAGGGGTGGCCGCCGTGATAGCTCTGGTGGCCCTGGGAAACGGGGCCCAGGTTTCGGTTGAAGCCAGCCTGCAGTCCCTGGGCTCCAATCTGCTGATCGTGTACTCGGGCCAGCCCCGCGGTTCGAGCCTTGTGCGGCGGAGCACGACCAGCATCGTACCCGCTTTGACGGAGAAAGATCTCGAGTTCATCCGAAGTCTTCCTGAAAATCTGGTGGTGCTGGCCACCCCTGAAAGTTCAGCCACCGGTCAGATCAAGTACGAAAACAGGAACACTCCGGCCACGGTCGTAGGTACCGGGATAGAGTATCCGAGCATACGAAACTTCTACCCGATCTACGGAGATTTTTTCAGCGATCTGGATCTGAAAACCCGAAAGACCATGGCCGTTATCGGCGCCCAGGTCTACAAGGATCTGTTCGAAGAGGGGAGCGATCCTCTGGGACAGAAGATCCGCATCAACGGCATCGGTTTTCGGATTTTAGGGGTGATGGAGGAAAAAGGCTCATCCACCCAGGACACCCAGATCTTCATTCCCGTCAGTGCATTTCAGCGCTACATCACCGGCTCGAGCAACTACGCCATGGTCAACATCCAGGCCGCGGACCTGGACCTGATGCGGGACCTGCAACGCATCATCGAGGATGAGCTTCTCAAGCTGCACCGGCTCCCCAATATGGATACCGCCGATTTCTACGTAGCCAACCAGCTCGATCTGCTCAGCACGGTTCAAGGGGTTACCGGAACCTTCACCCTTCTTTTAGGCAGCATCGCCGCCATCAGCCTGATCGTGGGAGGAATCGGCATCATGAACATCATGTTGGTTTCCGTGACCGAGCGTACCCGGGAGATCGGTGTGCGCATGGCCCTGGGGGCGAAGCCCAAGGACATCCTGAGCCAGTTCCTAACGGAGGCGATCATCCTCTCGGTGGGAGGCGGGCTGATCGGGATCCTCCTGGGCGTACTTGTGTCCTGGGGGGCGTCCCGTTTCGGCGGCATGGCTTCGGTGGTGTCCATAGATTCCATATTTCTGGCTTTCGGCTTCGCCGTGGTCACCGGTCTGTTTTTCGGAGGATATCCGGCCTTCAGGGCGTCGCGACTCGACCCCATCGAGGCCTTGCGATACGAGTAAATTTCATTATCAGGAGAAACGAATCATGAAAAAAATTGTTGTTATATCGTTACTGGCACTGATGCTTCTGCCCTTTCTGGCGGCGGCGCAGACTTCCCCAGATGATCCCGCCGTGCTGGCGGCCAAGGAGGAAACAGTCGTGGTCTTCGATTTAGGCCGCTTCTTCGGTTTCCTGTTCACCATCGAGAAGGAATCGCTCAAGCTGGCCCTCTCTCAGGATCAGCTCGAGGAGGTGTACGAGTCCATGGGCGAGCTGAAGGCTATGCAGCGGGTGGAGCCCGATGATGCTGAGGAAATGCTCGTCTATCTCGAGGATGAGGTGCTGAGCCCGGACCAGCTCATGGAGGTAGATCAACTGGCAATCGCCAGGATGGAGTCTCGTGAAACCGAGGCGACAACCCAGAGCACCGGGACCGGAGGCGGCCAGATCACCTCCTACGTTGCGGGAGGACCCTTCAACCCGATGACCGATGCCACGAAGACTATCGGAAAAGACTTCGCCGCCTTCTTCGACTATGTGTCGAAGAAACTAGGCAAATAAGCCGGGCAGAATCACGACAACTGGAGGGGCGGGCGACATTCAAGTTCGCCCTGTCCCTCTATTCCAATTCTCCAAACATCCCCTTCACCTTCTTGCCCCTGATCCGTGAGCATCGGCGGGGACTATCTTATTTCAGCGTTGAAGAATCGACGAGCTCTCTAAGTATCTGCTCGTTACAAATTGTCACGGTTCTCCCCTGTTGTCGAATAATCCCTTCCCTGCAAAGCTCGGACAGCACCCGGGATAGAGCAGGTCTGCTAACACCGAAGAACTCCGCTATAAATTCCTTGGTATTGAGCAGAACGATCACGCTTGATCGTTGGGTATGCATCTCCTCCAGAAGAAAATGGGCCGCTTTCTGACGAATCGTGTTGAAGTGTGAGAAACGCAGCTTTTTGGCCAGGCCGACAATTCTATTCCCGCTTTGCTCGAGATAGGCGAAAAGGAACTCCGGATGCTGCTCTCCAATCTTTTTAAGCGCAGATTTCCGAAATTCCAGAATCATCACCCCGGATTCCGCTGAAATTGTGACCGGGAGGGCGTTGTCAACGGCAAAGAGGAAGCCCGGTGCCAGAACATCCGGGGCACTGATCCGCTCCAACTTCATGGTTTTCCCGTTGGCATCGTGCATGGTGGTATTGATCCTGCCCGAGATCAACACATCCAGAGCATTATACGGGTCTCCCTGCTGATGAATGACAGCGCCGGGAGAATAGGTCTTCCGTCGAATACCGGGCTCATCCAGAAGCTTCGCCAAGGTTGTTTCTTGGAGTGAGCAAAAAAGTCTGCATCTTGACAAGCTGATAATGAGTTTTTGGTCCAACTCGGAGCACCTCGCAAGTAATCATTCAGCGGCTGTAACATATGTTACCGCCGCCGAAAGCTCAGTTTGTTACTCTAGTTACAAAATATCAAAGTGAAGACATTCGGGCAATGATCTCACAAAGGCAAAGGAGAAGAGATTATGGAGGCAAGATTTTTTGTGTTCGTCACGATCGGCTTTTTGCACAATCTTTTTACGGTCATCTGGATCGGCGGCATGATTACGCTGGCTGCCGCTGTTCTGCCGGCGGTGAGGAAGAACGTGGGACGGGGTGCTCAGCTGGAGGGACCGCAAAAGATGAAACTGCTGGATACCATTCAATCCAGGTTGAGTACGCTGGCATTTATCAGCATCGCCGGCTTAGTGGTAACCGGCATACCGCTGTCCAAGAGCAGTCCCCAATTCCAAGGGTTGTTTCAAGCCGTAAATTCCTACAGCCTGGCGCTCATGATCAAGCATATTTTGGTAGCGCTGATGATTGTCCTGGCTCTGGGGCGGCGCCTGGTGTTGGCAAAACCTTCAAAGGATCAGGTCGGCCGGCAGCGGGCCAAGCTGGTTTTTCTTCTGATGAATATTCTTATCGGGCTGGTGGTGATTTATTTGAGCGCCTATACCACGGCCCTAAAGATGAAGATGATGCTTTCATAGTGCCTGTCGAGAGCTGGACTTGAAGCCGGCTGTACCCCATATAGCCTCGATCTCTCCGAAATAGATCCGGTGGTAGTTCTTGGAACGGTAGCTCCGTTCAATATGTTCGGCCAGAAAGCGATCCGGTTTGTAGTCATCTGAATAGATCTTTTTACACTCAATGATGAGCTCAGCTTCAGTAAATCCGGGAGCGTCGATTTTTGTGGAAGCTATCGGTGTGAGGCCGCACTTTTTGATTTTGTCGACTTCCCGGCCGGATTTGCTGCCGCAAAAAAGCAGGGCCTTCTTATTCCCCTCCGGAAACCGGCACAGTGTAAAGGTCGGGTAACGTTCCATGTACTCGAAGGTATACCGGCTCGGACGCACCACAACCATTGCAAAAGGCCGGTCCCACATCGCACCCAAGCCGCCCCAGGCCACGGTCATCGAGTTGAACTTCCGGGAAGTGTAGTCCCCCGCGGTGAGCAAAAACCAACGTTTTTTCCACGTGTTGTATACAGAAAGGTTCAGTTCCTGAGGATCTATTTCTATGCGTTCGATCATAATTTACGAGGCGGTGTCGGGAAGACAGCTGTTCAGAAAAATATCCTCAACGGCCATGTCTTGCCGGAGCACGCCTTTTTTCAGGAGAATTTCCTTCAAGCCGTTTAAAGCAGCGATCGAGTGTGCGAAGAGCCGTCCCTGTCCTTCGATAAGCGGTTGGATGCTTTCCCACACCTCCATCTCTTCCTCGACCGTTCTGTGCTTGATTCCGGCTGTGTATCTGCCCCAGTCATCCCGACCCCACCGTTTGACCCCGGCTAATCCTTCGGCCGAGGCGGTTAAAAATCCCCGTATTGATTCACGGTTCTTTTCGACCCAGCCTCTGCGAGCGGCAAAAACAAGAAACGGCGAATCAGGGATACCGAAACACGAGTAAGCCATGAAGTTCACCTCATACCCCTTCCTCCGGGTTCGAGTGTTTGCATATTCAACAGCATCCAGCGCTTCGATATCTCCGTCGATAAGAAGCCGTTCTCCCTCGAATCCCACCGTCGCGATATCCACATCTTCCGGGTTCAACCCGTTTTCCGAAAGGAACACCGCAAATTGAGCCCGACTTACCGGGCTTGGGCCAATCCCGATCCGCTTTCCTTTCAAGTCCGCCGGTTTCTCGATTCCAGTTGCTGAAAGCGAGAGCAGGCCCTCGGGATTTTTCTTCACCAGGGCACCGACGGATACGATATCTGAGCCCGGCGGCCGAAGGAGAAGGATGTTGTGGGGATAATTGATGGCCATCTCTGCGTCCCCCGAGGCAACCAGCTCGATAGCTTCGCTGGACTTCGAAGCCGGCTCAACCAGCGACAGTTCCAGTCCTATTTCAGCGTAGCAGCCCTTACGAATCGCCTCGGCAAAGATCGCGTGTTTCGCATCCATGGTCCAATCTAGGAGTAAACGAATCTTCATAGCAGTTCTGTCATCTTCTTTCGCTCCAAGATCAGATCATCGAGCCCGGGATCGATCATTACCGTTTCCAGGGATAAAATCCGGGCTTTTCTGCCGGCGGGCTGTTGCAGCAGCCTGGATAGATCCAGGTTTCCTTCGCCGATACGCAGGTGTTTGTGTGCCGGCTTGCCTTCATGGTAGAGACAGTCGCTCAGGTGCACGTGATCAACCCTGGGGATTGTTTCAAGAAACCCTATGTTGTTTTCTGTGCTGAGAAGGTGAGTAAGATCCCAACAAATTCCCGTTTCCCAGGAAGCGCACAGCTCCAGTAGGCGGATAAGATCTTCCCCCGTTTTGACCACTTCTTCGGGCTTGTCGACCTCCATGTTCTCTACCACAACGAGTGTCTCCGAACTGGTTGCCTCCAACACGCGCAGCAGAGCGCGTTCCAGTTTCTTCCAATATTCCGGCAGGGGATCAAAGGCGGAAAACAAGTTTCCCGCATGAAAAACAAAGATCAGGGAGTGCAACTCCTTGGCCAGCTCAAGGGAGCGCAGGTAGAGCTCAAGGGAGGTCTCCGCCATCACCCGATTCATCGAGCAGATATTCACGTCGATGATCGGACAGTGCACGGTACAGCGAATCCCGGTTTTGTCGAGTATCGCCCGAATCTCCGCCGGATTTTCTTCGGTTCTGAACAGGTGGTCCGCCCAGATTTCGATAGTGTCGAAACCGGCGCGGGAAACGAGCCGCACCGCTTCGCTGATGCGCTTTTTCCAAAGCACCATTGATGTGCACCCCAAAAGGGTGGCATCTGTATTCATTGATGCTACCTTCCCGCCTAAGCGGGTACGCCGGGGACGCGGAGTCCTGGCGAAGACGCCATTTGGCCGGACCGGGTGTCCCCGGCGCACACACAAGCAAAGGGGCGGCATAAGCCGCCCCGCATTCGATCAAACTTTTAAGCCACTACTACTCGAACAGCTGATCTACTTCCTGTTTGGCCTTGTCCAGGAGAGGCTTCGGGTCCTTGTCGTTGAACAGGGCGTCTTCAACCGCGACGGCGATGATCCGTGAGGCATCGCCGTACTCCGGTATGTTCGGCCGGATATGGGCATACTGCAGGGTCGAGATCATGATGTTTCCTTTCGGATCCATCAACATGTAGTCCTTGTACTCCGATTCCTCGAGCACCGACTTCCGTACCGGGATGGCTCCGGTCGCCAGGGCCCAGCGTTTGTTCACATCGGTGCTCCCGAGCCAGCTCAGGAAGCTCCAACCCGCCTCGTAATCCGGACAGTCGGAGAACATGGCCAGATTGCCCCCGCCGGTAACCGTGGCGTTTACCTTTCCCTTGGGAAGCGCGGATAGACCCACCCGTTTGTTCCCCATGTTGTCCCGGTAACTGCCCAGCACGGACGAGGAGCTCAGCTCCATTGCCGCCAATTCGGCTGTGAAATCGGCGAATCCGGCGGACAGGGACAGGACCTGCTCCTTCACCATTCGTTTCCAGAACTCTGTTGCCGCTACTCCGGCATCGCTGTTGAAAGCCCCTGAGTTGAGAGTGTCGTTGAACAGCTTGCCCTCCTGCTGCCAGAAAAATGCAAGCCAGTACCAGATCGCGCCGTAATTGGCCTTGAGAGGAAAAACCACGCCGCGCTGGTCGGGGTTTCCGTCACCGTTCTTGTCCACCGTGAGCTTCTTCGCGAATGCCAGAAGGTCGTCCCAATCCTTGGGCGGTGTTTCTTTGTCCAGCCCGGCCGCCTCGTAATAGCTCTTGTTGTAGTACAGTACGATGGTGCTCAGGTTGAACGGAATCGAGTAGCTCTCCCCCAGATACTGGGTGCTCATGAGTGAGGGCTTCTGCAGGTCGGCCTTGTTGTACTTGGCATCCGCAACCATGTACGGTTCCAGCTTGACCAGGGATCCCGGATCGGCAAATATGGGGGTCCAGTAGGAATCGATTTCCGCCAGGTCCGGAGCGGAACCGCCGGCAATGGCGGTCAGCAGCTTGTCCCTCATCGTCCAGAGGCTGCCCCCGTACTCCAGTTTGATGTCGATCATTGGATTGCTGCGTATCCATTCCTTTACGATCGAGTCGAACAACTTGCCCCGATATCCGGAGTAGGAATGCCAGAACACCAGGGTAAGCTTCTGCTCCGGCTGATACGCTGAGACGGGTCCAGCTCCGGTACCCGGAGCGATTCCTTCCTGCTGCCCTGTCGCTGTAAGCAGGCCTGCCGCCAGCAGTACAAAGAGCAGTATCGATGCAAGTAGTTTCTTCATCCTTTTCCTCCTTGAAACCATTATTATATCCATGAACGTCGGCATGTCAATTTTCGCTGCCTCCGGGAATCTCTGGCCTCCGGGATTACATTTTCAAGCCGGTCAGCGTGATTCCCTTGATGATCTGTTTTTGAGTAAACATATAGAATATGAGCACGGGGAGAATCGAAATCATCGTGGCGGCCATCAGGAGCCCCCAATCCACCTCCATGATCAGCTGAGTTCGCAGCATGGCCAGACCAACCTGGATCGTGAAATGCTTCTCGGTGTTGGTCACCAACAGCGGCCAGAAAAACGAGTTCCAGATAAACATGAATGCCAGCATTCCCAGCGTAAAGAGGGCGGACTTCGAGAGGGGAGCGATGATCTGCACCAGTATTCGCAGGCGGGGACAGCCGTCGGCCCGGGCCGCATCTTCTATCTCGCGGGGAATCGTGAGAAAAAACTGGCGAAGCAGAAAGGTGCCGAAAGGATAGGCCAGGAACGGCAAGATCAGGGCTCCGTAGCTGTCGATGAGACCCAAGGTTTTTACGATTATGAAGAGGGGAATTACGGTGACCTGGATGGGGATCATCATGATCGCAAGAAAAAAGACGAAAATCACATTCTTGAAGGGAAAGCTCAGCCGGGCGAAGACGTAGGCCGCCATGGCCGAGGTGACGACCTGGGCAAAGGCAACAGATCCGGCCACGATGATGCTGTTCAAATAAAACCGGGCCAGCGGCACGGCCGTCCAGGCGCGGGTGTAGTTCCTCCAGACCACCGGATTCGGCAGCAGCTTGGGGGGAAAAGCGAAGATCTGAGCCGTGTTCTTCACAGAAGCCTGGAGCATCCACAGGAAGGGCGTAATGAAGATGGCCGCGCACAGTCCCAGAACCGCGTAGAGAAACACCGTCTTCAGGACTTTCACCATATCTTTTCCTTGTTTCTCGAAAGCCAAAGCTGAAACAATGTCAATCCGATGAGGATGATGAAAATAATCCAGGCAACCGCGGAGGCGTATCCCATCTCCTGAAACTCAAAGGCCCGCTGATACAGGTAGTACACGATTACCGAGGTCGAACGGGCCGGCCCTCCCCCGGTCATCACATAGATAGGCCCGAACACCTGGAAAGTAAAAATTGTATTGGTGATGAGCACGAACACGGTAGTCGGCACCAGGAGGGGCCAGGTTATGTAGCGAAAGCGTTGAAACGTGTTGACTCCGTCGATCGTCGCCGCTTCATAGAGGGACTCCGGTATCGACTGCAGCCCTGCCAGAAAGATGACCATGTGGTAGCCGGCGTTTCTCCACACGTTCATAATGATCATCGAAAGCAGAGCCGTTTTCGATGAAGTCAGCCAGCGCACAGGCTGAAAACCCAGGCCCCTCAGGATCAGATTCAGAAGCCCGATATTGTCGTCGTAGACCCATAACCAAACCACCGCGATGGCAATCGTGGAGGTGATCACCGGAAGAAAAAAGGCGGTGCGGAAAAATCCTGAACCCAGGATCGTCCGGTTCAAGAGCAGCGCGAGGGCGAGGGACGCCGCGGCACCAAAGGGTACCACCCCCACGGTGTAGACAAAGGTGTTTTTCAGAGCTTGCCAGAACTCAGGCGTCGAGAACATCCTTTCAAAGTTGCTCAGCCCAACAAACGGTTTATCCGGTGTGAGTATGGCCCACTCATGAAAGGAGAGGTAGAGGGAAAAGATAATTGGAAAAACTACGAAGAATGCGATCACCAGCAGGGATGGAGCGAGGCAGATAATACCTGTAAAGAAATCTTCCCGCCGAAGAGGTGAGTGTAACGCAGAACGTAGGCTGCCCATATTGCGAGTTTTACCACTGTAGTCTCGGCTTCGATATCCTGTCAAGCGAAATCCGTGCTACTATTGGGACTTCGTTAGGAACGGGATTTGTCGCAATGGTCGCAATATCGTAATGATTGAGAAAGCCGATCTTACTCGCGGTAATGTCTTCAAGAATGTCCTCCATCTGGCCTGGCCCATGGTCGCGGGCAATGTTCTGCAGAACGCCTTCAATGTCGTGGACATGATCTTCGTGGGCAGGTTGGGTCCATCAGCGATCGCCGCAGTGGCTCTCTGCGGTCTGCTGATGCAGATCTCCTGGACTCTTCTGATCGGAGTGACCATAGGCACGACCGCCATGGTGGCCCGCTTCTACGGTGCAGGCGATCGCCGAACCGCCGGATTGACCGCCATGCAGTCGATTTCCTTAGGTGTCGTTGTATCTCTGTTGCTGGTTCTGTTCGTCAATTTCTTCGGGCGAAAAGCCCTTGTCGCTCTAGGGGCTCGGGACGAGTTCCTGCATCTCGCTGTAGGTTATTTGAACATCGTGTTCGATGGATCTGTTACTCTTGTCCTGTTCTTTCTAACCAGCGCCATCATGCGTGGCATCGGGGATGCCCGTTCGCCGATGCTGATCATAGCCGCCTCTACGGTAATTAATATCGTACTCGATCCTCTCCTCATTTTTGGCATCTGGATCTTTCCGGAAATGGGGGTGCGAGGAGCGGCGGCGGCTACGGTGATCGCCCAGGGAACGGGGATGGCCGCCGGGCTGTACATTCTCACTCGGGGCCACACCCGCCTCACCATAGACTGGAGACGCTATCGGTTGGATTTCAATCTGATCTGGCGCATGCTCAAGCTGGCCGTTCCCGGTACGATGCAAGGGGCGGTACGCAGCCTGGGCAATCTGCTGCTCATGAGAATAGTGACAAGCTTCGGCGTGCTGACAACGGCGGCTTACGGCATCGGACTGCGGCTGGACCTGATTGTCATGATGCCGGGCTGGGCGTTGGGAGCGGCCGCCGCCACATTGGTAGGGCAGAATCTGGGGGCCGGGCAGCCAGATCGAGCACAGCGAAGCGCTTGGATCGCTGCCGGCCTGTACGCGGCGCTGCTTCTCGTCATTGGCGCCGTATTCTTTGTTTTTTCCCGGCAGATCATAGGACTTTTCAACCAAACTACAGGAATCCTGGAAATCGGATCTGAATATCTTCGTGTCCGCATCGGCGGGTATCTCTTCCTGGCCTTGGGGCTCGTAATGGCCAGTGCCTTGAATGGTGCGGGAGATACCGTGGCCACCATGATCATCCTGGCTGTTAGCTTGCTGGGAATCCAGCTTCCCCTGGCCTACTTTCTTCCCGGTCTTTTCGGCGGGAACCCCATTGGCGTCTGGTTGGCAATCACTACAGCCACGGTTGTTCAAGGCTTGGCGATGGTCTACTGGTTCCGGTCAGAGCGGTGGAAGCAGCGGAATGTCTGAATTACAATCTTCGAATCAGCCGCTCCGCTTCCGCGAGCACCCGATCCTTATCCTCACCCCGGATGATGGCATATTTGAAGGTTTCGATCGCCGCCTCGCGCACGTGATCCCTGCGGGCGTCTTTGTCGAAAGCCCCGAGAACGTAGATTCGGTAGACGGTCTGGGTGAGGTCGGGACAGAGCTTGCCCCTTGCGCTCCAGTAAGCCCGGATGACGTTGGCCTCTATCGGTTCTCTGGGCAGGTAGCTTACCGCCATATCCGCCCCCAAGGCTGTATTCAGCTCTGGCAGGCGAACGCCGGCCTTCTCCGCCGCTTCGGGAAGGATGCGGTCCAACTCCGCTTGAAGATACACGGCGTAGCGCTTGAGCATGTCTTCGACTGCGTCGAAGCGAGCCGCCCGCTCATCGGGTTTTTCCTCGGAAACGCCCATGTAGACAACGTACTTTTTCGGTATTTCTGAAGCTCGCACCCCCGCCTCTTTGAGGGCGGCCCTCCAATTATCGATCCAGCGCGGCGCGTCCCGCTTCGGATCGCTGTCTTTATCCCAGAGGATCTGTCCGTCTTCCGTACATTCGGCGGCACCAGCGGTCACACAGCCGCTCAGTAGAATTCCTGTAATTACAGCAAGCACAACCGTAAGAATGGTGATCATTGTAGATCGGTTCAGCTTCATGCCATACCTCCTGCCTCAACTATACCACATTAGCGACGCTGCTGCACAATCTCTGCTGTTGCGCGACCGGCCGCTTCCAATGCTGCGGCGCGACATCTTGACGGTATCTCGTTTATGCAATAGCATATTGTTAACCGCTTACGTAAGCGGTTAACTCACTCGAATAGAGAGGTGATCCGTTGAGTATAACCTTTGTCAAACACACTGCAGAGCAAATTTACAAAACTATGGTAAAGATACGCCGCTTCGAAGAAAAGGTAATACGGTTGTATGCGGACGGAGAAATCCCCGGCTTCATGCACATATACGTCGGCGAAGAGGCGGTGGCAGGCGGAATATGCGCTGCCCTAAACAAAGAGGACTATATAACAAGCACTCACAGAGGCCACGGACACTGCATCGCCAAGGGAGGGCGTATAGATCTAATGATGGCCGAGCTCTTTGGGCGTAAAACAGGATACTGCAAGGGGAAAGGCGGGTCGATGCACATTGCAGACCTTGATATCGGCATTTTAGGAGCCAATGGCATTGTGGGCGGCGGTTTGCCAATCGCAGCCGGAACCGGGGCAGGGATCAAATATAAAGGTGAAAAGAAGGTCTGTGTCTGCTTCTTTGGCGACGGTGCCACCAACATCGGACCCTTTCACGAGGCCTGCAACCTGGCATCGACCTGGGAATTGCCCGTGATTTTTGTTTGCGAGAACAATCAGTTTGCCCAAACCACACCCCAATCGGAGCATCAAAAGATAAAAGACGTAGCGAGAAGGGCAATGGCCTATGATATGCCCGCGGTCACGGTCGACGGAAACGACGTAGTAAAAGTGTATGAAGCCGCCGACAAGGCCGCAGAGGATGCGCGCCAGGGGAAGGGGCCGACTTTCATTGAATGTAAAACCTACAGATGGCGGGGGCACTGGGAAGGCGACCCGCAACCCTACCGGACAGCTGAAGACGTTGCGCGCTGGAAGGAAAAATGCCCCATTAATCGCTTCAAAGACTATCTGGTGACCAACAAGATCAGCACCGAGCAGATATTGGACAAAATCGAGAAGGAAGTAGCTCGCGAACTGGAACAGGCAGTCGAGTTCGCCAGGAAAAGCCCCCTTCCCGATGTTCAGGAAGCCTACTCCGATGTATTCACGATCGTGTAATAGGAAGGTAGCAAATGGCGCAAATGACGTTTCGAGATGCGATCAACAGAACTCTGGACGACGCCTTGAGCAGTGATCCTGCAGTGCTGCTGTTTGGCGAGGATATCGGACAGCTCGGAGGTGCCTTCCAGGTGACCAAAGGCTTATGGCAAAAATACGGCTCCGAAAGAGTTAAAAATACGCCGATTTCCGAGGCGGCTATAATCGGCACCGCTATAGGTACAGCATGCGTTGGCTTGAAACCGATTGCGGAAATCATGTTTTGCGATTTCCTCTATATCGGAATGGACCAGATAGTCAATCAGATGGCCAAGATGAAGTATATGTTCGGTGGAAAGGCCGTTTTACCGATCGTGATCAGAACAACCGTGGGAGGCGGTCTTTCCGCGGCGGCCCAACACTCACAAAGCAACGAAGCGATGTTCATCCACGTGGCTGGTCTGAAAATTGTCTTTCCTTCCACAGCGGGGGATGCTCGGGGGCTTCTAATATCAGCGATCAAGGACCCCAATCCTGTGCTGTTCCTCGAACACCGTGTTCTCTATGACATCAAAGGGGAAGTGCCCGAAGAAACCTACGCAATACCTCTTGGTGTGGCGGATGTCAAGCGGCAGGGAACAGATCTGACCGTTGTTGCAACAGGGATGATGGTTCACAAAGCTATGGAAGCAGCACAAAAACTCGAGGAAGAGGGAATTTCAATCGAGCTGATCGATCCACGAACCTTGAACCCTCTGGACATGGAGACAATAATCGGGTCGGTAAGAAAGACGAATAAAGCCCTTGTTGTTCATGAAGCCCCCAAAACATGTGGTATGGGGGCGGAGATAGTATCTCTGATCGTCGAGCAAGCCTTCGACTACCTGGATTCACCGGTGCTGCGTGTGTGCGGGAAAGACACTCCGATTCCCTTTTCACCGGTCCTCGAGAGCTTTGTACTGCCTCAGGTTGATGATATCGTCAACGCCGCCCGGAAGCTGACCCGTACCACAGAAAAGATTTCATGATCACCGAGATTCGGGCTCCCAAAACAGGGCTTACCGCCGAAACTCTGCAGATTGTCAAGTGGCACAAGAAAGAAGGGGAGTTCGTCGATAAAGAGGAGCTGCTGGTCACGGTTGAAACAGAAAAGACCACTCTGGATATCGCTTCTTCCCGTTCCGGCTTTCTCAAAAAAATCAATTTTCAGGCTGGTGAGTCAGCCGCGGTTTCTCAAGTCGTCGGCTACCTTGCAGACTCCATGAATGAATCCTTGGGCGAACCTGAAACGGACGAGCTTTTTGTCTCTCCTGTCGCCAGAAAAATAGCTGCGGAGCATCAAGTTCAACTGTCCGAGATCGAAGGAAGCGGCCCGAACGGTCGTATACAAAAGTCTGATGTTGAGAGATATATCAAGCAACAAATGCTGCGACATGAAGTCTCTATTGAAGAAGAGGGCCGCGGGGGATCTTCCGGAAAAGTTCTATCCGACAGCATGCGTAGGAGGACGGCCGAAGCCACCACTAAAAGCAAAACAACGATACCCCACTATTATTTGTTTTCGTCCTTCGACGTTACTAATATGCTGGAGCAACGGCAGAGGCAGGCACAGGGTAGTGAGCTCAAACCATCGATTATCACAATACTCATTAAGGCTTGCTCCGCACTCATAGAAAAGCACCCGGCGTTGAACAGGGTATGGGACAGAGGTGCCATCACGGATCGCTCTGATATAAATGTTGGTTTCGTTGTAAAAACAGACGCCGGGATTATGATTCCCCACATATGTAATGCCCACAGGATGAGTATGACCAAGCTGGAACAGGCCGTGCGTGCCCTCATCGAAAAGACAAAGGAGTTAAAACTCCCGGCGGAGGCCCTGCAGGCCGGCACCATGTCCATCAGTAATTTGGGTATGTATCCGGTTGACTGTTTTGTGCCGATTATCTATCCATCTGAAGCAGGCATGATGGGAATAGGTCAGATAAAAAAGAAGGCCGTCTGGAACGGTGGCGAATTCATCCCCAGGGATATCATGGCTATAGCGCTGGCACTGGATCACAGGCTGATCGATGGAGTAGAAGGAGCGGAGTTTATCCAGGGATTAAAAGATATTATCGAGGGAGCCGGACCCTCGGATTTATTCCAATGAAAAAAGGGAAACCCGCATTCTATCTGATGATCGTATGACACTAGCACTAATACAAAGTTACAATGCAAACGATGGGCGGTAAAAGAGCTCGAATCATTGATGTAGCAAGGATGTGCGGCGTCTCCACCGCTACGGTATCTCACGTAATCAACAACACAAGGTTCGTGAGTGAAGAGATACGCCACAAAGTTCTGTCGGCTGTGAAGCAGCTACATTATTATCCGAGTGATGTTGCCAGAAGCTTGTCCACAAAAAAAACCAAGACGGTAGGCGTGGTAATTTCAGATATCCAGAACCCCTTTTACGGACCGCTCATCCGCGGCGTCGAGGAGGTCCTTATAGAAGCTGGTTACAATATTCTTTTGGCGAGCAACGACGAGAATGTGCTGAAGCAAAACACAAAACTGAAAATATTTTTCTCAAAAGGTGTGGATGGTCTTATCCTGACTCCGGCCGGAGACGATCAATCGTTTCTTGAAGTTATGGAGTCCCTTGACACTAAAATTGTGCTCATCGACAGGATTCCCCAGAACTGCCCCTACACGTCAATCATCGTTGACAACAGGAAAAGCAGTCAGGAGCTTATAAATCATCTGGTAGACGATGGCCATAGAAGGATTGGAATGGTTTATGGTGTTAAGGTCTCCACGACCGAAGAGAGATACCTGGGGTATGAGGATGCTCTGCGGGCACACGATATTCCTGTGCAAAAGGATCTGATAGTAAGCGGAGGGTCCCAACAATTGGGGGGATACTATGGGACTAAACAACTACTGAGCAGAAACCCAAGACCAAGCGCCATTTTCACATCTAACAATCTCATGACTCTAGGCGCTATCATGGCCATAAAAGAAGAGAAGATAATGTGCCCCGAAGAACTGGCGATTGTTGGATTTGACGACACCTCCTGGGCTCCATTCTTTGCTCCACCGCTTACAATGGTGAGCCAGCCGGTAAAAGAAATCGGCCTTACCGCTGCGAAAGTGCTGCTGGAGAAACTCGAGGGTAAAGACACTCCAGGCATCATCAATCTGCCAGCCTCACTGAAGATACGGGGATCCTGCTCATTGAAATGCCTGGCGCGATACGAGGTCAGAGATGTGATCGCTGAAATAAACGAGTATCCGTTTTCTACGGTTTCAAGGTGAGTGTATCTGGTGCCGCTCTAGAGATTTAAATAAAAAATGCAGGGTATAGTTGCCGATATTCAGCGCTTCAGCATCCATGACGGACCAGGGATAAGAACTCTGGTTTTTATGAAAGGATGCCCCTTGCGCTGTCCTTGGTGCAGCAATCCGGAAACCCAACTCCGCGATCCAGAGATCGCATTCTTCGAGCACAGATGCGGCGACTGCGTGCAAGCCTGTCCGGCCAAAGCGATTCAACGGATCGGTGAAACAACGGGTTCGGGAGATCTGGCGGAAGAGCCTGCTCACCGCGATGGGGCTGGTGGTTCTGACCGCCGCGGTGATGGTGCTGCTGGCCGCCATTATAAGCGTTCTCTGGGCATCCCGCACCCTGAGGCTTCTGCAGGAGGGAAAACTCAAGACTGCCAAAACCTAAAGCCATGAAACCGAAAGCGAAAACTATTGTCTTCCCGCTTCTCGCGGTGGCCGTCATTCTGACTATCTTTGTCGTGAAGCGCATCGAGGGTCCCAATGAATATATCAATTCGATCCTTGAAAAACGGCAACGGATCGATCTCTTTATGGAACAATCTCCCGATTCGCCTTTCAAGGGCTGAGCTATTTCCCTCCCGACCCGGCCTTCCGGGTAACGGCTCGGCTGGCCCTGATTGCAGGGCAGGAGGAACTGCTGGTCCCGACCAGCGACGGCACGGTGCGCCGCTATGTGCGCTACGCCTGGGCTGAGTTTGACCTTCAGGGAAATCGGCAGAGATTGCTGCTGCTCAAAGACCGTGACAGCCGGGTGAGCAACAGGCTGTTTCTGGCTTTCCGAGATCGAACGAGCGGCAAGGAGACCTACGGCGGAGGGCGGTATATCGACCTCTTCCAGCAGCGGGAGGCAGATATCACCATCGACTTCAACCTGGCCTACAACCCCTACTGCGTGTTCAACTATACCTACAGCTGCCCCCTCGCCCCAGAGGAAAACCTCCTGGAAGTGCCGATCCCGGCGGGAGAGAAGATGGTACGTTGAAATCGCAAACGGGTCAGAATGACTCTAGAGACTATTTGAAATTTGACCCGTTGACCTTGCCGACCTTCTAGGTTATTGAATCACACCCCGAATCTCCCCAGCCGTTGACAGTACATTAGAGAATTGATAAAGTATAATCACTGAAGATTCACATAGAAAGGACAGAACCATGATACACCGCGCTGCAATTCTCCTGTTGATCCTGCTCCCCCTGCTGTTGGCAAGCTGTGCGGACTCGAGGCGCCCCGCCGGGGGTGATGCACCCACCCCGGTTCACAGCGCCTCCCCCCGGATTGGCCCCGAGCTTCTCGAAGCTCTAAATGCCCGGGAAGCTTTAGCCCTGGCCAACAAATGGGGTACCGCCACTCCCGAGGTTCAAAGTTTCGTGGACACCGAAGCGGTCAAAGTAACCTTCAAGAAGAGCGGCAAAACTGTGGAAATCCCGCTTCCCGCAGATCGAATAGTTGTAGCCTTCGCCCCCTATATCAGCAAGACTCACCCATGCGAAATCCACTACATGTCCGGCTGTCAGGGCGAGCTGATCGAGATGCCCGTGAAGGTTTCAGCGACTTCAACCGACGGCGCGGTGCTCCTGGACGAGGAGATCACCACGATGAAGAACGGCTTCCTGGAGCTGTGGCTCCCCCGGAATCAGGAAATCACGATCACGATGGAAGCGCTGGGCCGCAAAACCGCAGAAACGATCGGGACCTTCCCCGACAGCAACACCTGTATCACCACCTTTCAACTGCTCTAACCGGGCGAGTCCCTTGAACTGAACAGGGGTGGAGTACAGAGAGATTCCCCGTCTTGCTTGTCTTCGTCTCTTTGAGTATAGTATAATACAAAGTA
>CAZBXU010000002.1:43926-52991 GCA_964495755.1 uncultured Spirochaetaceae bacterium | reverse complement strand
CCATCTTCTGAAACAAGCTGGCAAGTATCCCCAGATTCGTGCCGTCGTACTTCAGTGCAAACTCAAGATGATCCCCAGGGGCGTCCCCGGGCCAGTATTTCGAAGGGTAGATCTCTTCGATCACCCCCCCGGTAGAGGCGGTCCGGTGGATGCCTGTGGCAGCGACAACGGACCTGTGCCAATTCGGGATCACCTCAAGATCGTAGCGTTGAATGAGCGCCGCATACCCTGCCGGTCTGTGTGTGGATTTGTCCCGATTGTTCTCATCCATGACTTTCCCTGAAGAACCATTATGATACTACTATTATAGTTATATTTAAAGAGATTTAAAGAAAAACAATTACGAGTATGGGAAGGTGTCTCACTTTTCTGCGGCAAGAAAAAACGTTACCTTCTTGGATAAATGCTTACGAAACCGCTCGTTTTGAGAAAAATCGATATGTTCAGAACATTTTTCGCCGGCAAAAAAGTATAATCGGCCTTTTTTTCCTGCAAGAAAAGAACACAGTGCCTATTTTTACACATGGAACGGGATCTTTTTCGAACGCTGATCGAATGGAAACAAAGGCGAAACTGAAAGCCCCTGCTGCTGAAGGGGGCCCGGCAGGTCGGGAAAAAATCTCTAGCGTCAACTTTGCCTGTCTCGGGTTGCTTGAGCAATGAAGAGGCTGTATCGTGGTACGAACATCTCCAAAGAGTTTTGCAGAGCTCTGGCGGAGTAAACTCGGAGCCGCTCTTTCTCTTGACTTATCAAGTATGAATTCATACAATTAAAGTATGAAAACAGTGGTATCCGAGAAAGGCCAGATCACCATTCCAAAGGCGGTTCGAGACAAGCTTGGCATCGTTGCAGGCACCGTCCTGGAGGTCGACAGCGTCGAGGGGAAGCTCGTTGCCGTGAAGAAAGAACCGGTAGACGCGATCCTGAAATGGCGGGGAAAGGGCAGGATCCCGGGAAGCAAGACCGTAGACGAGTACTTGCACAGGATTCGCGGATGATTGCCGCGCTGGATACCTCCGTGATTCTGGATGTGCTGGTCGGGAACAATGCCTTTTGCGATTCCTCGATGCAGGCAATCAGGAAAGCCCGAAGCGAAGGAAAACTGATTGTCTGTGAGTGTGTAATCGCGGAGGTATTCCCGGCGCTGAAGAACGAAGAGGAAGTGACCGCGTTCATGCTGGACTGGCAGATTCACCTCGTTCCTCTCACCCTGGAAAGCACCATGCTGGCGGGAAGGCATTTCAGCTCCTATCTGAAACGGGGTGGAACACAGAAAAGCGTGCTCGCGGATTTTCTCATCGGAGCTCATGCGAAGTTTCACGCCGACCTTCTGATCGCTCGAGATCGGGGCTATCTGCGAGACTACTTCACGGATCTGGACCTGGTGGATCCCTCCGCCGGCTGATACTGAGGGCTGATACGGTAACCCGTTCGGGACGTTGCCCCGCGCGCGCTCCCGTGCCGCGCTGAAGATAGATAGGGGCTTACCGGCGGGGGAGCGTCTTTGATCGATCCCTCGAGTGCTGCTACAATGGGGAGTGAGAAGATGAGATCGATAAAAAAAACCTTGCTGATCATTCTGCTGATCGTCCCCGTCGGGCTTTCAGCTTCCGACTGGCGGGAGCTGTCGACAAAGCGAAAGAGATGTTCGAGCGCATGCTCTGGCTCAACCCCGTGGACAATCAGGGCGCCCGCTTTTTGATCGCCGAAGTTCGGGAAAAACGACCCTGGAGACCGGATCTATAGCGGAAACCGGCAAAACCGAGGGGGAGAGCGAAGATGGACAAAAATCTGCCGGCAAAGCAGAGGAACGGCTTCCTGGAGACGATCGACAGGCTCAGCCGGGAACGCCCTCCGCTAGCCGCGGATGAGGGGATTCTCGAGGAGATCGAGGCGCTGAAAGAGGAGATCGGGAGGCGCATCGCCTCGATCGAGGACGGCAGCTACGACGAGGAGCACTACCAGGAGTACGGGGACTTTGGGAGGTACGGGCGCCGGCCATGTTGGATGCCATGAATCTCCAGGCTCGCTTGAGCGGATCGAGATTCGATGTGCATGGTACCTGATGGAGGGACTACCCGGCGTGCAGTCTCTTGTCCGCACCTGGGGTGCACGGCAGCCCCGGGCCTGGCTGTTCTGGATTTGGCTCCTGGTCGGCGAAGACGACTGGCCGGCGGTGGCCGCAGTCGGCGAAGAGGCCCTTTCGGTGGTCGAGGACAGGCAGTTCCGAGCGCTCATTGCCGAGAAGCTCCTGGATGCAGGTGCCGAAATCTCCCGCCCCGACCTGGTGCTGAAGGGACGGAGGGAGGTTTTTTGCTCTGTTCCCGGGGGGAAGCTCCTCTGCTTCAACTGATCGAGGAGGCGGAGCGGCAGAATTGAGGCGGCGGTCGTCATTCGGCGGGTGCTGAAGCGCCCCCAGGGCGCCCACGATCCTGCGCCGGCCGCCGCCCTGGATGAACAGCTGCGCCACTCCCTCCTCTGTCAGGTGCCGAACCCGTTCAGTCCATCAACCCCAGGCCGAGCTGTACCTGGCGCCCCGGCTCCAAAGCGAATCCTTGCGTTTTGACGCTGGAAACGGCGTGACTGTCCATCTGTTGGTGATGAACGCTGAACTCGGTGGGACCGGCCTTCAAGATCTTCACTACCATGGGGATCGAGAGATGGATCTCCTGCCGTGTCACCACGGGAAATCCATGCGGAACATTTAGATACCCCGGGTCCCTCTCTCGCCTCTGTCGATATTCCCTTACAAAACACGCATGATCATTCAGCCGCTGGAGCTGTCGTTGGTTGACGAGTTGGGAAAACTCCTGGACCTTATGTTCGATCACCGTTACCAGGACGCCGTCGATCTCAACGCCGATGGAGTTCCTGGCGGAGGCCATGGCCGAGAGCATGGTGGTGCCCGTGCCCAAAAAGGGATCCAGCACGGTATCTTCCTGCATGCTGTACATATTGATCAGGCGAAACGCCAATTCAAAGGGGAACGCCGCGCTTCGCTTCCGGGTGGCGCTGTCTCCGAGTTCCTGTCCTATCCCCTTGAAATCCCAAAGATCCGAGAACCATACATTCCGCTCCTCCCAGAAAAACGCGCTCCGCTTCCTCCTGTCCGCCTCGGGATTGGTGAATCTTCGTTTGCCGCCTTTACGGAGAATGAGGATGTACTCATGTTCCAGCGTCACATAGGCGCCCGATGGAAGCATGCCGGATCCCATGAACTTGTTGGGCGCGTTGGTCTGTTTTCTCCAGAGGATGGCAGGTAGAGATTGGAAGCCGAGGGATTCACAAAACGAGGTGACCCGGGAGTGATTGGTGTACAGACGGAAACCGTCCGCGATTTTTCGCGTGGCGTCGCCGATATTGATGCACGCGAACGCACCGGGTTTCAGGACTCTGTAGCATTCACGCCAGACTGCATCCAGCAGTTGATGCATGAGCTCGAAGGCCCTGGAGCCGTCGCCGTCTTGGATGGACCGGTCTATCCTTTCATCCTGTTGCCCAAAAACACGGTCCCACATTTCGATCATCGGGTAGGGGGGTGAGGTAACCACGAGATCGATTGACTCGGATTCCAAGACTGCCAGGTCTGCAGCCGACCGGAGGATCGCTTTGTGCACCGTCTCCATATGCGACAGGATACCATCTAGGAATCTTGTTTGGAAAGTCTGTTTATAGATAGGAGGAGATGATGACCAGCACGAAGGGCGCCGGGGAACAGGTGCGACCGGGAGCTTGTCATTGCCGTTGGCTTCCCCGGGATATACCGGGGTTGGTGATCCGACTCTTACATAAGGGGCAATTCCCGCCTTGGATCACTCCGGTTGCAGGTCGAAACCCGTTTCCTCCCGATAGCGGTCCCGCAGCCGGTGATTCCTGACCTGCTCGATCACTTCCGCTTCATTTCCCGTCGGACCTTCTGGTGCCGCCTGTCCGTTTCTCCGGCTTTTTCATGGCAGGTCTGTCGAATCTGAACGTGAATCCAGTCCATCTCCGCTTTTTTCAGGAACTCCACGACCGCCTCTGCAGACAGCGGGTCGTTCAGTGCGATCCCGGAGCCGCCCTGTTTGTCTTTCAGATAAAACTCGACCCGGTCCGGACTCCTCCCACCCCGATATCTCCCCCCAATATACCGGAGATTTTCCTTCCAGGTTTTGGACCAGCAGAATCTCTACCAGAACGGCGAGGTTTACGTCCCGGAATGAAATAGAGTAGTTGCCGTGATCGTGAAGGTGCAGCTCATTGTGGTTGAGCACCGCCGGTATCCCGCGCGGGCCGGCCAGAACGTTGATCCGGATCGTGCACCTACGGCTTTTATAGTCATCTATCTCAGTTGTCTTCGCAGCAGCAGGTCTTCCACATTTCTTCTGCCGTCGATATCTGCGAGGATAAATACTTTTTCCTCCTCGGTTTTGTAGAAGATTCTCCACGGATCGGCGATGTATTCTACAATCTCGGTTAAATCGGTCTTTGCGGTCTGGCTCCAGTAGACCGGATAGTTCTTAGCGGTTATCAACGCCCTCCCTCAGTTCGCGAAACACCTCATCGTTTTTCAGAATCCTCCCGTCCTCGATTTCTTTTTCGCTTTGGGAGAGCAGTTTCAAAATTGAAATCGTACTCAACATCTCCTGGTATGATTCGGTATCCAGGAGTACAGCCTTTTCTTCGCCGTTCTGGGTGATCACGATTTGATTGCGGGTTTCATTGATTCTTTTCAGTATTTGCGCTGCATTGGTTTTGATGTATGAGATCGGTCTGATATCTTCTTTCAAATTCATTCGTATCGCCAGTATTTTTATGGTACTTATTATGGACTGATCGATCAACGGACTTTTTACAGCCCGTGAAGAATGGAGTATTGTCGTAAAATTGTCCGCTAACGGGAAAGCTTGTCTGTCCCTGTCGCAGTGCCTCGTTGTATATGGGGACCGTAGATATCGATGATGGAAGCGATGAAGACCTGGTCCAGAGCTTCGACGGTGGTCGGTTTTGATGGTGGTGCCGCCTTGGCCGACAGCCGGGATATCTCTTTATCCAGGAAATCCGATATCGCAGGGATTCGGGGGCCCTGATCGAGCTCCTCTCCGGCTCGCTTCCGGCGAAGTAGATCCTGGATTGCCTGGCGAAGGTCATCTCTGTCGACCACGTGCTCGGTGAGTTTTGAGAACTCGATCGGTACAACCCCGTGCCCCTTTTCGATCCACAGGCACGCCAACACGGGCCGCAGGACGTAAAAGTACTTCTTAATCCAGATCTGCTCCCCGCGGAGGTACTCCCTGTAATTCTTGGTGGCCATGTGGAGGTAGTGATAATGACAGGCTGCCGGCGAATAGTACTGCGGTACGAGTGCACGAATCCGGGAGACAACGGAGGGAACCTGCCGGTAGACGATCGGGGATTGCAGCCACTCGAGCAGGGGCGGATTGGACTTGCGCAGCAATTGCAGAGCCTTTCGCAGATCCCATCCGGATATGTCCAACCGGTCATCCAGAGGCCGCTCGATCACGTCGCGATCCGGTGAAACACTGAGATACCGCTTGGCCGGATACAGGTAGAGGAAGCGGACATCGCAGTCGCTGTCCCTGGATTCAAATCCCCATGCCCGGCTACCCGATTCGCAGGCATACACAATGCGGACGTCTTCCTCCTGCTCCAGCTTCTCGAGTGCCGTCTCTATCTGCTCGTTGATCCCATCTATGTCCACTCGAATATCTCCTGTATGGCCGGATGACCGTAGCGAGCCGGTCCTGTCCACGTCGCCAGATTAGGCAGGATTGCAGACCTTCCGCCCCCATGGGTATGGCCGCAGAGCACGGTCATGCGTTTGTGGGGATGGCTCTGCATTGTTGTGTAAAGCATGTCTCCTACGGTTTTACAGGAAAAAAACGGGAGCCATTGAGAGTCGGAAGGCCGCCCTGCATACCAGGCCGCCTCCCGGAAAGGAGGAACATGGGTAAGCACCACAACGTGATCGGCGGATTTCAGGGCTTCCGGCAGGACCTTCCTGAGATGAGCTGCGGCCTCATCCCCGAGCTCGTGAAGCTTGAGAAGGCGAGCTCGCTTCGAGAGACCGGCGAGCTCGTGAATCAGGTAAAAGTCATTCAGGTCCACGGTTGAGCCGTGGTAGTCCCCGAGGCGAGCATCACCCCAGCCATCGTGGCCGACAAGGCAGGTCGTGGGGCTCAGACAGACCGGCCCGCCGTCCGTGAGCCAGTGCAGTAGGCGCGAGTCCTTTGACAACGTTCTTATAGTATCTTTCACGGCGGGAATCGAACCATGGTAGAAATCGTGATTGCCGAGGACGAAGTAAATGGGGATCTCAAGGAATTTCGCCATCTTGGAGAGATACTCCGAGACAGTCGGCGCCTGGGCGATGTCGCCGGATATCAGTGCGGCATCTGCGTTCCGCCGGCTCAACTCCCACAGGAAAGTGCTGAATGTCCGGTCATCGAGGAACTCCAGATGGATGTCCGTCAACCAGATCGCTCTCATTGGGAGGTCGTCAATCCAGATAGGATATCCTCTTGCTCTTCTCTTCCAGCAGTCCACCACGAAACAGATTCTCGATCAGCTTGTTCGTTTCGGCCGTACTGATCTTTTTCTGAAAGGTGGTCTCGATGAATGAGCTCAGCGTCTTTCTGCTTTTCGGTCTCCTGGTATTTTGCTGCTTCATCAGGATTTCCTTGACCTTTTTGTATTTTCCCTCCAGCTCCTTACCCAGGCCGATCTTCTCGAAGACATCGGCGAAAGACACAACCCGCCTCACCTTCTGCCCGAGTCCGTTCGCATGGACAATCAGCGGATCGAAACCGGCATCTTTCGATATAATGTAATGCTCCGTATCCGGTTGTGCTTTGTGCATCGCCAGATAGTAGGCAATATGAAAATCGAGAGCATTTTTCCCGGATCCGTTGATTTGAATCCACTCCACATTTTTCCCTAATGGCTGTATGGCCTTGACGATGTTCGTAGACAGCCTTTTTTGGCTCTGTCCTATGAAAATGAGGATCCTTGTATCACTCATTTCTCTAATTTCGACGTTGGGTACGTTCTCAAAATCAACATAGATGGTTTTTCGCATTGTTCTCGTTCTCCATTACTGCTGGGTTACCGGCGCTTCCGGCCGGAAGCAGGACTGGCCCGTGCTCGTGCCATGATTCTATCAGTTTTTCCTTCGAGCAAACACCGTGAAATCTTCGGTGCGCTGTTCCTGCTGCTCACGACCGAGTCGCTGTTCGAGGGACTGCGCTACGATGAGGAAAATCTCAAATGCATCTCGAAGTACGTTTTCCTGCCCATCGGTACGCGGAGCCACACCTTCACCTCGTTTTATCGAGTCGTACTGCTCCGAGAATTGGTAAATGACCGGTCGGTAGGTGGGAGGTGGAATCGGTTTTCCTTCGGCGATTGCGGCATCGATCCAGGCCTTTTTTGCAATTTCCAGTTCACGAAGAGCTTCATCAGCGGTTGTACAAAACGCCGACAGCTGATGTGTCAATACTACTTCGGGGGTATGAGAAGTCAACAATCGGAACCAGTTGCAGCACTTATTCCCTTTACAGAACCGTCCTCAAGTATTATATAACCTCAAAGACCTGTTCGCTGGGGCCCTCTTTAGGCGCACACCCCGGAATGGTCTGCTATCTACATTAGAGGATGAAAAAATCATGAGCGAATTCAAGTGTATGAACATGGAAGACATCGAGACACCCGCGTTGATCCTGGACCTGGATGTGCTGGAAGACAACATCCGCATCATGGCCGATTTTTTCAAGGGCAGGAACGCAAGGCTCCGGCCCCATTTCAAAACATGCAAGTGCCCGAACATCGCCCACCTGCAGCTGGAGGCCGGTGCCAAAGGAATTACCTGCGCTAAGGTCGGTGAGGCTGAGGTGCTGGCCAATGCCGGGATCCGGGACATTCTTGTCGCCAACCAGGTCGTGGATCCCGACAAGATCTACCGTCTGGCTTGCATGGCGCGGGGAGGAGCAAAGATCACGGTGGCCGTGGATCGAGCGGAAAACATCGAAAGCCTGTCCGCGGTCACACGAAAAGTCGGGGCCACGCTGCACGTCCTGGTTGAAATCGATGTGGGAATGAACCGCTGCGGGGTGAACACGGAGGAAGAAGCCCTTGATCTGGCCCAACGAATCGGGCGCGCCGCTGGACTCGTTTTTGAGGGTATCCAGGCCTACGAAGGCCACCTGGTGTACGACACCCATCAGCCGACAACGCTAACCGACGCGGTGAAGCGACAGGGTGTGCGAACAATGGAGGAGAAGGTCGGCCGGATCAAAAACTATCTGGAGAGTCACGGCATCCCGGTGAAGGAGATCAGCGGGGGAGGAACCGGCACCCATCACATCACCGGAGACCACACGGTCTGGACGGAGATCCAGGCGGGCTCCTACGTGTTCATGGACAATGTGTACTCCCGGGGGTCCCTGCCGTTCGGTAACTCGCTTTCGATTCTGACAACCGTGATCCACAAGCGGCCCGGAGTGGCCATCACCGATGCCGGGCTCAAGGTCTGTGCAACCGAGCAAGGTCCTCCGTCGATCAAGGGTCGAGCGGAGTTGAGAATCGCCGGCTTGTCGGAAGAACACGGCCAGATCACGGACCCCCAGGATGAGCTTGAATACCTGCAGAAGATCGAGTACATCCCCAGTCACTGCTGCACCACGGCGAATCTTCATGATCAGTATTACTGTGTGCGTAAGGCGAGGCTGGAGGCCGTGTGGCCGATCTCCGGGCGGGGAAAGAGCCGGTAGGTGCCACGGGGTGGTGAGGCTCTTCCCGGGCTTCCCCTACTCTACGCGATTCCCGGCTACGGTTTCTCCTACAACGAGTCCAACCTGGATGAGCCCCCCTCGCTTTTCTCGCGACCGATCTTCGAGGTGTCCGGGCCTGCGGGTGTCGGCATAACCCTTCGCGTCTAGCTGTACAGCAGGCTGCCCCATACGATCGACACGACCAATTTTCGCTCTCTTGATCGCAGTGTGCCTCTGGCTGCCGGGACGGATCCCGTCGGGATCTGCCCTTCGCCGAGTGGGTGGAGATCTGGCCG
>CAZBXU010000002.1:24315-43826 GCA_964495755.1 uncultured Spirochaetaceae bacterium | reverse complement strand
AGTGGGTGGAGATCTGGCCGGGAGCCGGATCGGCAACTTTTCTCAGGAATCGACTCCTTCGAGATGGGGGAGGAGGATCGAAGACACCGGCCTGAATTTTGGTCTGCTTTCTTCAAAGGATCTCCGGGAGGACCTGGAATCCCCGCTTTCGATCCAGGACAGATCCCCGGCATCGGAAATTTTCAGACGATGTTGACTCTGGCTTGACTCATCCGCCGGGGAACTACTATCGTAATAAACACAGCGAGAAGCACTATTATGATCGACTCCTACTCATTTGGAAGCGTGACGGTGAATGGAAAGAGCTACAACTCGGATGTTATTATCTACCCGGATCGGGTGAATGCATCCTGGTGGCGTAAGCAGGGGCACAATCTGTGCCTCGAGGATCTGGAAGAGGTACTGCGATACAAGCCCGAGGTACTGGTCGTCGGTCAGGGAAAACCCGGACTGATGAAGGTGAAGGCCGCCCTTGTCGACCGATTGCGCCAGGAGGGAATCGAGGTAATTACCGGATCCACTGAAAGAGCGATCCGTGCCTACAACGAGCTGTGCTCTAAGAAAAAAGTAGTGGCTGCGCTGCATCTGACCTGCTGAATAGGCCTCCCCGGGGAGGCCGGAGCGAACAGGCTCTCCCCTTGCAGCGCGGGAACCCTTCAGCTCTTCAGCGCAAAACCGTGCGCTCAGGCTCTTCCGTAGACTCCGTAGAGCTCCGTCTGTTCTAAAACGTGACCTTCAATTTCTTTCAACAACGCCTTTTTCGTTAATCCTGATCCGACGGAAAGCTCTGCGTCCAGGGCGTAGAGCCTGAAAAAGTATCTGTGGGGTTTCCCTCTGGGCGGACAGGGTCCGCCGTAGCCGATCCGGCCGAAATCGCTGCTGCCCTGAAGCGTGCCGTTTTCCAGCTTCTCTGCAGCAGGGATCGCTTCTGCAAGTCGATCGGAATCGGCGGGAATGCGATATATGACCCAGTGCACCCAAGTACCCATAGGGGCGTCCGGATCATCGCAGACCAGAGCAAAACTTTTCGTTCCCGGCGGTGCGTTTTCCCAACGCAGGGGCGGGGAAATATCCCGCCCATCGCAGGTATAGACTCGAGAGATCGTGCCCCCCGCCTCGATCGTCGAACTTTTCAAGCTGAGTGCCATATCCTCTTCACCTCCTCCGGCATTTGATTATAAGGTGAGAGCTGTACAACCCATTCACCTCACAGTCCATACTACCATGATAATACACTCAAGAGGGAATGCAGTTAGCCGATAGAGGAGAGCTACCCTACCGGTAGCGATTGTAACTGCGGACCTCCGCCAGAGGTTTTCTGCGTTTCCCACGGACCTTCTCGTCGCGCGGATAGCCAAGGGCAATCATCAGGTACACCCGTTTGTTTCGCGGAATATCGAGAAGCTTTTTCACAGCTTTCTCGTGAAACCATCCGAGTATGCAGGTGCCCAGGCCGAGCTCTGTGGCCTGTAAACAGAAGTGCTCGGTCGCAATCCCAATATCTATCAAGCCGAAATCAAATCGGCGCAGGAATTGCCCGGTCTTTGCCTTTACACTTATTTTGTCTGCCATAACCGCCACCAGGACCGGTACCTGATCGGTAAAGGTATTAAAAGAACGAAAAGGGGCCACGGATTCTTTGGCCACGATCGATCTCAAATCGGGATCATCAACAACGATGAGCTTCCAGGGCTGAGAGTTCGAGGTGGAAGGGGCGAGCCGGGCCGCCTCCAGACACGTTTCGATCTTTTCCCGTTCCACCGGCTTGTCGGCATACTGGCGCACACTTTGACGTCGATTGACCAGATCGAAGAAACTCATTCCGGATCCTTTTGTCTTCATGTTGTTTTTACCGCAGGTCTATGAAGTGACCGTAGGACCAGCCTGAGAGACCGTCCTCCTTTCGAACCCGATACCAGAAATCGTTCATGCTCCCGATCGACACACGCTGCCCGCTTCTCTCGAGGACCTCGACCCGGTCTCCCCTGTCGAGATGACCGACGATCTGCGCATCGAGGGTGGGATAGGCCCGTACCCTCACCCTGCTGTCGTTCAGAACACCTCGAGTCGGGGTGAAAAGATACCCCTCGCGCTGCAACCATCGCCGAAAGTTCTCCGTGTTTACTACAGCCGTTTCAGGATTCAGTCGACCCCGAAGACATACGACCGCTCGCTTCAAATCCGTGGTAAACCAAAAGAACAGGGGATCTCCTGAACTGATGCGAAGGCTCACATCTCCTACCTGATCACCTTCCACATCGTAGACACGCCAGCGCTCCTGTCCCGAGTACTGCGGCGGAACGAGCAACACGCTGTTGGTCAGGAAACGAATCTGCCCGGCCGGATCACTGCTTCTCAGGCGGCCGCGAATGGATCGATCCTCGGTATTCCAAATAAAAACCTCTCCGGTGTCTGGATTCTGAATGAGGAGGTGCAGCGTGTCCGGTGTCAGGGAGGTAGGAACCCCCTCGATCTCCAGCCAGGTTTGTGTCTGTTTTTTCGGATCGAATCGAAAGGGTGTGTAGATCCCCCGGCTGTCCAGACGGGCTGAGTACATACTGCCGTCTCGTCCCGGCAGCAGCGCCCAGTCAAGGGGGACCGTCCAATCCGGACCCTTGGTCTTTTCAAGAGTCGAAGGGTCAACGAAGAGCAGTTTTAAAATATGATCCCGATCAACCGTGGAAACGAGGATCCGCCCGTCAACCCGTCCTAAAAATCTGTGGATTTCAAAGTACTCGGTCACTCCACCGCGATCGAGATCTATTCGCACAAGCCTGTTTCTTGTCTCGGATATTCCATCGGTGAGCACACTGCCGTCATCCTCATAAAAGGTCATGGCCGAAAAGATATTAAGATTGGCCCGACCGAGAACGGGCAGATCAAACTCCTCGGCTCGAGAAACCATTCCGGTGAACACGAAAACCAATACAATCCAAAAACGATTCATTATCCTTGATTCAAACTCCCTGGACAATCATAGCCGTTTTTTCCTGCTCATGGAATACTAAAGATGCCTGCCTCCGAGGCGCGCCCGTCGATAATTCTCGAGCATTGTGTTTTCCTTGACAGTGACCGGCCGTCTTGGGGTATACTCGCCCATGGCCGCCCTGATACAAGCTCTCGAAGGGGATTTCATCGTCACCGTAGAAGTTGTGCCCCCGCCTGGACCGGATGCCGGTCCCCTTCTCGGCTCTTTATCGAAACTGAAGCCATCCCTTTTTTATGGGTACAGCGTCGCCACCAATCCCGTAGCCAAGCCCCATATGAGCGCGCTGGCGTTGTGCACGCTCATTAAACAAAAAACAGGCGCCCAGACGATCCTGCATTGCACCACCCGGGACCACAACGCCCTGAGTCTGCAGAGCCTGCTCTGGGGTGCCCACGCTCTCGGGATCGACACGGTCCTCGCTGCATCCGGAGATAGGCTCTCCTACCGGCAGCGCTACAAGACCACCTCGGTTCGAGATTTCGATGTCTTCGGGTTGGTCGAGCTGGCCCGGGCAGCCGGGCTTTGCACGGGGGTGGTCTTCGATCCCCGTCCCGAGACGCAGGGGCTGGATAAGGAAACAGAACGGCTGAAACGGAAAGCCGACAAGGGAGCCCAATTCGCCGTTACCCAGCCTGTTTACACCTCTGCCGCCGCGCAGCAAATCGCCGAGGCCACCCGCGGAGCGGGAATCCCGGTCATGCTGGGTATCCTACCGCTGCGTACGCCTCGACATGCAGAGTTTCTCCACGAACGGGTGGGCGGCATTTCCGTTCCGGAAAACGTCCGCCGGCGTATGCACAGGGCAACTGATCCGGTAGCGGAGGGGATTGAATTGAGCAGAGAGTTGCTCCTCGATGCTCGTCAGAGTTTTGCCGGAGCCTGTTTGATGCCCCCATTCGGTCACTATGAAATCGTCGGGAAAATACTGGGGGAATAGAAGCTATCTCCGAGATACCCGTTCTCTGATATACTTTTCGGCCCGGTCCGACAGGGCAAAGCTGTCCAGCTCCCGCTCGAGCTGATTCTCGGTACCAAATCCCCCGATATACCCGTTCAGACGAGCCGTAACCGTCGAGCTGATAAAATCTTCTTCCAGCGGATACCGCCCGCGAAGCTCACCCATCAATTCCTCCACCTGACGCAGGTAGTATTTCTGATGGTAGTCTTCACCGAGGAAGAATTTCGAAAATGGTACGATCTCTGTGAACACCGTTTTATCGACTTCTTCCCGCTCCTTTGTATCCAAGGCAAGGCGCTGCTGCTGTTCGTTATGAAAGAAGATGATCGATCCGTACTGCCGGGAAAAGGATCTTGTACTCGGAGTGTGGCTACCCCAGAACACATCGAGGAGTTCCGAGTAGGTAACAAGATCGGGGTTATAATCGATTTGAATCGTCTCCGAATGATCCCCGATACTGTAGTAGGTTGGATTGTCAGTAGTACCGCCGGCGTAGCCGACGCGAGTGCAAACAACTCCCGGCATCTGCCCAAACTGGGCATCCGGTCCCCAGAATCACCCCAATGCAAAGGTGGCGGTTTCGATCTCAGTATTCGCCAACTTTTCTTGGCTCGGGGTGTAGGAACGAGAGCCGAGTTCCGCCGATCCCTCGTCGATCGGTCTTCCGACGTTCTGCCTCAGACAGGAGGAGAGCATCAACAACACAACGAAAACAAACAGCGCTTTTACAGATTTACACATAATCTTTTTCAAAACCGCGGCCCCCCTGCGCGGGCCGGACTGGGCGTCCCCCTCGCAACTCTGGGGAGACTGCAAAGTAGAAAGGCTATTATGCCTTGATCTTCTTCTCCAGCTCTTGGATTTCCTCCTCGAGCTCTTCGATCTCTGTTTCTCTGCGGACATCGATCTCCGAAGAAACCACGGTGGAACACGTGGCTTGGGAACGTGCCCGTATCAGCTCCTGCAGCTTTCTCTTACTTTCTGCAAGTTCATCCTTTGTGTTCGGCATCGAATCCTCCCTTCAGGAAATAATATTATTTTACAACTTCTGCTCACCGTCTACAACTTCCACAAACGCCCTCACTTCCAAGCCCTGACCCGTCAGATCCACAATGACGTGCCACTCTCCTTTATGAGGTGGTCTGAATGTGCAGGCGATCTTGTCTGAATGCTCGCTGTTGCTCTGGTAGGATTTCCCTATCCGATACTTGTAGTAGTTCAGTGTGTCGAGCAACCGTACGTTTGCGCGGTCGGAAAGAGAAACCTTGATGATTTTCGATGGTCCGGCATGAACTTTGTAATGTAAGTAGTTCATCTTATCCTCCGCCATCTCCTGCCTTCTGCAGCGACTTCTCGATTTTAGCCCAAGAATCCCGCAATGTCACTGTCCGATCGAAGACCACCCTGTTTTCCTTCGAATCCGGATCCACGCAGAAGTATCCCTGCCGTAGAAATTGATAACGGTCTCCCGGTACGGCACCCCGAAGGGAGGACTCGAGCTTCACACCCTCGAGCACCTCGAGAGAGTTTGGGTTCAAATTATCTTTGAAGTCTCCCCCCTCTTCCTCTTCGCCGGGGTTCTCTTTGGTGAACAACAGGTCGTAGAGGCGTACCTCTGCATCCAAAGCATGCTCTGCGGAGACCCAGTGAAGAGTACCACGCACTTTACGTCCGTCTTCGGACCACCCGCCCCGCGTCTCTGGATCGTAGGTGCAGTGGACCTCGAGGATTTCCCCAGTGCTCTCATCCTTTACAACCCGTGTGCAGGTGATGTAGTAGGCATGCTTCAACCGAACCTCCCGCCCCGGAGACAGACGGAAATATTTCTTCGGCGGATCTTCCCGAAAATCCTCCTGTTCGATGTACAGCACCCTTGAAAAGGACAACAACCGCGTCCCTGCAGCAGGATCCTCCGGGTTGTTTTCTGCTTCCACCTCTTCGACCTTCCCTTCGGGGTAGTTGTCTATGATTACCTTCAGCGGCCGCAGAACCGCCATAACTCTGGGAGAACGCTTGTTCAGGTCTTCCCGGATGAAATACTCGAGGAATGAGATGTCAACAGTGCTGTTGGTCTTTGAAACACCTACTCGGTTACACAAGGCTCGAATCGCTTCCGGTGTATACCCCCGGCGCCGCAATCCTGAAAGGCTAGGCATGCGCGGGTCGTCCCAACCGGCGACGAATCCCTCCCGCACCAGCTCGAGGAGCTTACGCTTGCTCATCATCGTGTAACTCAGGTTGAAACGCGCAAACTCAATTTGCTGGGGCGGTTCTTTAAAATCCAGTTGTGCAATGAACCAATCGTACAGCGGCCTGTTGTTCTCAAACTCGAGGGTGCAGATGGAATGGCTGATCCCCTCGATCGCATCGGACAGGGGATGGGCATAGTCGTACATCGGGTAGATACACCAGGTTGAACCGGTTCTATGGTGAGGGCTAAACCGAATCCGGTAGATCGTCGGGTCACGCATATTGATATTGGGAGAGCTCATATCGATCTTCGCTCTCAGCACGTGCTCCCCATCTTTGTACTGTCCGGCGCGCATGCCCTCAAATAGCTCTAAATTCTCCTCGATGGAACGATCACGGAAGGGACTGTTCTTTCCCGGTTCGGTTAGAGTTCCCCGGTATTCCCGAATCTCATCGGCTGTCAGGCTGTCTACGTAAGCTTTTCCGTCCTTTATCAAGCGAACCGCAAACTCGTAGAGCTGCTGAAAATAGTCCGATGCGTAGTATTCCCGATCGCCCCAGTCGAATCCGAGCCAGTGTACATCTTCCTTGATCGAATCGACGTATTCCACCTCTTCTTTGGTGGGATTGGTATCATCGAAGCGCAGGTTACACAAACCTGAGAACTCCGCGGCAATGCCAAAGTTCAGGCAGATCGACTTTGCATGCCCGATATGCAGATACCCGTTCGGTTCCGGGGGGAAACGGGTGTGGACACGTCCGCCCCTCTTGTTGCTTTTAATATCCTCAACAACAATCGCACGAACAAAATCTGGAGCCGATGCAGAATCCGACACGGAGGAATCCTTCCCGAGTTCACCGGTCACTTCTCTTTATTTGTACACTCTGGCCGAGAGCGAAAATTCTAGCACATATTCACCGTTTATTCCAGAGACCCGCCTCGAGTCTTCGGGTGGGTGCCCGGGACCGAGGAACAGGGGAATACCCAATTCGAGGCAAAATGGTTACAATTGCCGGCGATCGGGGACATCTGATGATACGGAGAATGGAAGAGCGCGATCTGGTGCGGGTCAGCGCCCTTATACAAAACACCTTACTCGTTTCCAACAGCGCTGACTATGATCTGGAAATTGTTGGCAACCTGATCACCGCTTTTTCTCCCTCCCAGCTTCGAGCCATCGCGAAAAAACGCAGGATTTATATTTGCGAGGAGAACAGGGCTGTCCTGGGTACGATCGGTTTGGAGGACAATAGAGTGTATAATTTTTTTGTTGCTCCGGACAGGCAGGGGAGCGGGGTGGGACGAGAATTGTTGGATTTCGTTGAGAATAGGGCGATGAAAAAGGGATGGGGAAAGCTATCGGTAGCTTCGAGTCTTACCGCTGTATCTTTCTATAGAAAAATGGGATATGTTCGCAAGGGAGAACAGGATAATGAAACATACGGACGAACCGTGACAATGGAAAAGCGTTTATAGGTGATCAGCAGACACGCTTCGATTTGCTCCAGCTTTCAAAACTCCATTCCAAAAAGCGCGTATTCCAAGTTGAATCCAATATGTTTGTAAAAACGACGGGCATCCCGGTTGCCGCTTTCGGTCCCGACTTCGATCTCCTCCATACCGCACTCCCTGGCCGCCGCAATCCCGGCCTTGATGAGTTGAGTACCGATGCCCCGACCCCGCTCGCTGCCTGAAACCACGAGCTCGTTTATAAGGGCCGTACCCCCCTCGTGCAGGAGTGTTTTGTAGAACACCAGAGATATGAGCCCAACGACCCGTGAATGCTCCACAGCAACATAGTTCCCGTACACATCGGGAAAGCGAACCATCAACTCATACGTTTTATGCACACTACGGTCCTCAATAGGACTGCCCGTGCTTGTTACTTCTTCGAGTTGACCCAATAACGATACGACCGCATCGAGATCCCCGTATCTTAGCTCTCGTATTTCGATCATCTCATCTCTTTAGAACAATACTGGTCATCTTAACCTCAAAATCTGCATGAAGAACCGGATCCACACGATTGACCTACTTAGATTCAATTATATATACTATATCGTAATCTTCGCGCTGGGGGTGCGCCGCCTGTGATGTTCCCTCGCCATTAAAAGGAAGATTGCGATGTCCTCTTCCAGTCGATAGTCTTGCTATAAAACAAGATTTTCGACTGTAATCATAATAGAGGATTGAGAAAGGGGATAGTATTGTCGAGACGTTCCGGATACAGTGCACAGAAAAGACGCCGTGAATTGGCCAAGCAAAAGAAGAAGGCGGGCAAAAAAGAACGAAAGCTCCACAAATCCGAACAGGACGAGGAGTCTCTCGTAGCGGAGTACCTTGGACTTGAGGTGGAATCCGAAGAAGAGACGGATGAAGAATCCGAAGACATAGAGGAGAACGAAGAGACTTCCGACTGATTTCGTTCTTGGTACTGTCAGCCCACTTTCCTCACAAAACCCAATTTTAGCTTATCGAGAACCCACCCTGTAAATTAGATGGCGGTCCTGCAGCCTTCCCTGCGCTTGAACCGCACATCTGAGCTGTTGGTTTTAAGATTTGCACGCAGTTTGGCACTTCTATCTGCCACCGTATTTCTCTATAAATGTCTTCGCGGCCTTCCTCGTTTTTGGACTGCTGCAGTCGAGTTGATCCTCAACAAATCCGAAAACCTCTTCTTTGTTTTCCACCTGTTCGTATATCTGGTCCATGGCTTGGATGATCTCAGCTTTGATCAGATCTTTTCGACCCTGTTCATGTTGAGTTCCGTCTATAGCGAGCAGCTCTTTAACTATCCGCTGCACAGCCTCGGGAAGACGGGAGGCGATTGTCCCGCAATTACGGGCAATATAACAAGGGGGAATTACACTTTTATCGTCGAGGTGCCTGAAATATCTGTCGAGAATTCCTTTGAATTTCAAACCGCCGTCCACAGGAATAAGATGCGGCAGTATGTTGATAGCGGAACAGCGGTGATAGGTACTTTCGCTCTCCAGGAGTCCAACCAAATTGTCCCAATAGGGATATACAAGCTTCGGCGCCCTCCGAGCTACGTTCACCAGAACCGTATTGCAGTTGTACCTGTAATTATCAACAGAGAAAGTCAGCCCGTCGATGAGCTGCTTAAGAGCTTCATCGTTCCCGGTAACCAGATTAGACAGATTTTCGATATCAGGATTCTCTTCGTTTAAAAGACGAGTTAGTGCATCCAGTTCATCACTCATCTATACGGACTCTCCAATATATCCAGATTACAGCAAATACAAAGAAAATTCCTACGATGCCCCAGGCTAATTTGGGACCCTCATTCCGCAAAGCAATCAAAGAGATCACAGTCCCGACGATCGCAGCGGTAGACCAGATTATTTTGAGATTCAGCATCCCAATATATGTGTCAACCGAGGCTTTTACCGACAACAATGATTCAATACCGATTCCAAACAGCGCAGCGGCTACCAATCGAGAAGCGATAGGGTCTACTACCTTCCAGCCAAGAGCCGAAAGAAAAGCCTGCGGAACGATCATTAGAGGAATTGCAAAAATGACATCAACTGCGAAATGAATCATAAACCAGATTTTTAGTGGCTTCGGTACAATCCCTGGTTTCAATTTCCGGAGTCTTTTCAACCTCGACACCTCCTTCTGAGTTAAAAGTAGAATCGCATTCCTGTTTTCAACCCAAACCCACTATAACGCAAAGGTTAGGTTTTTACCGATCACATTACCGGTTCCGTAGATGGCACTGTCGTATGGTGTAAAGGAGTATCCCAGCAAGAAATCCATTCCCCCGTACATACTGATATATATCCTGAATCATAGGACTGGCCCCACCCACGGGATGAAAGGATACCGATTCTCCGTTCTGATGAATGAACGTCGCCCAGGTAAGACTGCTCATAAATCGCGCCTTCACGCCCAAGAACACCCTACTACTCCCGCAGAAATGATCCAGTTTTTCATTTTGTCTTCTCCTCCCTTAAATCTTATTGTCTAGTTCGATGTACATCTCGATTCTGTCGTTTTTTCCTTTTATAGTATCCCATAATGAATATTGAGTTCCGGCAAACACATCAGACGCGAGATCACCGAACCGAGCCGTTGCGGTTCCAATCGATACTCCTTCTTCAGTGTCAACGAAGACACAACGGTTGTATAGCTCCTGCTGAAGCTTCCCAAACTCCTTCCGGAAATGCCGGCCTGCCAGATCACCCGAGGCAAATTCGTCGGCGGGCGTTTCAATTTCTGCCCAAATTGCATCGTCCCCTTATCGAAACATCCGATAAGACAAGCCAGCCGGTAAATCATATCGAGGCATTGCCGTGAGATTGTCCCTGACCATTACCAGGTCGATTCGTTCCACGGAATTCCCACGTCTATTCAATCGGCAGAATCGTGAACAGCCGGATTAGAATCAACCAGGGAGACCAAGTAAAAAGCCAAAGATCAACGCCAATAGCCATATCAAAATACGGTTGCTTCTCGGGTAAAACACAGGATTTTCAAAAATCGCGGTTACTTGAAAATAATCCGGTAACCAACCAAAAAAAGTAGTTAGGACAAACCGGTTTACCGTTTCCCCCACAGTCAGGAAGACCACGGCCACCCATCCGATCGATAAGGCACTGAAAAGTAATAACTGCCACAACTTCAGTGTCGATGTAAATCGAATTGCCTGTTCTCTATTTCAAGAAGGGTCTAGACCGCGAAGGATGTCCCTCACAATAGTGCAAACATGAAAGACCGACGAAGAACTCCCGGCCAGCGGATATCTGTGGGAAAACTACTGCCTGATGATACGGATTAGTATGATATTCCGCCCACAAGAAATTGTAAACTTCCATGGACGGTCTATAATGAACGACCCAATGCTTTCAAAAGGAGGACCCTGACGATGAATAAAATTCTCTCCTGGATCCCCGTGTTCGTTCTCCTGACCATCCTGTGCCAAGCTCAGGAAATCAAGCTCCCAGTGTTTTTCCTGCGTTACGACGGAGGAGTGGGAAGCGAGGAAATGGAGCCGGAAGAAGGAGAGGAGGAAGAGGTGGAGCCCTCCTCTCAGCGTCATAAAGTCACGCTCAGGATCAAAGAGCAGTGCAATGACAGCCTCGCCACAAATCTCTACACGGCGGTATCCCGGAAAGATTATTTCCTTCAAAGCGGCAGCTATACCTACTTCTACATAAATCCCGACTTCGTCTGGGACATCACCGACCGGGTCCGGTGGAGCTTAAGCTGTCGATCCAAGTGGACCTGGTACGACGAGTTGGATTCCTATGGTGAGTCCAAAAACCTTACCAGCCTCTTGGCGAAAACCGAGCTCACCCTGAAAGTACTGGATCAGTTGAAGCTCACTCCTTCCTTCCGGGGCGTTTTCGACCTGTATCGGAATCAGGAGAAGATCCAGCAGACCTACACCGCGGGGCTGAAGGTTGAATCGAGAATCAACCCGGAGGTACGGCTGAGCGGCCGCTACCGGGGCATCCTACGCTTTCCTCTGGGAGCTGAGAGCACCGTCGGTGTTCGACTCAACAATGAATTTGGTATCAACCTCTCCTGGGATCCCAACAAGTAATAACGCTCTCAGGCCTGCTACAAAAAAAATAAACAATGCTCATACAACCGCCGCGGGTGCTCCGTGGACAGGCAGGCACGAAACTTGGTGATAGATTCAACGTTGCAGAGACTGCAGAGTCCTTCTAACGGCCGTGATCAAGAATATCACCGACAACACAAATACGATTGCGAACCTGATTTCAACTGCGAGTTAAACTAGGTTTTGCTCAGGATGTAGTTAAGCTTATTGCCGTAATAGGCGGCCAGATGAGGATTGTGGATGAACACCTCGTTTCTGTCGTGCTCCAAAGTAAGATAGGACTTCAAGGGCACCACCGGTCTTTCGCGAAAGTTGAAAAGGTTTTCAACTCGCTTCAGCATGGTATCGAGTGACATGAATCTTTCGGCAGTTGAGTACAGCGGGGAACAATCTATGTTCAAGCTCTGCAACTTTCTGATGTTGTGCACAGCGTTTAGTTTTAAATCCCGTTTGGGAAGGGAAAACCTGTTTTCGATTGAGTGAAAGATCAGCGTGCTTTCGTAAACCCGGGTAAGCTTGGCGATTTCATAGCGCACGGTTTCCGCAAACTCTCTGGCCCGATCGCTAAAATCGGTGGGAATCCCTTCACCGAACTTTATACACACTCTCGATTTTTCCTGATGAAGCTCCTTCGAAAAGGGGGCTTTGAAAAAGGTGTAGTAGTGGTCGTAGATGTATTTGGCCATCCTAGAACTATGGGTCTTGGCTCGGAACTCCCGAAACAACACGTCTTCGGGAACCCTCTCGTAGGATATGGACACCGGTACGTATTCGGCATCTTTGATTCCCAACTCCCGCAGCACCCTGGAAACTGAAACAAAAACATAGGGAGATAAGGGATTGAACATCCCGCTATATGAACGACCGTACTTCACCTGCCCGGAGTACGGATCTGTTTCATACCCCGGAAACACAAGAAGGTTGTAGCCCTCCTTGCCAAGGATACGTTCCAGCTGTTTCAAGTACAACCTGGTGTAGAGTTCCCGATCGATCACAATCGGTCTTTTCCCAAGGTACTTTACCGAAAGATTGTACAGCCAGTGGCTGGAGTAAAAAGACCGAGACTCCCGGATGCTCATAAACGCACCGCAGCCGCGCAGTACCGGATCCAGGGGTCCAATAAACAGGTTGTCCCCCGCCTGGATAACGGTCTTGATGTCGGCCAAGAACAACCTGCTCTGGAGGAGCAGCCAGTCATACTCGCTCTGGTGGTCGGGGATGAATATCAACCGTTTTCCCGAATCGGCCTTCCTCTTTACTTTGTCCAGGCCGATCACGCGTACATCGCTGAAGCAGCCCTTGAACAAGTAGTGCTCGCAAATATAGGCAACAGTGGTGAGGGTCTTTCGATTCCAGTTGTGATGGAGGAGACGCAGCAATGTTCGTTCCGGTGGTGTTTTCATAGACCGCTGTCCGACCACAAAGTATATGTACTCCGCAGCAGTCTGTAAACTATGGGCCCACTCTCCCGGCGCACTTTTGCACCGTAGCCCAGACGCCGGACAAACGGATCAATAGTTCAGTACAATTTCTTCGGAAATCTTGCGGTGCGTCAGTTTAACAAACAGGGTTTGAGTGCTTTCATCGTAGGCCCAACCATCGGTATAGCGGAAGTACTCCGGATCCGGTTTCCAGGGAATTCCATGCATAATCATCGAGGCCATCGGTCGAATCCCCTGTATCAGCAGGTAGTGAGTCTCTCCGGTCGGGAAGGAGAAAAAGAACCGATACTGTTGATCATCAATTTTAACATCCGTAAGCCGGGAAGCGGTCCATATCCAGCTACCCGGATACAGATAGGAATACAGGGGATACTCCGCAGGTGTATAGTGTACACTCGGCACAAGCATGTAGATAGATTCCGGAGACAGAAGATCCCCTATCGGCTCAGCCTCCCCATCTTGAATACGTACCCGGGCGGGCACAAACCCTTCAGTGTCGGCAAGATCCAACACTGAATAGATGAGAGTTCGACCCAGGGAAATATATGAATCTTTGGCCAAGGTTTCTCCGGCTCTCATCAACGCGTTGCCGATCAGGATTGACTCGTACAGGTTATACAGGTTGGCTTCTGAGGCCTGGGTTGACGATGATCCGCCAAAGAAAAGTCCCTTTAAGGTTTTTTTAATCTCCGGCAGAAGGAAACGATCGATGATATCTGAAACCCGTGTAAATGTCGCTTCACCGATATCGAGATACTCGACAGCTTCTAAATACACATTGACGAGATAGATCAGCGTATCGACTTCTGCTGTTTCCAGCTGAACACTATCGGCCAGACGGAGAACCTCCTCCGCCAGAGAAAAGGGAGCATGATTGAGGATGAAGCGGAGCAGTTTTGGTGTCCTGAATACCGAAAACTCCGCTCGTTTTATCAGATCCATGATCCGATCGATTTCATCCGCCGCGCTTTGCTGTCGAGCGGTCAGGAACGACGGGAGGTTCCCCAGATAGGCTGCACTATTATAAAGGGATGGATTGTCTGCGTTGTCTCTGAGCAGTTGACGCAGATTTCTCGATATGACAACCAGGGTTCGCCGATATTCACCCCTTTTGATAGCTTCTGAGATCAAGGATATTCCAAGATCGCCGATCAATTCCTGACTGCTCGGATTACTGATGAAAACACCGTTCCAGTACTGATAGGATCGCTTGAGATATGATTCAATCTTCTCAATAAATTCTTCCTGATCGATCAAAGTGAAATTGCGGGAGAACCAATACAGGTAAGGCTCCTGTTCTTCCAATAGCCGCTCAAAGACGATGGAGTTCTTAGGGCCGTCACTCTCCAGCTGCAATACGAATCTTCCCTTTTCTGTGTCGATCTTTGATCCGCCGGGAAGGGATACGTACACGATTCCCGCCGGCCCCTTGTGCGACAGGAGAGGAATTCCTTTTAGTGCCACCCCTGCTCCCTCCACATACGTGAAGGGCAGGGAAAGAGTCCTCATTCCTTCAAGCTGCCGTGGAATTATCGGATTGATCACCACCCGATCACCCAGAGCGCCTTCTACAACAAATCGCAAAGCAGTATCGTCACTGAAAGCGATTTCAAAACCATCGGGGAATTGACTGAAGGATTCCAAGGGAAGCTTCTTCTCCCGCAGCGAACCGAAACCGGCGATCGCGCTCGAACTTTGAGAAAAATCCATCTGAAGATCATGGAACCGCACTTCGATATGTCTCATGCGCTGCCGGCCACCCAGGGTTTTCGCGTACACGCCCGAGACGGAAAGGCTGCCGACTTTTTCCCCGAACTCTTCTCTGGCCTGAAACTGCATGAAGACGAAAAAAAGGATGACGCCGATATAGAGTACCGGAATTATATAGTATATTGGAGAAAGCTTTCGCTTCATGGGGGGTTTATTCTATCATCGGGTATCCAAAGATTCAATTATCTCTGGCAACCGGCATTCTCATGCTATCTCTGGTTCTTGCCGGGTGCAGCGGCGTTCCCGGCAGAGAAACAAAGAAAGAAGAACCTCCGGAGTTTCCCTATCAGAAGATAAAAGAGTACATAGAAGCGGGGGATCCGGATGCCGCCCTGGAGGAGTATCGCAGTTATCTGGAGAAACACCCAGACTCTTCTGAAAATCGACTTCTTCTTGCCCGGCTGCTCATAGCTGCCGGCTACCGGCAGGAGGCTCGCCTGGAACTTGACAAGCTGATCGGAGAAACGGGTCCCACGGTAGATGTATTGCTCGCCTTCAGTTATCTGGAAAGACTGACGGGAAACCCGAGTAAGGAGAGACGGTGCCTCGAAGACGCTTTCAAGATCGATAGAAACAATCCTACGGTGCTGGCGGCGCTGGGGAACCTGCAACTGGAGGCTGAGGAGTACACATCTGCGGAAATTTCCTTTAAGGCTGCCCTCGAGGCAGATCCTCGAGAACCGACATCCCTGCGCGGGCTGGGTATCGTCTATCTCAATCAGGAGAAATTTGAGCAGGCGGTCGACATCTTCGGTAGAGCTATTTCTGCTGATCCCGACAACGGAATGAACTACGCCGATCGCGCACGGGCCAGGGCTTCCCTGAAAGACCGGCAAGGAGCAGTGCAGGATCTGAGCATCGCAATCGAACTGGACCCGGGCTTTTACTGGAACTATATAGATCGCGGGAGACATTACCTGCAGTTACGCATGTGGGAGGAAGCCGGCCGAGATCTTACACAGGCGATCGCAATCGATGGGGAAATCTTTCTCGCCTATGTCTACAGGGCGGGCCTCTATGACCGGCTTAACCGAATACCTGAGGCGATCGCCGATTACAGCCGGGTTCTCGAGCTTAAATCTGAGTACTACTTTGCCTACGCTCCGTTGGCGGTTCTACATTATATAGAAGAGAACTGGAAACCTGCGGCCGAGGAGTTTCGACAGGCCTACATTCACGAACAGGAGGAACCTTCCTATGCTCTTCTATCGGCTCTTAGTCTAATCCATCTCGGCGAGAGCGAAGGGGCGAAGGACTATCTCAGCAAACAACTCGGAAGCTTCCCCCGGGACTCCTGGTATGGTGTGATTGCCCGTTACCTGATAGATCCGGCTCTGGAGCTTCGTACGATCGGCCTCGCCAACAAGGAGCAGAATAAGGTGAATCAGGGGCGGATGCTCTTTTTCATCGCCTCTCGACTATTACTCGAGAACGGAGTAGAAACGGCGCTTCGGTATCTGCTCCTGGTAACGGAGATAGATGGCCGCGACCTTCCGGAGAAAAGAATCGCCAAGTCTCTGCTCAGCCGGTTTGGTTACGAGGACTGACGCCTTGCTCTTTTTCAAGGAAACTGACACATTCTAATACAAAGATTCGACAGAGAAAAGAAAAATGAAAGACCGGGACAATCAAATGAGCACCGAACATCAAGAGAACGGCACCTTGAGCCACGAGACCGTTACCCGCCTGAGCCTGGGAGACAGAGAGTTCATACTGGTTGGCACGGCCCACGTGTCCAGGCGAAGTGTAGAGGAAGTTCGAGAGGTCATTCTTGCCGAGGAACCGGATCGGGTGTGCGTTGAAATTGATGAAACCCGTTTAAATTCCCTTATAAAAAAACAGTCCTGGCAGAATCTGAACATCGGGCAGGTGCTGAGAGAGCGAAAAGGTTTTCTTCTGCTCGCCAATCTAGTGCTCTCTTCATTTCAGCGTCGCTTGGGTTTGGAAATGGGGGTATCCCCCGGAGAGGAGATGCTCACAGCGGTCAAGATTTGCGAAGAACAGGGCATCGCTTTCAGCCTTTGCGATCGGGATATTCAGGTCACCCTTCGCCGAGCCTGGTCGCTCTCCAGTTTCTGGGGAAAAAATAAGATGCTCGCTGCCATGCTCAGCTCTATCTTTACACGGGAAAAACTCGATGCCGAAGAGATCGAAAGACTGAAGGCCAAAAGCACGTTTCAAAACATGATGGACGAGCTTGCCTCGTTTCTGCCATCGGTTAAAGAAGTGCTGATCGATGAACGGGACCGTTATCTCGCTACCCGAATAAACAATGCGGCGGGGAACAAGATCGTTGCCGTCATCGGCGCAGGTCACGTTGAAGGAATCATAGAGAGCCTGAAAGGACTGGAGGCAGGTACTCTTGAAAATGACACTTCCTCCCTGGAAACGATTCCGCCCCGTAAAAAAATTTCCCGAATTCTCCCATACCTGGTTCCGGCAATCATCGCCGGATTGATCGTTGCAGGCTTTTTCCGTTCCGGCTGGCAACTGAGCCTCTCCATGATGTGGAAGTGGATACTGGTGAATGGCACGTTGTCGGCGATCGGATCGCTTCTGGCCTTGGCACATCCGATCACCATCGCCGCCGCATTCATCGGTGCTCCAATTACTTCGCTGAATCCAACCATCGGAGTTGGCTTACTTACCGGGATTGTGGAAGCCACGTTGCGCAAACCCCGGGTCACGGATTTCGAAAATCTCCCAGAAGATCTCCTGAGTTTTCGGGGGTTCTTCCGAAACAGGATCACCCACATCCTATTGGTCTTTCTGTTCTCCAGCATTGGCAGCTCTTTAGGTACATTCATCGGCATCCCCTACCTCACTTCCCTTCTGCGATAACTCCGAAAGCTGCGAAAGCCCCGACAGCTCCCCGCACTCCGGTAAGACAATTGGCAGCGCCTTGTGTTTCTTTCAGGCTGCCGGTAGAATGCTACCATGGTTACAGAAGAAATGATCCGGCGGTTTCCCAAAGTTGAACTGCACGACCACCTGGATGGGGGAGTACGGCCGCAAACGATCGTTGAGCTCGCCAAGAAGTACCAGGTTGAAATTCCGGAAAAGAAGCCGGACGACCTTGCCAAGTGGTTTCATCGGGGTGCGGACCGCAAAAACCTGAGTCTGTATCTGGAAGGTTTTCGCACGACTCTTTCGGTGATGCAGACCGAGGAGGCCCTCGAGCGGATCGCCCGGGAAACTCTCGAGGATCTGGCCGAAGACAACGTCGTCTACGTAGAGATCCGTTTCGCCCCGGTTCTTCATCTGCAGGGCAAACTCAATCTGGAGAAGGTGGTACAATCGGTCCTGCGGGGCTTGGAAGCGGGAAAAGCAAAGACCGGTGTGCAGTACGGCCTGGTCCTCTGTGCCATGCGGGATCAGACGGTCAGTCTGGAAACGGCGGAGCTGGCCGTTGCCTTCCGGGAGAAAGGAGTGGTCGGATTCGACCTGGCCGGGGACGAGTACGGCCACCCGCCGAAGAAACACCTGGACGCTTTCGAGTTCATACGACGGATGAACTTCAACATCACCATCCATGCCGGAGAGTCTTTCGGTATGGAGTCGATCTGGCAGGCTATCCAGTTCTGCGGAGCCCATCGTATTGGACATGCCACCCGTCTACTCGAAGACATGTCGATTCAGGGGACTCGCATCGAAAAGATGGGCTCCCTGGCCCACTTCATAAGGGACAAACGCATTCCCATGGAAATGTGCCTGTCCTCGAACATCCAAACCGGAGCCGCCGCTTCGTTGGACGAGCATCCCTTCCCCATGTACTATAGAAATGACTTTAGAGTGTTCCTCTGTACAGACAACCGGCTGATGAGCAACACCAGCCTCGGAAAGGAGCTGTTCCTGGCGGTCAATCACTACAATCTCACGCTTCGAGATCTGGAAAAAATCACCATCAACGCCATGAAATCGGCGTTCATCCATTACGACGAACGGATACGGATCATCTACGATATCTTGAAGCCAGGATTCGTCCGTATCCGAGAAGAAATTACCTCACTATCCTAGAGTATTTTAAGAGTCATGATACCCGACAGAGTACGAGAGGTGCTGGAAAGCAACAATCTACAGGCAATCGAGTTTGAAAAAGGCAGCACCCCTACCGCAGTGCTGGCCGCGGAGAAGCTGGGTGTCGCGGTTGGCAACATCGCCAAGTCGCTTTTATTCGTAGCCAAGGATGGGCGTTATTTCATGGTTGTCTGTGCCGGAGACAAAAAGGTAGCCAACGCCAAACTCAAGGCGACGATTGGTGCAAAGACTCGCATGGCCGAGCCTGAGGAAACTTTCACCGCCACCGGTTATCAACCCGGGGGCGTATGCCCCTTCGGGGTCGAAGAAATCGGGATCTTTCTCGATATCTCTCTCCAAAAATACGATACGATCTATCCAGCCGCAGGCACTGACAGCTCCGGTGTGCCGATGAGCTTCGACGATTTACGGCGCATCACCGGGGGGCATGTCTGCGACTGTACAGCGGAATGAGAGAGCACTTTGACAATTTTCCGTAAAAAGTGCAAGATTTGCCTCGTCATTACGAAGGACATCGCGAAGCGATCTTA
>CAZBXU010000002.1:0-24215 GCA_964495755.1 uncultured Spirochaetaceae bacterium | reverse complement strand
GACATCGCGAAGCGATCTTACGATGAAAAGAGATGACAGGAGGTCCGCATGGCAGACCTAGCCGTTACCTACATGGGCATACAACTAAAGAATCCGATCATTGTTTCCAGCTCCAGCCTGACCAACACCGTAGAAAAGATTAAGCGTTGTGAAGATTCCGGGGCCGGTGCGGTAGTCTTGAAATCCCTGTTCGAGGAGCAGATTGAAGCCCAGACCGCGGAAATCGAAGAAGACTCGTGGCCCTACCCCCATCCGGAAGCTTTCGACTATGTACGGCAGATGGGTATGCGGCTCGGTCAGGACGAGTACCTTAAACTCATAAAAGACGCCAAGAAAGCAGTGAAAATTCCGGTGATCGCCAGCCTGAACTGCATTACCCCGAAGTGGTGGAACAGCTATGCCGCTGAAATCGCCAGGGCGGGGGCCGATGCGATCGAGCTGAACATCGCCATTCTTCCTACCGATCCCGAACACAGTGCAGAAGAGATCGAAAAAACCTATGTCCGGATAGTAGAGGGGATTCGCCGCAAGGTCGATCTGCCGATCGCCGCCAAGATCGGTCCCTACTTCACTTCCCTGCCCCAGATCACCCGCAAGCTTCGCAACGCCGGTACCGCGGCCTTGGTTTTGTTCAACCGGTTTTACCAACTGGATATCGATATCGAAAAGCTTGAGCTGGCACCGGGCTATCACCTCAGTTCTCCCGACGAGATCTACGTTCCTCTACGTTGGATCGCCATCCTTTCCACCCAGGTCGGCTGCGAACTGGCCGCTTCCACAGGCATCCACGATGGAAGCGCAGCCATCAAGCAGCTGCTCGCCGGAGCCCAGGTGATACAGATCTGCTCGAATCTCTACCAGAAGGGAATGGGACGAATCAAGGAGATACTCGAGGAGCTGAGCAGTTGGATGGACGCCCATGGATACCAGAAGATCGACGAGTTCCGGGGCAAGATGTCCATGGAAGTCAGTGAGAAACCGGAGTACTACGAGAGGCTTCAGTACATTAAAGTCTTCGTTGGTCTGGAGTAGAATGTTTCTCCCGCTCCGGCTTCACCGCTTTTTCACGGACCAACAACCCGGCGCGGCAGCAAGGGGCTGATGCGGGTCACGATCTCGTAGTTGATCGTCCCCGCCCACTCGGCCATCGTCTCGGCGCTGACCCGCTCCTCGCCGTCCCGTCCCAGAAGTACAACCTCTTCCTCCAGCCCCGCCTGGGGAATATCGCTGATATCCACCATGGTCAGGTTCATACAAACCCGCCCGATTACGGGAGCTCGTTTCCCCAGGATCAGCACATACGCCGTGTTCCCCAGTTTCCGATCATACCCGTCTGCATAGCCCACGGGAAGCACGGCCAGACGGATCGGACGGGTGGCTCTGTAGGTGCAGCCGTAACCGATGTAGCTGCCCTCGGGAAGATCCTTGATCTGGACGATGCGGGTTTTCCAGGTCAGAACAGGCCGAAGATCCGGTACCGGCCGGTGCCCGAGCAGGGTGGAGAGGTAGGTCTCTCGAGAGGGCCACAGGCCGTAGATCCCGATCCCGGCGCGGACAAGGTTGAAGTGGGTCTTGGAAAAGAGAATCCCGGCGGCGGTGGCCGCGGCGTGGACGAAATCGGCTTTTATATCCAGACGATCCAGGATGTTCAGAACGTCACCGAAGTGATCGAGCTGGGCTTGCGTGTAGTCGTGATTCAGGGTGTCCTCGATATTGGCGAAATGAGTGGACACCCCCACCAGCCTTACCCCTGGCAGGTTGTTCAGCCGCCCAACGAACCCTTCGACCTGCTCCGGCAGGATCCCCTGCCGTCCCGTACCGGTTTCCACCTTCAGGTGCAGCCGGGCAGGGCCGATGCTGCCGATGTCCAGCTGCGCCAGGGCTTCGAGGGTTTCTCTGTTGTATGCCGTGAGATCCAGATTTCGAGCTACCGCCTCCTGGAGGGCATCCAGGGGTACATACCCGAGTATCAGGATCGGGCGTTTCTCTCCCATCTCTCGCAGCTCGATTCCCTCTTCCAGAGAATTGACGGCAAACCAATCCGCCGACGGCAGCAAGGGAATCATCTCCCCAGCCCCGTGCCCGTAGGCGTTTGCTTTCACCACCGCGCAGAGGATGGTCCCTTTCTTCAGTCCCTTGCGCAGCTCCCGAAGGTTATGATCGGGAGCCTCCCGGTCCAACTCGATCCATACCAGATTGCTCATACCTTTTGAAGAATACATGCAAGCGGGTACGCTTATCAACAGAAAGAACTTCGGCTATACTTGAGGCTCCAATTTATGGTGATTTATCAGTCCATTTCATTCGGTCATAACAGCAGGTAGGATCTTGTCAGAAGTAAAAAGTCTGCAGTCCATCTGGTTCTCCGAACAATCCGGGAGAGTGTGCATCATCGACCAGCGCCACCTGCCCCACCGGACGATCATCGAAGAGATTGCCAGTCTCGAGCAGATGTGTACCGCCATTCGGGAGATGCATCTACGTGGAGCGCCGCTTATAGGTGTAGCCGCCGCCTACGGCATGTACCTCGCCTGTCGGGAGCCCCGGGGGGCTGGAGAACGGAACACCCTGGCGGAGGCAGCCAAGCTACTGTTGGCCACCCGGCCGACTGCCGTCAACCTGGCCTGGGCGGTGGAGCGTCAGCTGAACGGGCTGCAGGGGATGGATGACCCGATACAGAGGACCGCCGCGGCTCTGAGCACCGCTCGGGAGATCGAAGCGGAAGATATCGAGCGATGCCGCAGGATCGGTGAGTGGGGAGTGCACCTTATCGAAGAGATATATAAAAAGAAAAGGGGCACCGTCAATGTGCTCACCCATTGCAATGCCGGCTGGCTGGCCTGCGTACGCCACGGTACGGCCACGGCTCCGATATATGAGGCCCAGCGTCGGGGTATTGCCCTGCATGTCTGGGTCGATGAAACCCGCCCGCGGAATCAGGGTGCCCGGCTGACAGCCTGGGAACTCGCCCAGGCCGGCGTACCCCATACGGTAATCGTCGACAATGCGGGGGGACACCTGATGCAGCACGGCCGGGTGGACCTGGTTGTGGTCGGTTCGGACCGTACCACCAGAACCGGCGATGTGGCCAACAAGATCGGCACATACCTCAAGGCTCTGGCGGCCTGGGACAACGGGGTCCCCTTCTACGTCGCCCTGCCCTCTTCGACCATCGACTGGAGTCTTCGCGACGGGATCGCCGAGATTCCGATCGAGGAGCGCGATGCCGGGGAGGTCAGCTTCGTTCGAGGGGCGCTAAAAGGCACTCAGGAGGACGCTGAAGTCCGCATTCTGCCGGAGGGAAGCCCTGCGGCGAATTACGCCTTCGACGTCACCCCCGCCCGCCTGGTCACGGGGCTGATCACCGAGCGAGGGATCTGTCCGGCCACGGAGCAGGGCATCGCCGAGCTGTTTTCATAATTAAAGACCGGGATCGGCGCCCAAAAAGCTACCTCAGGTAATCCTCAAAGGACTCATCAAGGTCCCAGAAAAGAGCCTTGTAGAATTCTTGGGGTAGATGGGAAAGCCGGCTCACCCCGATCACCGAGGCGTCCCGCTGAGTGACGTGCTCTTTCAGGGCCAGTGCTTGGATCGCCCTGTAGGCAAATCCAGATTCGCTATCCTGGATCTGGGCATCGACAGCCGTTACACCGGTATAGCGGTCCACCTGATAGGGATCGATCGATACCAGATACCCTTTCACAGACGACTTGCCGCCGTGACGAAGGCGCTCAAGAGCCATCTGTACAAGTTGTCCCACCGCCTCATGTTCAAAATGCTCATAGGCCTTCGAACGGCTGTCCGGAGAAACAACGATCGTGGGCTGGAACCCCTCCAGGACTTCGATCAGTCTGGCGACAAGTTGTTCCTTGCCGCCCCAGCCGCGGATAACTTCTTCGGGCGGCACCACATCTCTCTGGGTGTTGTACGGCCGATTCTCCAGGCCCCAGCGAAGGTACATCTCAGATCCGAGAATCGACAGCGCACGGGTAGCTTCCACCACCCGGACCTGGGACAGTGCACCCCCTTTGAGAACCCGGGCGGGGTAGATATCTCCCACCTTTCTCTGAGGGTACAAGTCCAACCCTGATTCTCCGTCGGTAAACAGAAGAGTGACAATCCTCTTGTTTGAACGGAAAGCCCTGGCCATCAGAGAACCGAAATCGATGCTCTCATCATCCGGATGGGCGTGGATGAACAGGATGTCCGTCTTGAAATACTCGACGGGGCGGCCGGGGGCTATCACCCGGACCTTGGTTCTGCCGATATCCGGCGTAGATCTCTTTTTGATGAAGCTGAGTGCTTCCAACGGATTGATCCCGTCGTTCTGCATTGCTGCCGGGGCAATAGTCCCGAGAACCGATGCCTGCAGAATCGGCGGCTGCTGTTTGGCTCGCCGATGGGAAAATGTCGACCCCTCCTCCCCGACAGGTGAAGTGCTGCTGACGGGTTGCGGTGCCGGCACCTCCACGACTGCATCGACCGGGGGTTCCCTGCTGACGGCCGGTCTTCCGGCCGGGGCTGGTTCCGGTGCTGTGAAACTCTGGCGGGAAGGTGATGGGTCTTCCGCAGCACTACGGAGGAGATGGGAATCTGTTCGAGCAGCAGCGGTGTCCTCGGCTCGAGTCGCTCGGCTGACGGACGTGTCCGCCTTCGCAATCGCAGCCTCGACGGGTCTCTGCTCCCGGATAACCGTCTCCTGATGCACACGTTCCCGACTCCTGCGGCTGCTCTGCTCAGCGCTCTGCAGCTGCGCGGCTCTGGCCAACAACATCGTGTTTTCGGGTACAGCACCGGCTTGCTTAAAGAGGACAGAGAGGGCCAGCAGAAGTGCCACGATGGGAAACTGCCAGGCAAAGACCGGCTTGCCCGGGATCGGTGCCGTCTGCTCCTGGATCGAGGCATCCCTGAAATCGAGCCGGTAAGGACCGAATACGATCCGGTCACCCTGCTTCAGCGGCTTCTGCCGCCGAGGTACACCGTTCACGATAATGGGGGTGTCCGACGACAGGTGGGCCTGTCCGTGGTGATAATCGATGCGGAACCGGGCTTGAGAGTCGGAAAACCTGGGAAGCAGCAGATCCGCGGTCCCGCCGGCAGCCACGACTACCGGATAGTAATCAAAACTGTGGAGACTGAGATCCCCTCCACGGCCCCGGACCTGAAGCTGAAGGTTGAAGTACCGGGTCGGCGGTACCCTGGCCTTGCGCACCGCCATCAGCCAGAGGTAGGTCTTCCGCAAGGTCAGGGAAACCAGTACTAAGCCGACGACCAGAAAAATCCAGGACACGGATAAAAGCACGCCCCGGCGCAGATCTTCCAGTATTTGCCGATCTTCGTCGCCCTGCAGTGCTTCCCCCAAGTTTTCAACACCGGCTTGTTCCGTTCCTTGGGGCGGTTCATCCAATTCGGCGAAAAGAAATCCTCCCGGCCCTAGAAAAAACAGCCCAAGCAGAAGAGACAGCAGGAGGAAGCTGGATGACTTGCCTGTCTTGCCGAGCAATCTCATGTCTGAAAACCGGTTCTGACCGCCTCGGCCAGCGAGGACACTGGGAAGCAAAATTCCGGAACCTGCATTTTTTGTTCTTTCGGTGGAGGAGAAAGGAGCCGGGAGAAACCCATTTCCTGCACCGCTCTGATGCGCCTGTCCAGATGCCCTACCGGGTGAACCTCCGCGGCCAGGCTGATCTCCCCGACGATGGCGGTGAGAGGAGGAATCGGCTGATTGATCCGGGCTGAGTACAGAGACAGGCACAAGGGCAGATCGACCCCAACCTCGCTGATGCGTATCCCGCCCCCGACGTTGACATAGATATCCTGATCGGACAGGCGAACCTTTAGATGTTTTTCCAGAACCGCGGCCATTCGGGAAACCCGGGCCGAATCGATTCGTTCGGAAAAGACGCGGGAAACCCCTCCCTTGGCCGGAACAACCAGGCTCTGAATTTCAACAAGGAGGATTCGGGATCCTTCGTACACGGGCGCTACGGCCACACCGGGAGGCTGCTCGCCCACCCGCTGGGAGAGGAACACCGCCGCCGGGTCCTCCACCTGCTGCAGCCCCTGCTCCCCCATCTCGAAGATCCCGATCTCGTCCACCGATCCAAAGCGGTTTTTCCCACAGCGAAGAATGCGGATCTCAGCGCTGCCCGAATCAAAGTACAGCACCGTATCCACCATGTGCTCGATGACCTTGGGACCCGCGATATACCCCTCCTTGGTCACGTGACCCACCAGGAACAGGGCTGCTCCGTGGGACTTTGCCCAGTCGATAAGCTCCTGGGCGCACAGTTTGATCTGATTCACCGTCCCGGGCACACTGCCGATATCCTCGGAATGCACAGTCTGGATCGAATCCAGGATCACCACGACCGGTTTGAGTTTCTCGCAGGCCCGCAGCAGTGCGGAGAGCTCGGTTTCAGAAAAGACCTCGATCCTGCTGTCCCGGACTCCCAGCCTATCGGCCCGCAGACGGATCTGCACCGGCGATTCTTCTCCCGAAATGTACAGAACCCGGCCCTCGCTGCGGATTCCGGCTGCCAGCTGCAGCATAAGCGTCGACTTACCGATTCCCGGTTCCCCGGCGATCAGCGCCACCGAGCCTTTCATGATGCCTCCGCCTAGAACCCGGTTCATCTCCCCCAGTCCGGAGTCCAGCCTCAAGCCCTCCTTCCTTTCTATGGACGACAGGGGTCGGGGAAACTGTTCGACCCGATCCCTGCTTTTCCCACCTGAGGACTGCTCCGCCGACTCTTCGAAGCTGTTCCAGCTTCCACACTCCGGACAGCGGCCGAGCCACTTGGGTTCTTCGTGCTGACAGACCGTACAGATAAACTTTGTTCTGCTCTTTGCCTTGGCGATGGTGAAACTCCTCCTCCTCTACCTAGTTGATCGGCAAAGACTCCCGCCCGGGCCAGCGAAAACCGACGACGGATTCCAGTTCGGAAAGTGCCAGTTCAAAGGAAAACCCTCTTGCCAGAAGCTCCAATCGCTTTTGCAGCAATGCAAGCCGGGCCGCTCCCCACTTCTCCCGGGTCAGTAACTGTTGCTCGAACCCTAACTTTGAGTTTTTTTGCTCCTCCTCGGCCTGGATGACCCCGGCTTCCGCCTCCTGGAGCTCGGCTTGGCGCAGCTGCAGCTCTTCGACGGCCCGCCGGGTTTGCAGATGGATTTGTTTGCGCTTCAGATCGATCGCATCCTGGCTTGCAGCCAACACCTCCTCCGCTTGGCGAATCCGATGCCCGGAACGGCCCGAGTCGAACAGGGATCCCTGAGTGCCGACACCTACGATCAGGTTCAGATCCCAGGTGTCTTCCCAGCTGTCCTCGCTCCAGGGGATCGTTTGCCCTGAAACCTCGAAGGAGAAATTGAAAGAGAAGTCCGGACGGAAGATCGCGCCGCTTCGAACCAGGTTGAGATTTGCCCGGGCCTGTTCCTGATCCAGCAGATCCTTCCTCAGGCTCGGGGAGTTTCCTTCGGCTTCCTCCTTCAGCGCCGCCTCGGTGAACCGGGGAAGATCCTTGCGAAACGCTGCACTCAGATCCAGGTCTTGCGGATCAAGGTCCGTGTACAGCGCCACGGCTTCCAGGGCGCTCGAGTACGCTTCCCGAGCCTGGACGAGCTGCCGCCGCGCCCCTGAGATTTGAGTTTCGATCTGCAGCACCGACAGTTTGTTCACGGATCCGAGCTCGAAGGCTCTGCGTCTATCCTTTTCGATCTCTTCGAGAATGTCCAGGATCTGCTCGAGCAGCCCTGCGGAGTCCCGGGCAAATACACCGGAGAAATAGGCCTTGTGCAGCTCCCGACGCAGCTGCCGCTCCTGCTCGGTAAACTCAAACTTGGATGCCCGCAGTCCCAGGGCGGCAAGATCCACCGAACCCTTGAGCTTGCCCCAGGTGTACAGGGGCTGGATCAGCTGCAGGGTCAGCTCGAAATAGCTGTTGCGGGCATCTTCGATGAAGGTAAGATCCTGCTCAGGGATGGCGAACGAGATAGGAGGAGGAATCTCCCCCAAGTCTCCGGCCTTCACCGTGATGCCCTCCGGGGGATTGGCCAAATAGCCGGCTGCGGCCTGAAAGGTCAGTTCGGGTCCCAGCCGGCTTCGGGCCTCGGCCAGGGATAGACTGGCCCGCTTCACCGCGCTTCGCCGGAGCTTCAGGATCTCGCTCCGATCCATGGCCAGTTCCAGGACTTGTTCAAAGCTCACCTGTTCGGCCCAAAGCACCTCCGGGGAGTGGAGCACAAGGAGGATCAGGAGCACAACGACCGCCGCCGACCTCATGGTTTTCTCTTCCTGATGCGAGACTCGACCAGCCAGTACAGGGTGGGAATGAGAATCAGGGTCACGAAACTGGAAGTCAGAAGTCCGCCGACCACCGCCCGCCCCAGGGGAGCCCGCAGCTCTGAACCGGCTCCGACGCCGATCGCCATGGGCAGCAGGCCGAAGATGGTGGTGAAACTGGTCATCAGGATCGGTTTGAGCCGGGTCTTTCCACCCCGAATAATGGCTTCCCTCACCGAAAGACCCCGCTCCTGGAGCCGGTTCATATAGTCGATCAGGACGATGGCGTTGTTGACGACGATCCCCACGAGGAGGATCGCGCCGATGAAGCTCATCATGCTGAAGGTCGTTCCGGTGACCACCAGCGCGGCTACCAGTCCGATGATGCAGAAGGGCACCGAAAACATGATGATCAGTGGATGGAGAAGATTCTCGAACTGGGAGGCCAACACCATGTACACCAGCGCGACGGCCAGGATCAGGACGAACAACAGGCTGCGGAAGGATTCCTGCATCTGCTGATAAGAGCCGGAGTATGACAGTTCGATACCGGGTGGAACGGAACCCAGCCCGGACACCTCCTCCTGAATATCCGCCATGACCCGATTCAAGGCCCGCTCGCCGGTCAGGGCTCCGGTGACCTCGATGATTCGAGTTCTGTTTTCCCGACCGATTGTCAGTGGTCCGATCCCCTGCACTACCTCTACCACGTTCTCGAGGGGGATCGTTTCCCCAAGAGGATTCACAAAGAACAGTTTCTGGATTCCTTTCAAAGAGTTCCTGTCAGCATCGGCGAGAATCACGTACACATCGTACTTATCATCCGTTCCCCGAAAGGTGGACACCTTGCTTCCCTTGTAAGCCGTTCGCAGGGTAGCGGCGATCTCCAGGGGGCTAAGGCCAAGACCTGTTGCTTCTTTACACTTGATGCGGAACTGCAGCTCCGGTTTGCCCGTTTTATAGGACAGATCGACATCCCGAACCCCCTGAACCCGCTCCATCCGGGAGGCGATCCGCTGAGCATAGACGTAGCTTCTATCCAAATCATCGCCGCTGATCCCCACAACGATCGGCTCGCTGTCACCGGTCACCGTCGTGGCTAATGCTCCGACACCCTGGAGGCTGAAACGAAAACGGCTGTCCATGACGCCCCGGTCTAAACGTTCGGACAATTCATTAATAATCTGCCAGACCGTCCGGCTCCGCCTGTCCTTGTCCACCAGTCGGATCTCCAGGACGCTCAGGTGGCTGCCCCTCTCGGCAGCCCCCTGCATAGTTCCCCCTCGGCCGATGCTGGTAGAGATCGATTGCAGATCCTCCTTGGCCAGTTCCCGGATGATCTGCTCCGCTTCCAGGACTTTCTCCTCGGTCTTCTGAAAAGAGGATCCGATGCGTGTTTCCATGGAGATGGCGAACTGGCCCTCGTCGCTTTCCGGCAGGAACTCCATACCGAGCAGTGCGACCGAGGCCAAACTGATCACCAGCAGGAATACCGCCGATAGGATCACCGCGGCGGTGTGCTCCAAAGCCCAGCGAATCGCTTTTTCATACAACTCATCCATCCGGCGCAGCCACTCCTGGATCCTGCCGGTGATCCCGTCGACAAGACGGTTTCCAGTATGTACCTCGATGTCTGCCAGACTAACATCAAGATCGGCCAGGTTGCGGTCCGGACTGCCGCCGCTGTTGTTGACTCTGTGAGTGCGGGGCAGCCTGAGGAAACGGGAACAGAGCACCGGCACCAGGGTTAAGGCCATGACCAGGGAGATGAACAGGGCGAAGACGACGGTGTAGGCAAGATCCTGGAAGATCAGTCCGGCAAAATCCTTGACAAAGACCAGGGGGAAGAACACGACCAGGGTCGTCAGGGTGGAGGCGGTGATCGCCGTACCGACCTCGGCTGTGCCGGCAACCGCCGCTTCCCCGGGCGGCATTCCGGCCAGCGTCTTCCTGAAATTCGATTCAAGAACAACGATGGAATTGTCCACGAACATCCCCACTCCCAAGGTAATCCCCATCAGGGAGACGATGTTCATGCTGATTCCAGCAAAGTTCATCAGGGAAAAGGTCGCCACTACGGACACCGGGATGGCTACCGAGATGATCAGAGTGGAGGGGATGCTGCGAAGGAAAAACAGCAGCACCAGTACGGCGAGGAGTCCCCCCTGCCAGGCAGCCCGGGCTACACTCCCTATCGAATTGAGGATCTGGTCGGACTGATCGGACTGTAACTTAACCTCCACCGAGGGGGGCAGTTTCCGCCGAAGTCGATGGATCTGCTCCTTGACCATACGGTTGATGTCCACCGTGTTGTGTCCCGGTTGTTTGCGCACCGCCAGCTGTACTCCCTCGCCGCTTTCGGCTCGGAAAAACTGCTCCCGCGGCAGATGCCCGAGGCTCACCTCAGCCACGTCTCCCAGGTAAACGGCAACCGTATCCTTGTATCCGATCAAGACATTCTCAATATCCCTTAAGGAGGTGAACTCCCCCAGTGCGCGGAGTACGATGTACCGATCCTCGATGCTGATCGAACCGGCCGGAAGGTTTACATTCTCGGCTTCGAACACCCTCAAGATGCGCAAGATCGGGATATCCAGCTTGCGGATGCTGTTCAGATCCAGTTTGCAGGTGACCGCGGCAATCTTTCCGCCAAATACCTCCACGGTCGCCACTCCCTCAATTTTCTCCAACTCCGGAACGATTACTTCCTCGGCCAGACGACGCAAATCGAGGCCGGACGTGCGGGAGGAAACGTTGAGAACAATAGAGGGCAGGAACTCCGGATTGAAGCGCACTATGGCAGGACGCTCGGCGGCGGCGGGAAGATCATCTTCTATGGCGGTCACCTTTTCTCTGATTTCCGACACGATCGTATCCATATTTGTCCGCCAGGTGAAATTAATGACCACCATCGATACCCCTTCGCTGGACGCAGAGGATATCCTCTCCACTCCGTTGAGGGTGGATACGGCATCCTCAATGGGTTCGCTTATGCTGGATTCGATTTCCTCCGGTCCGACCCCCGGATACGGAGTAAATACGACCACGGTGGGAAAGGAGATATCCGGCAGCAGCTCCAAGCCAAGTTGAGAAAGGGACACCAAACCGAGTATTAAAAGAGCGAGGAATACCATGGAGGTAGTAACCGGGTGCTTGACGGATATGCCGGGTAGTTTCATTCGCCTTCCAGAACGCCGATTCTTTGTCCCTGTTCCAAAAAGGTATTGCCCTCCACAATCACGTTGTCCCCTGGATCGATTCCGGATAGAATCTGCACCTCGCCGGCATTGGATAGACCCGGAACCACCCCCCGGGCTGCTGCCACTGCAGCCTCTCCGGTCCCTTCGGCCACGAATACGATTTTTTCTCCCGCTCTATCCAATACCGCGGATGCCGGTACGAGCAGGGCGTCGGGAACACGTTCCAGAATTATCTCCACCTCCGCGTACATGCCCGGTCTCAAGCGATCCTTCGGATCTTCGATATCCACCGTCACGGTGAAGGTCCTGCTGGCCGGATTGATCGTGGGGGCGACGGTGAGGATCCGCCCGCGGAAGGGATCGGACCCGGGGTAGGCCGCGGTGAAGATCCGAGCTTCCAGCAGCTCGCCGCTGTGCAGAATCTCTCCATAATATTTTTCTGCGACCTCGATCTCAACTTGAATCCGATCATCCTGAACCAGAACGAGAATCGGGGTGGAGGTTGCGACGATATTCCCTTCGTCCTGGAGAACGCGGGCAATGACACCGGACTCCGGTGCTTTGATGCGGGTGAACTCCACCTGCAGACGGGCAAGTTCGTAGTTTGCCTTTGCCGCCTCGGCCTGGGAACGGGCTATCTGCCTCTCCTCCGGACTTGCTCCCTCTTCCAGCATCTGCAGACTCCGGCCCGCGTTCGCCAGTTCCGTTCGAGCCGCCCGCAGGCCGGCCTCGGCCTGTTCGTATTGGACTTTGGCTATGGCGCCGCTTTTGTACAGCTTCTCCGATCTGGTGAAGCTTTCTTCCACCGCAGCCAGATCCTTTTCTGCCTTCTCGTAGAGCGCCCGGGCGTTCTGCAGCTCTTCTGTGCGGGCTCCCTTCCTCGCCTTGTCGTACTGGGCTTGGGCAGCCTGCCAGGTGGCGTAGGCCTGTTCGACCTGCAGACGGGCGGTTTCCTCCTCGATCTGCACGAGAAGCTCACCTTCAGCCACGGGCTGCCCATCTTCAACCAGGATCCTCTCGACCCTCCCCGGGACTTTCGATGTTATACGAATCGTCTTACTCGCCGTAAGAGTGCCCGAAGTGCTCAACACCCTTTCGATTGCACCGATCCGGGGGGCAGCTACAAGTACCGTAGCTCCTTGATCTGTCTCAGATACGTCGCTTTGGGCGCTCATAATTCGAGACAGGATACTCCAAACCAACAACCCCAACGCGATCACCCCGAAGATGAGCAGCCACCAGCGTTTCTTCACGCTTTGTCCTCCAGGTGCAGTCGTTGATAGAGAAGATGCTTTACTGCGGATTTCACGGACTTGATTTCCCGTTCGAGCGCCTCATCCTGGGCGAGAGCAACCGAAGACAGGACGCCGAACACGTTGATCCTGATCTGTGTGCGAACATGCTCCTCCGCCAGGACATTTCTGATCAGCCCCTGTTTCTGCCCTTCCCGAATCAAGCTTTCCAAAAGCTGACAGAGCAACTCCAAGTTCTCGTGAAGCAACCGCCTCTGCCGGGCATCGAAGAGCATCCCCCGCAGCAGAGGTAGGGCTTCTCGTAGGGACTCGAAGCAGTAGTCCAACATGCTGTCGAACCGCTCCTTCAGCTGTTTTGGCGCTGCTACGATCCTTTGAATTTCCGCGAGGAAATGCTGCCATCCCTCCTCCACCGCACTGCGGAACAGCTCCTCTTTGCTCGCAAAGTAGGTGTAAACCGACCCGGGGGAGATATCCAAGCAATTGGCGATCTCTTTGATGGTAGTGCTTCCAAATCCCCTTTCCCCGAACATCTTGATCGCAGTGGTGAGAATCCCTTCCCGCATTTTACGATCTTTGGGCCGTGCCATATTGCTAAGCTTTCACCCCTTTGGCTACACCTCGGCTCCCCTGGATAATAATTGAATGAACATTCATTCAATTATACGGGGAATACGGTTCGCGCACAAGCCCGGATCTGCGTGTTGCCGGATATCTGCAGCTGCGGCATGGCTGGAACTGCACCGTCATGTTATGGTAGTTATACCTCATGCGGATTTCACAGGCGGATTTGCGTACGATCGAAATAGTAAAACACTCGATCTCCTGCAGGCTGCGTTACAGTCTTTTTCAGGACGGAGAAATCCGCTACCCGGAGAGCATCACCTGCCGGGGCGATACGGTGGTTGCCTACTTCCTCACTTCGACCATACGCGACTATATTGCAGACACTGCCTATGGATTCTGTATAGAGAGACACTGGAGGATCGTTCCTAAAGGGAGCTTCGGCCTCAGCTTCTGCCTCGATTTTCCTGTTGACACCGATGTTGCTTATCTGTTTCCAGGACTAAGAGCAGGCCGTCCGATTTCAGACGAGGGATATCTCGTTTCGGGCTGGCGGACAACATACGCCAACGCACTGTATCTGTTCAAGGTTCCCGAATCCGTCCTTATCTTCTCCGATCCAGCCCGCTCGAGGGAAGAGTCGGGGAGTATTGAGTTAAAGCGGCTACACAATGATGAAACTTTTCTGCGCGCGGAGATGCGGGTGCCGGCGGCTTCGGCGATACATCCCGGGCAGGGAAAGAAGACACGGAAGAAGAACTCCGGAACGCAATTCTTCCAGAGCAGCGGCGAGTTTGAGTACAGTCTACGGCTCAATGTCGTGACTGCTCCGCAGGACCAGATCTATCGGCGCGGAGTCTCCGCCGTTCTCGAGCGGAATGCTTCACGGCTTCACCCCCCGCCTCGAATACCCAAAACGAACACTTCAGATTTTATCAGAGATCAGATACACGACTGCCTGAAGACCTTTCTCATAGATCGTGGTCCTCTCTGCGGATTGCAGGAAACAAGGGGGAAGAAAAAACTCTCTTCCCTGGCCGGCTGCACCCTGGCAGTGATTCAACAGCATCACGGTGGGGAGGACAAAGATACCGCCGAGCTATCCCTGCGTCTGGTGGATTTCTCCTTGAAAGGCCAACATCCACGGGGTTTGTTCTACCCGGCATACCAGCTCGATAATCAATCCTGGCTTGCCCCGGGTTCCACCGCGACGATCTCCCTCGAAGAATCAGCGGCGATCGCGGTGGCGCTGATCCGCTTTGCCACCGCTCTACAGGCAAAAGGCATTCCCGCCTCCCGGTATCTTCATGGAGCCACCTTCATGGCAGATGCCCTTCTTGGTTCAAGCCAGAACCTGGAAGATCTCGGCGACCTTCTCTACCCCGACTCGCTCCTACCCGTCGGCACTGGACTGGGCGCGCTCGCAGCAATCGAGCTGTACCTCGAGCTGTATCGTGCGACCGGCAAAGACCTATACAGAAAATCGGTCGTTGCACTGAAATCAAAGTTCTTCACACAGAGAGTGCAGCTAGTACCTCTTCTCGGCTGGGACAGGGGGTCGGCGAATCTGGATACTACTCTTCGGGAAGCTCGGATCGCGATTTCCGTTGCCGAGGCGGGGCATGCTGTCAAAGAACTTCATCGCTACTTCGATGCCCTCCTTCCCTGGATCCATCTGAATCGCCCCGACCCCGCCTCGAAGTTCAACCCCATGGGTGGGGTCCATCATACCCTCGATGACAACACACTTCTGTTTCGCGGTTTCGAGGTATCCTATACGCTGCTGAAGCTCAATGCCTTGGGAAAGACAAAGTCACCACCAGAGGAATTGGTGCTGCTCGTGTCCCAGCTTCTCGGCTTTGTCCTGCAAAATCCGCCGGGAACCTCGTTCTACGATCCTGAAAAGAAAGATACGGATAGGTTCGGTCCGGTAAACTCCCGTGTCTGGGTACGAGAGTTGTACTACCTGACACGCCTTTTCGAGGAGTTCCCGCACATATTACAGGAATGATGAGAAAATCCTCTTTCTCTATAGGTCGTCCGGGTATCTAACAACCTACCGGCATTATCTGAACCTGCGGTGACCCTCGTTTTGAAGTGCTACTATATTCGCTATCTCCGCCTTCACCTTCTGAGTATCTTCCTCTCCACAGGCCCCTATACCCCGGAAAGCCGCTGCGATCAGCTCGTTGTAGATGCGATTCCATTCCGCTTTCGAACCTCCGGGCGGCGGGGTTTGTTCGAGTGTTTTCATCCCTTCGGCCAGTTCCATGAACTTCAAGGCGGTGGTGTAGAAATCTCCAGCGCTCAAAGCGGCATTGACCTCGCCCAATAATCTTACGTTGTTCCGCATCACCGAGACAACGGCGTTCCGATTGTACTGAGCGAACAGCTGCGGTGTGACCAGCAGCAGAACCAAAACAGCAACTACGATATAAAATCTCTTTTTCATTTCAGTACGTCCTCCTGTGGTGGATTTGTTATATGCAAAAATACATATATATTACCAAAATAGTCAACAAAAACTTCTCTGCTTGCCAATCGTTTCCGAAAAAAAGTGCATCAGTTAGCGACAATAATATTTTGCAGTCACGGTGCCCGCTTAGGATGAGCTTCAGGCCTCGTGGATGGTCCTGGCGATGGGGATACGCCGGCCCGTACCGAAGGCACGAGGGCTGACCTTCAACACGGGTGGAGCCTGGCGGCGTTTGAACTCCGCCTTGCCCACCATGTTCAGTACGCTCCTCACCAAATCCGCCTTATATCCCAGAGCGGTAATCTCCTCGAAGGTCTTGTTCTGAAGCAGGTACTGTTCGAGGATCTGATCGAGCAGATCGTACGGCGGCAAACTGTCCTGGTCGGTCTGATCCGGCCTCAGCTCGGCACTCGGGGCTTTGGTGAGAACCGATTCAGGGATCACCTGTTTTTCCCGGTTCAAGCTGCGGGCCAGAGCATACACTTCGGTTTTGAAAAGATCTCCAATCACAGCCAGGACACCGCACATATCCCCGTAGAGGGTACAGTATCCGGTGGCCAACTCAGACTTGTTTCCCGTGGCAAGGAGGAGAGAATGGAACTTGTTGGAGAAAGCCATGAGCAGGAGACCCCGAATCCGGGCTTGGAGATTTTCTTCAGTCACGTCGAGCGGTTTGTCCCCGAATACAGGGGCGAGTGTCTCCAAACCGGCCCGAAACATTTCTTCAATGGACAGGCTGTGCAGTTTTATTCCGAGATTTTCCGCCAGCGTTTGCGCATCGTCCCGACTGCCCTCGGAGGAATACCGTGAAGGAAGGGCAAATACAGTTACATTTTCCGAGCCCACCGCTTTGGTTGCCAGCACAGCTACAACACTGGAATCGATACCCCCGGATAGACCGACGTGCACCCGCTTAAAGCCGCATTTATCCAGATAATCGCGAATCCCCAAAACCAACCCCTGTTCCAGTTCCTCGTATCTGTTTACTTTTAAGGCGATTTTCGACTTCAAGCTCTTCGTATCCACGAATGCGAGCTGCTCTTCAAAACCTACTCCCAGAAAATTCAAATCCCCCTCGGCGGAGGTCACCAAAGACCGGCCGTCGAAGATCAAACTGTCATTGCCCCCGACCATGTTCACATATACCACCGGAACTCCGGAAGATTTCCCAATACTGGAGAGAAGTCTGAGGCGAACATCGAGTTTTCCCGAATAGAACGGGGAGGCCGACGGAGAAAAAATCACCGTTGCGCCCTGGTCGATAAGCTCCTTTACCGGATCCACAGGATAATGCAGGGCCGCGGGCTGTTCCGCCTCCCACCAGATATCCTCACAGATAGCGATCCCTATCTGTTCACCCTTAAAGGCGCTTACACAGCGGCGATCCGCCGGTTCGAAGTAGCGAGCCTCGTCAAACACGTCGTAGGTCGGTAGGAGGGATTTGGTCTGGGTCAACAAAACATCACCGTTGTGGATCAGAGAAACCGCGTTCACAAGCGGTTTCCCAGCAGAAGATCTGTTTTTATCCACATATCCCAGTACGATTCCTATTCCCTTGGGAGAGCGTTGCTGTATCAAGCGCAGGGTCTTCAAGTTCGCTTCTACGAATGAGACATGGTCGAGAAGATCCATAGGGGGATACCCGCAGACGCACATCTCGGGAAACACGATCACATCGGCTCCTCCGCGCTCTGCCTTGGTCACGTAGTCGAGAATCTTGGCCGCGTTGCTTGAAAAATCCCCGATTACCGGGTTGATCTGACCGATTGCTACTTTCACTCCTTACCCTCCGCTCTCTGCCACCTAGGATAGCAAAAAGGAAGAAGTTTCGCTATATTGTCATCTCTATCTCGTGGGCCTGCCATCGTGAGTTTTCAAATCACTACCGGCAACCGGCGTCTAAACAGGAGTAATAGGATTCGGTAGAATGAGGCACTTTCTCAAGGAGGAGTAATCCGTGGAGAAATTCAAGAAGATCATTGTCCTGAACAACGAAGTCGAGGCTCAGCTGCTCGATGCTGTGCTCGAGGAGAAGCAGATTCAACATCTGATGCGATCGTACCATGACACAGCCTACGACGGTCTCTGGCAACAGCAGCAGGGGTGGGGTCACGTCGAAGCACCCGAGAAGCACAGGGACCAAATCCTGTCAATCTACAGGGATTTGAGGGCCGATGATATCGATACATGAGGAGGACAGAGGATGAAGCAAGGATTTAATTTCAATCTGGATGCCAAACGATTTTTTCCCTTATTCATCGCTTTCTTTATCCCCTGGGTGATCCTCGAGGTGCTGATCGTGTTTCAGAGCCGCAGAGCCGACACACTGTTCGAAGAGACCCCTGTCATGGCTGTTGTCTTCCTGCTCCTGGTCGTGGCGATGTTTCTACTCATCGTTCTGTTATATATCCCTATCCTTCGAAAGCTGATCTCGCGATCTCACTGAACAATGAGCCTTTTCATTTCAACGGCGCGGTCGGAAAGTTTCTTGGATTAAACCTTCTGGGCATATTCCTGACCGGAATCACCGCCGGTGTATACGGACCCTGGTATATCACCCGAATCTGCCGATACCTGGTTGGAGAAATCTCATACAAAGAAGCACGCCTCGAGTTTGCAGGCAAGGGGGGCCGTTTGTTCGTGATCATCCTTATCACCATCGTGCTTCCCCTTATCCCGCTGGTTGTCGTTCAGGCCCGCCTCAGCGGGCCCGTTCTCGGCTCCGCGATGACCGTGAATCCTTTCCAGGCATTCATGTTGAAAGCCCTTGTACAACTCATATTTTGGAGCTTCTTTTCCGCCTACCTCTACGAGCTGTATCGGTGGTTCTTCACCCACCTTCACTACCGCGAGTACGCAGCCTCTTGGGACACCCGTTTTCGGTCATCCGTCGTGAGCACGCCGTTGGCACCTCTCTTTCCCCTCAGGATCTGCTGGTCAGGAAAACTCCGCCGATAACCATGGCAGCCCCCAAAATCAGAGCCAGCGTGATCGCCTCCCCCAATATAATAGCGCCAAGAGTCATCGCCCAAATGGGGACAAAATTGACAAAGATGGCGGTCTTGGAAGGCCCGATCGATTTGATGCCCTGGTAGTAGAGGATGAAAGCCAGCACGGTTCCCATCAATCCCAAATACAGCAGGCTCAGCCACATCGTAAATGAGTAGTGCGGGATCCCGATCAATCCACCCTCCAGCAGGGCCGTCACCAGAAGAGCAATCGTTCCGATGAAACAGGCATAGGTGATGGCCAGCCGGGGAGAAAGCTCTTTGAGAATGACCTTTCCGGCGACGGAGAACGTAGCCCAGCTAAGCATGGCTGCGAAGATGTACAGGTCTCCCCTGCCGATCTCCCCCCGCAGCAGGCTCGGCAAATCCCCTCCGCTGATCGCCCAGGAGACGCCGAAAATGGCTAAAATAAGTCCAAGAATACGGAGCAACGAAAAGCGCTCCCGAAAGAAGAAGACAGAACTCACCGATACGACCGCCGGAGTCATGGCCACAACAACAGAACTGCGACCCGCCGGGGCGATTGATAGAGCGGAGAAAAAGAACAGATTATAGAGGAACACTCCGGAGAAACCCAGCAGCGTCAGCCATCCCCACTGTTTCCACGAAAGACGGCAGAAGCGTCTCTCCCGAACCAGGTGAACGATCAACAGTGTAAGGGTTGCAAAAAAATACCGCAGGAAGGAGGCGGTAAAGGGCGGCGCTTCCGCGGCTGCAATACGGGCGGCAACAAACTGGCCTCCCCAGAGAAAGGAGACCAGGATCAGTTTGAGAGCGTCTGATTTCCGCACGGCCTATAGTAAGCGATTCTCCAGGATTTGAACAACCGGAATGTGCTCCTTTTATTGCTGCCGTTGACCACGTCTTCGCTGCTTTGTTAAGATGCTGATGCAGTGAACAGGGTGGTCCTGATTACAGATGCTCAAACCCCTCTTGCAGATCAGCTGATACGTCGATATCTCAGCGAAGGGTACAGCGTAGCGGCCACCCGCTCCCACCAGGTTCGTATAGATACACCCCTGGTTTCCGAGGATGAGGATTTGCTGCTGATCGAATGGAACAGGAGCTCTCCTATATCGGTAAAAAACGTCCTGCTTACCGCACTCAATCGTTTCGACGGAATCGATGAAACCCTGCTTCTATTCACTCCGGAATTGGAGCAAAAACTTCTTCAGGAAACCAGTACAGAAACGATGGATCGGGCCGTGGATACCTGGATCAAAGGTGCTCTGTTCTTGATGAAGGCGGTTCTGGAGCTCTATACCCAGAAACAGGGGGGCTGTCTCGCCCTGATCAATCACCTGCCTCAAGAGGAAGGAACCGTGCTGCCCCCTCTGGAGAGCGCCCTTCGCGGTGGATTCACGGCTGCCGCCGGGGCGGTGTTTGCCAGCAACAGTCAGCGGAACGTGTTTATCAATGGATTTAAATCTCGCTCGCAAAAAATCGAGGAACTTGCCGACTTCATCTTTGATACGATGAAGAACCGAGGTGCCCAGGTATCGGGTAAATGGTTTCGCTTCCCCCCTCGGCCTGGAATCCTATCCGCATTGAACCCCAAGCAGTAACCTGCTCAACTCGAGTTATTAAGCCGATTTAAAACGCTTTAGAAGAACATGGAAGAGGCAAAGCGGGTTTGGAAATCCGGTTTTGCCGCCAGCTCGAGGAAGCGACACTTTCTGTAGATCGAGCCGGCTTTCTCCCGGTATACCTTGGACACCAGCGCCAGGGAGGCTCCCCGCAAGGCGGCATTGCCTACGACATCCACCTTCTCGATTTCCACTTCAGGGATCAGACCTATGCGAATCGTCTTGGCGATATCCACACCGGAGCCGAAGTTCCCGGCCAAATGAACCTTCTTCAATGTCTGTACGTCTACTCCGGTTTCTGCCAACAACATATCGATGCCTGTCCGAATTGCCCCCTTTGCCAGCTGCAGTTCTCGAATGTCCTTCTGAGAGATGTAGAGGTTCTCAACAGCGTCCGTTGACAACCTGAACGCCGCTATTTTGTCCAGCTTGAAGAATCGCTTCTTCAGATCCGGATTATCCACCTCTTCAGGATCGGCCAACCTGCCGGTAGAATCGAGCAGGTCCGCCTCGAGCAGCTCGGCCACCGCAGAAATCAATCCGCTGCCGCATAGTCCCTTTACTTTTCCACCACCGACTACCTGGAGATCGATCTGGCCGCTGTCGGCGATCGATATCCCGGTCACCGCGCCATCTAGAGCTCTCATCCCACAGGAGATCTGGGCACCCTCGAAAGCCGGGCCTGCCGCAGTAGAGGTTGTGATCAGCTCTCCCTTTTTGGACAGCACGATTTCGCCGTTGGTCCCGATGTCGATCGAAAGAGAGATCTCCTCCTCGTGCTCCAAATCGAGGGCCAGGATGACCCCCATGGTGTCGGCACCAACGAAAGCGGAAATCAGGGGCAGGGTTTCTACGTGGCCGCAGCTTTGGAATTTCCATCCAAACTCCTCCGGCCGCCGCCGCACCACATCGGCGACCAGCGGAATATAGGGGGCCAAAGTCAGCTGGCGGGGATTCAGCCCATGCAGAATGTGGATCATGATCGAGTTGCCCACCACGGTGCTGCGAACGACCCGCTGTCTCTGTATGCCGTGTTCCTTCAACAACATTTCGGCACAGTCAGCGATCGTCTCCAGCGCAGCCTGACGCACAACTTGAGGATCCTCGTGGAAAGCCTGGGTTCGGGAAATCACATCGGCACCGAAGGCGGACTGGCGGTTCAACATGGTCTTACGGCCGATCCGGCGGCCCGTCTCCAGGTTATGGAGAGACACATCCACCGTAGTGGTACCCAGGTCAATGGCAAAACCATACACGGGCTCGTCGGACGGGGATTTGATGCAGATAAGATGGGAATCTTCGACGAAGGCATCGACCTCCCATTTACTCTCCCGCAGCACCCGGGAAAAACCTTCCGACACTTCCGGATTGACCTCCGGCATCGTGGTTTCCTTCCAATCCAGAGCTTCGTGCAGCCGCTCCCAATCGGCCCGCTGGTCTTCAAGGGTCGGCGCCTCCATCCGCAGATGCCTGCGCACGATGACCGGATCCCCGTACAGCAGCCGAGTACCCTCCGCCTTGGCCGGATCCCGCCATACAACCTCTACCTCCTTTTCCTCGGGGATGGTAATGGAACAGTCCCCTTCGACCACTGCCTGGCAGGCCAGACGGATTCCCGCATCGACTTCGGCTTGAGACAGAGCCTTTTTCCCCGCTTTCCCACTTTCTGGAGGCGGATCGATGGTAACCTTGCACTGATTGCACAAACCTCTGCCGCCGCAGGGAAAATCCACCAACAGTCCCTCTCGAATGAGGAGGTCCCGAATCGGCGTGCCCTCTTCAACATGAATGATCATCCCACCTGGATACACAGTTACCTGTCGCATGGCATGGGATTATAGAAGAAAAGTCGAAACCCGGCAAGGCGGGAGTACGTTCTCTATTCAACCTCTTTGGGCAAAATACCCGGCTGCGTTGACTTCTGCCAAAGAACGGTCTATCTTTCAGAGCATGAAATGGCGAATCCCTTCTATTAGAATAGCCCGGCTGGTGGCGACGGCACTGTTGGCTACCGCTTTGCTCATCAGCTGCACGATCAAAGAGCAGATTCATCTCGAAGCTGACGAATCCGGGAAGGTATCGATGCAGATCCGCCTGGAACCTGTGTTCGTGGAGTACATCAACGACCTGTCCGCACTGACCGGCGAATCCCTTGACGGTCAGATCTTCAAAGTAGAGGAGATAAAAAAGGAATTCGCCGAGCGAAATGATGTGACCCTGATCCGCATCGACACGCCGGACCCGGCTACCCTCGAGATGGAGCTAAACTTCCGAAGCATCGAGGAGGTGTTCTCCGGCGAACAGGAATTGCAGGAGTCCGGAGTCATTCGCTTCGCAAGGGTCAACCAGGGGTATTCGGTTCGCTTTCACCTCGATCGGAAGAATTTTTCCTCTATCATGAAGTTCATGCCCGCTCTTCAAAATCCCCTGTTTGAAGGACTGGGGCCGCAGGAAAACGACGACACAACGGAAGAAGAGTATCTGGAGCTCATGGACCTGGCCCTCGGTGACGGGGGCGCGGACAGCGTCCGAGACTCCTACATAGAGACTAAGGTTACGGTGCGGGGAACCCTGGTTTCCCAAACCGGCGGAAAGATCTCCCCGGGAGGTGTAACCTTCACGATTCCCCTGATTCGAGTCCTGCTTCTGGACAAACCTTTGGACTACTCCCTGGTGTTTAAATAAACGATCCAAGACCGACGCGCGTTCAGCTTCCAGGCTCCGAAGCGCAGTACACTCCGCAGAAGACTTCGGTGATCTTCCAGAGAAATGAGGGCAGGCACTCCCAAACCTTTGCCCGGATGTCCGGCGGGACTTCGGTGTAGTAAGCTTCCGCGATGCCGCCTGCGATGCAGGCAAGTGTATCGCTGTCACCTCCAAGGGAGATGGCGTTCCGCACCGTATCCTCATAGGATACGGAATCGAGAAAGGCCACTATTGCTTCCGGAACCGTCTTCTGACAGGAGATCTCGAAGCCGTATGTAGGCCGGATTTGTTCCACGCTTCGCTGGAGGTCGTATCCAAAACGCCTGCCGATCTCTATAACCGATTCCAGATAAAAACGTTTCGAGAGAATGGCCAAGGCTATCGCGACGGTGAGAACCGAATCATCGGTGAAGGTGCAGCGGGAATACGCCCGGTGTCGGAAATACAAAGATGGGGAATAGCAAATAATTGCTCTTCGAGGTGTAGTTGAAACCGGTGTTAGCTGATAGAATCGAAAGAACGCCAGCGGGGAGAAAGAAGGAAAAAATGACAAATAGAAACAAAGTCCTGATCGTTATCGGAATCATCGTTGTTTTGCTAATCGTTCTGTTTACCGGCGCAAGGATATGGCTCGATGTGCTGTGGTTCGACCATCTTTCCTTCCTCAGCGTCTTCACCACCATTCTGTTCACAAAGATCGGGCTTTGGTTTGCCTTCTTTATACTCTTCCTGCTCTTTGCCGGCTTGAATCTTGTCGTGGCCTTCAGAAAGGGGGACATTCAAACGCTCAAAATCCCGCGTTCATCGCAGCCGCAGCCGGGCATACCTGCCGAGCTCACTCAAGGGGGACAGATTGAGATAAACAGGAAGACAGCGATTTCAATCTCCGTTGTCGCACTGCTGTTTCTCGGCGTGATCATGGCTGGAACCGCGAGCAGCCGCTGGGAACTGCTGCAAAAGCTCATGCACCGGACCGATTTCAATATCGCGGACCCGCTTTTTCAGCGGGATATCTCCTTCTATGTTTTCATTCTTCCGTTTCTCAATTTTCTCAAGAACTGGAGCCTGGGAGCCGTTATATTGACGATCGCGATTGTCGGCCTGTTGTACCTGATATCGGGGAGCGTCACCTACACAGATA
>CAZBXU010000001.1:14797-62993 GCA_964495755.1 uncultured Spirochaetaceae bacterium | reverse complement strand
GTGGAGTTGGCAATCTAAGGGGTGAAGGTTTGCGGATAAAGCATGGTTAGGTGCTAGGGATCTGGAAAATAGTTATCCTACAGTCTTTAGTTCTTCACGAAGAACTCGGCGCAGAGTAGTTTCATCTACAGGACGACGTGATTTACCTAAATACTCTCGAAGAGCTTCATTCATCATCGTTTGATACCCTCTGCCAGACTCATCCGACCGCTGGCGGAACTCCTCCAGAACATCGTTGTCGATATAGATGCTGATTCTTGTCTTCCCCTTTTGAGGAACTACCGCTTCACGCTTGGCTTTGGAGAAATCATATTCCTTCTTCATATTGCATTCTCTCTCTTTTAGTCGCGGACCGAACTGATATCAATCGGATATCTTCACCGCGATACGCATAAACGACCACGAGGATATGACCGACGGCATCCATTCCAACGGTCACAAAATGTTGCTCGCCCTCGATTTCCATATCCTCCCTGGTGAGCGCGTTGGGATCGAATAGCACCATTTCAGCATCCGAAAATCGGACACCGTGTTTCTTTAGATTCAACCTCGCCTTTTCAGGATCCCAAACGACATCCACATTGTTAGTATATACATACGATATGCATATATCAAGTGGTTTGCCCGAAATTCGGGAAAATCAAAGTTCTTATGTGGTATAAGGCCGGGGTACCTTTGCGAAAACGACTTGAATCTCATCTTACCAGTTGATGAGAAAACTCCGAGACGTTTTCAGGTTCGTGTTGTAAAGCATTCCATAGATCCAATTTCGTCTGCATGTTCAACCAACTTTCCGGGCTCGTATTTGTTGCCTTTGCAATCCTTAAAGCCATTTCGGGGCTGAGTGCTGCTTTCTGATTAACCAGCTCAGAAAGTGTCTTCCGAGAAACACCAAGGTTTTTTGCGGCTTCAGTCACGGTAAGCCCAAGGGGCTTGATCACATCCTCTAAGAGGACTTCTCCGGGATGGATAGGCTTCCTCATTATCATAATCTTTCCCTCCGATATTCAGTGATAGTCCAAATAATCAACATCTGTGGCATCTTCACCTTCAAACTTAAATGTAACACGCCAGTTTCCGCTCACTCGAACAGACCATGTTCCCTTCTCTTGCCCTGATAATTGGTGAAGCTGGTAGCCCGGCAAGTTCATATCAGAAGGCCGAACAGATGCGTCTAGCCTATCTATAATGCGCGCCAATTTGGAGGCATGGTCCGGATTGATGCCTCTTTTGTTTCCGGTTTCATAGTACTCGCTCAATCCTTTGTGCCGGAACAACCTTATCATTCTACCAATAAATTTATATGTGTAACCCGTTACGTGTCAATACTCATTGATAGCTGCAGCTTCTCGTATGTCCCCCACTGGGTGGTGGGCGAGGAAAACATTCACCGGGGATCTCATTCTTGCCGGAAACCTACAGATGCGCCATAATACCTTCGCAAAGAGTCAGCCCATTAGGTAAAATCGTCGCCACACGATCTTCACGAAGCTTGACTTAACACAGAACAACTGTACACATATTATGCGATAGGAGGCTTGAAATGAAGAATGTGGTGGAGATCTCCGATATACGACCTGACTTCCGTCAATCTACAGTCAGCCTCATCTTTCCGGTGCTCTGTGGATTGCGAACACATAGTTGCTGGCAACGCCCAGAAACTGGCCCAGGGCGACGGCGCCCTTTCAGGTAGTTATTTAGTAAGGCGACGCGAGGACTTGACAGCTAATCTCCAAATAACCTATATTAGCTGCTTAGAATGAATCGAGAGGACAGAATTTTATGACGGACAAGCGCGTTTCTGTGCATCACCATCATCTCCCCCACGATACCACACATGCGGGTGGAGGTCGGCGTGCACTTTAGCGCGTTCTATCGCTACTAGAAAGATCAAAGCCCGCGGCAGCGGGCTTTTTTTTATGCTTTCTGCCGCGGTGCCGGAGGAGGATAACGTGCCCCGAGAAAGAAAGCTGAATATGATCCTGCCGAAAGGCCGCATCCAGGACAAGGTTCTCCGCATCCTGGCCCGCATCGGCATCGAGTTTATACTGAGCGACCGCTCCTATCGCCCTGAATGCAGCGATCCCGCTATCACTGCCAAGATGCTGAAACCCCAAAATATTCCCAAGCTGGTAAATTTGGGGCGGCATGACTGCGGCTTCACCGGCTACGACTGTATTGTGGAGCAGGGAGCCGACGTGGTAGAACTGGCCGACCTGGGATTCGACCCGGTGGAAGTGGTGGTCGCGGTTCCCGCGAAACTGGCAGCCAAGCAGGCTTGGCGGAGACAGCCTGTTGTGGTGGCTTCTGAATACCAGAACCTAGCCAAGAGCTTTATTGAAAAAAATGGGCTCGAGGCCGTGTTTCTGCGTACTCACGGCGCCACCGAAGCCATGCCGCCGGAAGATGCAGATATCATCATCGACAATACAGCCACGGGGGCGACATTGTGGCACAATCAGCTGGTTATCGTGGAGCGCCTCATGTGCTCTACCACCCGTTTTATCGGGAACCCAACTTCCCTGCAGGACCCGTGGAAGCGCAACCGCCTTAAGGAGATGGTCACCCTGATGAGGGGGGTCCTCATGGCGGACAGTCGGGTGCTTTTGGAGATGAATGTACCTTCGGATCGCTTCGAGGGCGTCATCGCGATTCTGCCCTGCATGCGCGCTCCCACGGTTTCCCCCCTGCATAACAACAGCGGTTTTGCCGTCAAGGCCGCAGTACCCATTCAGGAGGTGCCGCGGCTCATCCCCAGGCTCATAGCGGCGGGAGCTGTGGACATCCTGGAGTACCGGCTGGAAAAAATCGTCGGCGCCCCTGCCGGCATGAGCGAAGGAGAGATATTTTAATATGATTGCTAAAGACGCTTCGGGGAACAAGGCTCTAAACAGAGAGGCGGACCTGACCAGAGAAACAGCGGAAACATCGATTTCGATGAAGCTGCGTTTAGACGAACCGGGCGCGGCCAGGATCGAATCGCCTCTTCCTTTTCTCAATCACATGCTCAGTGTTCTGGCCTGCCACGGCTGGATGGGGCTGGAGGTGACGGCAAGCGGGGATATCGATGTCGACCCCCACCACCTGATCGAGGATTGCGGCATCGTACTGGGCAAGGCACTTCATTCGGCGCTCGGGGATTTCAGCAGTATCGTCCGCTGCGGCTTTTTTATCTTCCCGATGGACGGCAGTCTGGCTCAGGCGGCGGTGGATCTCTGCGGCCGGCCCAACCTGGTATGGAAGGCGGGCACCGGGAGTGCTCCGATCGGTGGAGTTGATCCCCGGCTGTGGCGCGACTTTTTCAAAGGCCTGGCCGACACTCTGACGGCCACGATTCACATAAAACTTCACTACCGGGACAACGACCATCACGCCGTCGAAGCGGTGTTCAAGGCCTTCGCCCGAGCCCTGTATGCAGCCACGCGGCCTCTTTCCGAGGCGACCGTGATGAGCAGCAAAGGGAAGATCGGTGATTGAGCTGATTCAATACGGCGGCGGCAACATGGGAAGTGTAGCCCGCTGCCTGACGCGGCTGGGGGCGGAATTCCGGATTGTGAGCTCGGCCGACGAGCTGAGTGGGAATAATCCATTGGTTCTGCCGGGGGTCGGCGCGTTCGGAGCGGTAATGAAGGGCCTGGAAAGCAGGGGTTTCGTCCCTGCCCTGCAAAACATATTGATGGAAGGAATACCCTACCTGGGCATCTGTATCGGCATGCAGATCCTATTCAGTGTCAGTGAGGAATCACCCGGGCAGGCCGGTCTGGGGGTCCTGCCGGGAAGCGTCAAGCGCTATGTTTGGGGTAAGGTGCCCCAGATCGGTTGGAACTGGGTCGTCCCGGCGGCAGAAAAAAACTTCCCGGCCGGGTACGCTTACTTCGTCAATTCCTTTTACGCCGAATGCGGTATCCCGGAAGCGGTACTCTATACGGCGGAGTACGGGGTGGAGTTCTGTGCCGCCGTCAAAACCGGCGGCATCACCGCCTATCAGTTCCATGCCGAGAAAAGCGGCGATTTCGGTCAGGCACTGATCAGGAGGTGGATCGATGCTCTGTAAAAGGATCATTCCCTGCCTCGATGTGGACGGGGGCAGAACGGTGAAAGGGGTGCGTTTTCAAGGCCTGCGGGATGTCGGCGATCCGGCTGAGCTGGCTTTGATCTATCAAAACCAGGGGGCCGACGAGATCGTTTTTCTGGACATCTCCGCGACCCATGAAAGACGGCGGACCCTGATCCGTGTGGTGGAAAAGGTCGCTTCAAATCTGATGATTCCTTTCACCGTGGGGGGAGGGGTATCCTCCCAGCAGCAGGCCGCCCTCCTGCTTGCGGCGGGGGCGGACAAGATCAGCGTAAACACCGCCGCCGTGCTCCGACCGCCTCTAATAGGAGAAATAGCAGGTGAGCACGGCTCCCAGTGCTGCGTGGTGGCCATAGACGCGAAAAGAACACAGGACGGGACCGGTTGGACGGTACTGACCCATGGAGGCAGGAGGGAAGCCGGCCGGGACGCCTTTTTATGGGCGCGGGAGGCGGTGCAACTGGGAGCCGGGGAAATCCTGCTTACCTCCTGGGACCAGGACGGAACACGCGCGGGTTTTGACGTTCCTTTGACCAAGCTGTTCGCGGAAAACCTCCCCGTGCCGGTTATTGCCTCCGGCGGGGCCGCCGGCCCGGAAAGCTTTGTTGCGATTTTCAAGCTGGGCTCCGCTGACGCCGCACTGGCGGCGAACATTTTTCACGATGGCTTGTGGAGCGTGGAAGCCCTGAAAAGAGAGCTGAAGGAAAGAGGGATAAGGGTAAGACTATGATCATACCGAGCATTGACCTGCTGGACGGCCGCGCCGTCCAGCTTCGCGGCGGCCGGCAGCAACTGCTCGCCTGCCTCAAAGATCCCCTTGAGCTGGCGGCGGAGTTCAACCGCTACGGCGAGGTCGCCGTCATAGACCTGGACGCCGCCACAGAAAAGGGCAACAACCTGGAGCTGGTGAAAAAGCTCTGCCGGGTGGCCGACGTGCGAGCGGGCGGCGGGATCAGGAGCAAAGAACGCGCCGATGAGCTTCTTCGTGCCGGGGCGCGTAAGATCATCATCGGCAGCGCGGCGCAGCCGGAGTTCCTCGAGCAGTTCCCAGCGGCAAAAATACAGGTAGCCCTGGATCATTCTGGGGGAATCGTTGTGGACAAGGGCTGGTCCCGCTCCACCGGTGAAAAGGTCGTCGAACGGGCGCAGAGACTGGCTCCCTACTGCAGTTCCTATCTCTGTACCTTCGTCGACCGCGAGGGCAGCCTGCAGGGTTTGGACGCAGCCGCCGTGGCGGAGCTGCAAGAGCGCTTGCCCCATCCCCTTACCGCATCCGGCGGCATCAGCGGAACGGAAAATGCCCTCGAAATCCTAGCCCTGGGCGCAGATCTTCAGGTCGGTACGGCCCTCTATACGGGCAAGCTGGATCTTGCCGCCGCGCTCATCGGCACTCTTGCTTTTAAGGACAACCTTCTACCCACGATCGTACAGGAGACCAACGGCCAGGTGTTGATGCTGGCCTACAGCTCGCCTGAATCGCTGCGTCTAGCCCTGCTGGGTGGAAAAGGGATATACTACAGCCGCTCCCGCCGGGAAATTTGGGAAAAAGGGCTGATCTCCGGGAACAGCCAGGACCTTGTTTCCTGCCGGACCGACTGCGATTCGGACGCGCTTCTCTTTACCGTCAGACAGAACGGGCCGGCCTGCCACACCGGCTCGTACAGCTGCTTCGGTTCCCGCCGCTTCAACCTGCACACCCTGTACGATCTGTTGGCCCGGCGGCGGGATAATCCGCCTGCGCGGTCATACACGGCCCGGCTGCTCTCCGACCCGGCGTATCTCAAGTCGAAGATAATGGAGGAAGCGAGGGAGGTGGTGTCGTCGGGAGACCGCGAAAACCTGGTGTGGGAGATCGCCGATCTGACTTATTTTTTGTCCGTGCTCGCCGTGAAGAACGGCCTGTCCTGGCAGGAGATCACCGCCGAGCTTGGGGGAAGGAACAAGGATAAATAAGGCCCTTGCTACATCCGGCAGAAAGGGCCTCGGGTTGTTACAAACGTCGACGTTACATCTTGCGGAATTCGAACTTTCTTCCATTATGGAACTTACGCATTTTTTTCATCCGCTTTCGTTCCATAGCCTTCTTTTTGCGGCTGCGGATCGTCGAAGGCTTCTCGTAGAACTCTCGTTGTTTCCACTCACGAACAATGCCCTCTTTCTCGACCATACGCTTGAAGCGTTTGATTGCTTTTTCGAGGACCTCATCCTCTCCAACAATGATTGCTGGTATGGAAATCACCTCCCCTCTTCTAATTTTGATCCATAATATTATGTGAAAAAACGGTTTTGTCAATCATCGGTCGGCCTACAAAAAAATCGGGATCCACGGCGACTCCCGAGACCCGCAACTCCCAATGAAGGTGCGGACCCGTTGCCAGACCCGTCATTCCGACGGTTCCGATCCGCTGACCCTGGAACAGCCGTTGCCCCTCCTGAACCTCGATATCCCTCAGGTGGTAGTACAGGGAGAACACCCCGGGAAGATGCTCGATCACCACGCTGTTGCCTGTTATGATCCTCTCTTTGGCCAGAACCACCCGCCCGGCTCCGGAGGCGAAAACAGGTGTACCCTTCGGTGCTGCCAGATCAATCCCATTGTGAAGGGATCGCGAGCTGCCTCCATCCGTATAGCTGTACAGCCGGCGATCGGCGAATTGGGAAGAGCGCCGCGTGGCTTCAACCGGTATGGATAACGTCCCCGTATGAAATAACGACCGGTAACGAAAGGAGGCAAGGATCTCATGCAGTTCATGGAACTCCGTGACTTTGCGCGGATCCGGGGTGGTCATGAGCTCGGAGAGAGACTGATTGAAGGCAATTTCCTCGCTGCCGAACCGCTTGTAGCGAACCTCCACTTCGGCCAGATAGAAAGTGTACCGTCTGTTCCGGGACCCGCGAACCTGCAATAAATACGCCCCCGAGTCAGCGGTGCTGGGGATTCCCAGCATAAAATACCAGGCACGTCCCGTATCATCGACGGGAAATCCCCTGACCGTGATGCTACTATCCCCATCCCGCTGTTCCAAGCTTACCTCGAGGCGATCGATGCTCTCAGTGAACTGGAAATAACCGCTCAGCACCTCTCCCCGGGCCGTCTGCTCCGGCACGGCAAGCCGAGCCCCGATGGGCAGCTGATTCGCCGCATAGTAGGAGAAGAGCCCCTCCACAGGGATGAGCTCCCCGTGCAACCATTCATAACGGCCCTGTTCTGAGATTCTACAGTAGGGCCTTCCGCCAAGGATCATCGAGGCGACCGAGTCGGCGGGCAACCGCAGGGTTTCCGTGCTGATCGGCGCCGGCGGCAGCAGAGCGGCGAGCAAACAGGCGAGAAAGGGGATCCTTCTCATCGCTTCAGGTCTAGAATCGTCAGCTGAAGGGTTTCGGTATTCATGAAATAGTTGCGGTTCAGTCGGAACACGATGTCCACCGTATCGTTGAGATCGAAATCCTTCCCTGCGCGGGGTGCGGCATTCCAATACACGGCGGGCCATTTATAACGATCCGCAGCGAGCAGCATCTTCACATGAACCGGATCTTTTCGACCTACAATCTCCACCCGCTCGATACGTACTCCCCGGGTTAGGAAAACCAGGGGCGGACATCCCTCCCCGTAGGGTTCGAACGTCTCGACGATCTTGATGAGCTCAGGATTTAGGTAGGCCGGGGGAACCTCAGCGTCTACGGAGATCTTTACCTCTTCTCGATCAGGAGGTGTGTGGGTTTGGACTACCTGGAAGAAACGGTTTTCAAACTTTTCGAAAAGATCAGCGGGGAGATTGAAACCGGCGGCTCGATCGTGTCCTCCGTAATTCAAGAAATACTCGGCGAACAGGTCAAGAAACCCGTCGGCGGGATACGGGCTTCGCAGGGATCCCACAGCTTTGCTCTCTCCGAGGGATACAACGATGGAGGGTGTTTTGAAAAAACTTACCAGCCTGGCCGCTAAGATACCGGTGATGCCTCTGCGAATCGAAGCATCCGCCACGAAAACGAACTTTCCAGCGGTGCGCTCCAGGCTGGCCTTGGCTCGAGGGAAACAGGTATCCCAAACCTTGTCACCCAGCCGCTTGCGCTGTCGATTGAGCTGGAGGATCGAATCGATGACCCCCTCAATGTCCTTCTGAGTGTCGGACAGGAAAAGCTCGGCCGCTCGCTGGGGCTCGCCCATCCTGCCTGCTGAATTGAGGACAGGAGTGATATGCCAGGAAATATCTTTGGCGGTAAGCCGCCGACCGTGCAGATTCTGCCTGATCAGGAGTTCACGAAGACCTGAACGCCGCATCCGGCTCATTACTTCCAAGCCCCGCCGCACGATAATTTTGTTCTCGTTGACCAGGGGCATCATATCGGCGATCGTCCCCAATGCAGCAAGATCGACAATCGGCTCTAGAGTGGTGTTCAGATCGAGCTTACGCCAGGTAATCGCCGTGTACAACTCCAACAGCACGTCCATCTCTGCGCTACGGTCGAAGCGCAGCGTCCCCTTGATTTCCCGTATGCGAATCAGGCTTTTTCCGGCGAACTCAGGAAAAACTGCAGCGATGTGGGGTTGTATATCCTCCAATTCAAACTCCCCTTCGCCGTTCATCTCCCGCAGAAAACGCAGTTGGGCCTCCCGATCGTAGACGAGAACTCTATTCCCCTTGAGTTTGCCATAGCATCTGGTTCTTGCCAAACCCGAGCCTCCGGCCGGAAGGGTATCGACGATACGTTCCTCCACGACCAAATTCACCAGCCTGACCGCCTCGATATTGAAGGTCTCGTTTGCAGGTTGAACATGAAGGAACCAGATAGGTGTGTCAAATATTGGAGCCGCACTGAAGGCGAGGGCCACGGCCAACTTGGCCACAACGCCGCAGCCGGAAAGATCGCGAAAGGGATATGCAGAGTCCCGGCACTTGGGATCAACGATGGCAAGCGCTTCGGGCAGCTGCTCCGGTGGATTGTGATGATCCAAAACGATCGTGTCGATCCCCAGTTCCGCGGCTCGGGCAATCTCTTCGTTGTTCGAGATCCCGCAATCTACGGTGATCAGCAACTTACAGCCCTCTGCGGCGAAAGCGTGCACCACCTGCAGGGTCAGCCCGTAGTCATCCTCACCCACGGGGATCTGCCACCGTACCTGCGCTCCGAGCCCCTGGAGGGCTTCCCGGAGCAGGATCGTAGAGGTAATCCCGTCGACATCCCGGTCTCCAAAGATCTGGATGGTCTGTCCTTCGGAAACCGCCTGGTGAACCCGCTTTACCGCTTTGCCCATGTCTTTGAACAGGAAGGGATTATGCATCAGCAGAGGATCGTTTTCGAGAATAAAGCGGATGGACTCCCCGTCTAGGTAGTCACGACGGATCAAGACCGCTGCGCTTATCAGGTCCAGATTGTATCGTCTGGCGATCTCCCTGACCTCGTCGGGATTTAGTTCAGTTTTTTCCCAGATCATCTTCGCCGATTTCTTCTAGAATGCGGTCCCGCGGTGCCGTCTCCTCCTCGCCGATCGAGTAGGCGGCTTCCACGTAGGATCTGGCTCTGGAAACGCTCTTGGAGTTCCGCCCATGGATCAAACAGAGCGCTTCCCCCGCTTGCACCGCATCTCCCTGGATTTTTTTCAACTCGATTCCCACATCGGGGAGTACTTCGTCTTCTTTTTTCTCCCTACTGGCCCCGAGCAGCCCGGCGGCGATCCCGATCTTATATGCATCGACTCGCTGAAGGACCCCTGATTTCGGCGCAAGCATCGGTTCGATCAGACTCGCCCGTGGACCGCCGTCTTTCTTCTCAACGGCTTTTGTGTCGCCCCCCTGCAGCGCGACATTTTCGATGAATTTCTCCCAGGCCGAACCGTCTTTGAGTTTTCGGCGACATTCAGCCTCGGCCTGAGGAACGTCCGGCTGCAGATCCGCGAGCACCAGCATATGCGCGGTTAGTCGAATCGTAAGATCGAAAAGGTCCTTCGGGCCGCCGCCGCGCAAGACTTCGACTACTTCACGGACCTCGAGGAAATTCCCTACCATCAAGCCCAGAGGTTGGTCCATATCGGAGAGGACAGCCCTGATACGCCTGCCCAGACCGGTTCCGGTACGGACCAAAGAGACGGCCAGCGCACGGGCTTGGTCCAAATTTTTCATGAAGGCGCCGGAGCCGCATTTCACGTCGAAGACTAAAGAGGCCGCACCTTCGGCAAACTTCTTGCTCATGATGCTGGCCGTGATCAAGGGGATTGATTCCACCGTGCCTGTAACATCCCTAAGCGCGTAGAGCTTACGATCCGCGGGGACAATGTGTTCGCTCTGGCCGGTCATGGCAAAACCGGTTCGTTTCAGCAGCTCCGTGAAGCGTTGAACGGATAAATCGGTGCGGTATCCCGGTATGGATTCCAGCTTATCCAATGTACCGCCGGTATGCCCGAGGGCTCGGCCGCTCATCATTGGCACGGTACAGCCGCAGGCAGCGGCCAGTGGAGCCAGAATCAGAGATACCTTGTCCCCCACCCCCCCGGTGGAATGCTTGTCCACCAGAGGCGCCCCGATCCCACTGAGATCGATCACCTGCCCTGAGTCGATCATCGCTCTGGTCAAATAGCCCGTCTCTTCGAAGCTCATACCTTTGAAAAACACGGCCATGGCGAAACTCGACATCTGATAATCCGGGATTCCGCCTTTCACGTACCCCTGAATGAGAAAAGAAATCTCTTCCTCCGTAAGAGGCTGACCCTCTCTCTTCTTTACGATCAAATCGACTGCTCTCATATCCATTCCTATCCGAGCATCACGGTCTTCATGGTCTTGTATTCAGCACCCTGGGGCCGAAGGATCGACTGGTACAGGACGAACCTGTCCAAAATCAGGGAATACTCAAATCGAAACAGCTCCTCAACATCCAACAAGGACACGCGAGTGTCCCTGTTGCGGGCCAGGCTGATATGGGGTGTGAACTCCCGCTGCTCTTCGATAGAGAGACCGCCGGTGTTTGACAATAGCTGATAGTACAGATGATACAGATAACTGATTTCCGGCGCTCCTTTGTGTATCGGGCAGTAGATGACCCGCGGAGGACCCTTCGGCGGAAACTGACCGATCCCACCCAGGACCGTCTGGATGCTGGCCACCTTCAACTCCGGGTTGTCCATTACCCGCATGATTTCGAGAACCTGGTCCTGGTGCAACTCGCCGAAGAAGACCATGGTTATGTGCATCCCCTGCGGTTTGACCACCCGCAGATCCGGGTATCGGTTTTTCAGCTCCGCCGCCATTTCTTCCAATTTTGCCACTGCCTGCGCAGGCAGAGGAAGAGCCGCAAATATTCTCATAGGATCCCCACCCCACTCTTTAAAGCGTTCAGATTTGTTTCCAAAGTAGCCTGCACCAGAAAATATGCGGCTTCCTTCACAGCCTGGAGGGATCGATCCTCCAGACCGATGCGGACCGCCACCTCCAGAGGCATCTTTAGAGTACTTTCCAGGTAACGCCGGGCTCCGGCCGGCAAGTACAGAGCGCTTGGCTTGGCACATCGATTACAGACAAAGACTCGCTCTTCCCTCGAAAGATATACTCCCGATTGAGTATCGAATCCGGAGGCACAGATGTTGCAGTGCTCGAGATCCGGCCTCTGTCCCAATATATCAAGGAATCGCATCAAGTACTGGCAAGTCAAATAGGTGATGCTGCGTTGCTGGGCGTGATCGAGGAGACTCAGCGAATCGACGAGCAGGCGATACGGTACAGCGAAGCTTTCGCCCCCTCCATAGGACCTGATGATCACCTCGGCCCAGAGCGAGGCAGCGTAGTAACGCTCGACGCTGCGCCTAATTCCATCGAGGGCGTTCAAGCTCTCGATGTCCGTGATTTTATATTGATTGCGCACCGGGTTGTGATACAGATAGACCCGGATCACATGGAACGGTTCCGATGCGGTGCGAAGCCTGCTTTTCATTTTGAACGCACCGTGGGCAATCGCACTGAGCAGACCCCTCTCGGGGCTAAAAAGGGTAAGAGCTTTGTGGATCTCGCCGATCCGGATCTTGCGCAGAACAACTGCCTCGGTCGTGGATGTTCGCATTACCGCTTGTTGCTATCTTATTGGGAAAGCTGTAGGGAAGCAAGCGTCCTGTTCCCGTTAGCTGATGAGTTGATCCCAGGATTGACAGTAGGTCAGCTTGACAACCCCGAACGGCAATACTATTTTTCTATAATAAGCGAAACCCCAAAAAGAGGAATCGAATAATGGATGAGAGGCACATAATCCCGACTTCACAGGTAATGCCCCCGAAATTGAATATACTACCTATTACCGGGACACCGATCTTCCCCGGTATCTTTACCCCTTTGATAGTGGCGATCGAGAGAGACGTGAAGTTGGTAGAGCATATCATGACCGAGCATGGGTTCATCGGACTTGTTCTTACCAGAACGGAAGACGCCGAGAATCCTACCGGAGATGACCTGCACAGGGTAGGGACCGTGGCAAAAGTGGTGCGTAAAGTCAATTTACCGGACGGCGGGATAAATATATTCATCTCCACCCTCAAGCGTTTTCGTATCAAGAAGTACATCTACAAGGAACATCCGATTACCGTTGCAGCGGAGTATCTTGAAGACAAGAATGACGAATCCAACGAAGTACGCGCCCTTACCCGGGCGCTGATATCGGAGATGAAGCAGGTATCGGAGAACAATCCCCTGTTTTCAGAACAGATGAGGCTCAATATGGTCAACATCGACCATCCGGGAAAGATCGCTGATTTCATCACTTCGATCCTCAACATCGACAGAAACGAACAGCAGAAAGTTCTGGAGACCTTGGATGTGCACGAACGGATGATGAAAGTTCTGGTGTTTATCCGTAAAGAGCAGGAGCTGATGTCCATCCAGCAAAGGATCATGAAGCAGATCAATGAGAAGATATCCAAGAGTCAGCGGGACTATTTTCTCAAAGAACAGCTCAAAGCTATCAAACAAGAGCTGGGAATGCCGGTGGACTCCAAATCCAGTGAATACCAGCGCTTCAAGGACGTGATCGACAAGCTGGAATTGGATAAGGATATTTGCGATCAGATCGAGCAGGAGCTGGAGAAATTCAGTTTGATGGATACCAATTCCTCCGAGTTCATCGTTACCCGGAACTACCTCGACACGATCATCAGCCTTCCCTGGGAAAATCCCCCGGTGAAGGACCTGGATATGCAGCAGGCAAAACACATTCTTGATCAGGACCACTACGGGCTGGACGATGTCAAGGAACGGATCCTCGAATACCTCGCCGTTCGCAAGCTCAAGAAGGACAGCAAGGGCTCGATCCTCTGCCTGGTCGGTCCTCCCGGTGTCGGGAAAACTTCCGTAGGAAAATCAATAGCCCGGGCACTGAACAAAAAATTCTTCCGCTTCTCCGTCGGCGGCATGAGGGACGAGGCGGAAATCAAGGGCCATCGTCGCACCTATGTGGGGGCGATGCCCGGTAAGATCATTCAGGGACTAAAAATCATCAAGACCAAAGATCCGGTGTTCATGATCGACGAAATCGACAAACTCGGTGTATCGTTCCAGGGCGATCCCTCCTCTGCGCTTCTCGAAGTTCTGGATTCGGAACAGAACGTTGCCTTCCGAGATCACTATCTGGATCTGCCATTCGATATTTCCGGCGTCCTGTTCATCACCACAGCCAATACTCTGGACACGATTCCCGCCCCGCTTCTCGACAGGATGGAAGTCATAAGGTTATCCGGGTACATCAACGACGAGAAAGTGGAGATCGCCCGCAAATACCTGATCCCCAAGTCCTTGGCTCGAAGCGGATTCAAGAAAAATGACGTGAAATATTCAAAGTCGGCGCTGCTGCAGATCGCCGAAGGGTATGCCCGCGAGGCGGGTTTGCGGAATTTTGAAAAGGCCCTGGACAAGATCCATAGAAAGCTGGCTCGCAAATCTTTTTTGGACACCCTCAAGCTGCCCATCGCCATCGATACGGTCCAAATAGAAGAACATCTGGGCAAACCCATCTTCTACGAAGAGGGCATCAAGAAAATAACTCAGCCCGGCATGACCTTAGGTCTGGCTTGGACGCCCTTGGGAGGGGCTATGCTCACCATAGAGGCTATGGCCAATCCCGGGAAAGAGGGCTTCAAGCTCACGGGGCAGCTGGGCAATGTGATGCAGGAATCGGCAAATATCGCCTACACCTATGTCCGTCACATCGCCGGACAATTCGGGGTGGACAAGGAGTTTTTCGAAAACAATCAGATCCATCTTCACGTGCCCGCAGGATCGACGCCCAAGGACGGACCGTCCGCCGGCATTACCATGGCCTCCTGTCTGTTGTCCCTGGCGACCGAGAAAAAGATAAAACATTCCCTCGCAATGACAGGAGAGCTTTCCCTCGTAGGTCAGGTACTACCGATCGGTGGTTTGAAGGAGAAGGTGATCGCCGCCAAACGCAACAAGATAAAAGAGATTATCATTCCGGCACAGAACGAGAAAGATCTGGCGGATATACCGGAGCACGTCAAGAAAGGGATCGATTTTCACCCGGTACAGAGCATGGAAGAGGTAATCGAAAGGCTGTTCCCCTAGTTTTTCAGTAACCCGCTCGGTATATCAACCGCTCCCCGCCGCAGCAGCCGATACGGCCTGCTGGTTATGTCGATGATAGTAGAGGGAATACCTGCAGGGCGATCTCCGGCCGCTACAACCAGATCTACACTTGCCTCGAATGCCGATACGATCTCTTGGATTCGCCACAGGGCTGGCTGACCGCCCGAGTTCACACTGGTGGAGTAAAGTGGCTTTCCGAGCCTTTCCATCACACGCAGAAGCAGGGCATCATCCGGAATCCTGATAGCGACCGTCCCGGTCTGCCCTTCCCCGGCGGGAAAGATAACGGTCAACGCTCCGGGCCAATAGGCTTTCAACTCCTCCGGCAGCACGCTGGCTGTGAACCGCGGAAGCCACCGCAGGTCGGGAATGAGCCGAAGAAAGGATTTCTCCTGCCTTCCCTTCAGGCTACGTATCTTGTCTTCGGTTTCCGGAGCGATGCCCACGAGTCCATAGATGGTATCGCAGGGCATAACCACCACTCCATTCGAGTTCAGCACGTCGACCAAAGTTTCGAGAAGCTTCGGATCATCGATTTCCAGCTTCACGGTTCTTATGCCTCCTCACGGAAAAACTCACAAAGGATAATAGGATCGGCAGTCCCAGACCGAGGGCCTTGAAAGGCCAATCCATCCGGGGCTGTTTCGGCTTTCTCCTGAGTATCTTTCCTACAGTGTAGTAACTCTTCCCGGTTTTATACCCTTCGATACGGATCACCTTCTCACCTTCCCGGAAGTACCCGAGCTCTCTGGCCTGCAGGGCAAGGCGTTCCGGATCGGAACCCAGGGCTTGGACTTCCTCGAGTAGATCGTCGTTCGTACCTTCAAGACCGACGATGTTTTCCTGCAAGCCGGCCCGATAGGCGAGAAGGTTGTCGTAATCAAGGAGCCCCCCACTGCCGAAAAAAAAGAATAAAAGGGAGGTTACCACAAAACTGAAGGCGATATAGATCACGATTCGGGGAATTTTCATTCTACTATATCAACGGCCAAAAACATTCTTCCCTTAATAGAAGTCAAAACCAGGCTCAGTTTAGCTATTGAAAAAAGCGTTTAGAAAGGTAATATTAGATTAATAGGGATGATTAAGTTCCGATAATTATATGGAACATCCTGTCCCAGGAGATACAAATGGCAAATACCAAGGGAGAACCCGTACTGAATCCCGAAGAGGAAAAGATTGCCCTGTCTGACAGTGAACTGGACAACGTGCTGAAAAGCGCAAGTGTAACCACCGAGCCGCCCGGCGGAGCAGAGCAGAATTTGGAGCAGTACGGTGTGTGGGTAAAGGTTAAACCGCAAAACGTAGAAGAAGAGGCGGAAGAAAACATGGCATTTGAACTATCCGATCTGGAATCCGATGATGAATCCGCTCTCACAGAGGAAGAAGAGCAACTCCTGGGCGAATTGGAAGAGAACGACGAAAACGATTTGGCAGGACTCTCCGGTCTCGAGGAAGACCTTGAAGAATTGGGAAAGGGCGCCGCATTTGCAGACGAAGAGGGAGAAGACCTGACCGTCGAAGATCTGGATGTCGATTTTGATGACTTGGGCGACGACAACCTCGCTGTGCCGGAGGACACCACAGCCATGGAAGGACTTCCGGAGATGGAGGGGGATGAAGAGTTCGGTATCGACATCGAAGCGGATACGGATATAGAAGTACCGCTTTCAGACAGCGCGATCGTAGAGGAACACTACGAAGATCTTGCTACGGTGGAGGAGGTCCCCTCGACACCAGGGCAGACTCCAGCGAAAGCATCCTCAAGCCTACTGGAGAAAATCGAACAGGATCTGAATCAGATTAAAGCGGAAATTCAGAGCCTCAAGAACGAGCTTGCCGGTTTGGCCAGGGGAGGTCTGCCGTCCGGAAAAGGCGAAGTTGCACCAGCCCACGCGGACTCGGATGGGTTCTTCCAGAAGGGAGAGGAGGAGACAATCGCCCTGACTGGAGACGAGCTTGACAATATTCTTAACACCGCCGATGTGACCGAGGAAGTCGAGGGGCCCGAGGAAAGTTTGGAAAGCCTGGAAGAAGAGGAACTTCCGGCGGGGGATCTGCCTGAGGAAATCATGGAACTGGGCTCTCTGGATCTCGAGGAGGAGGCACCGCCGGAGGAACTGACTCTGGAAGATTCTGAACTATCCTTGGAGGAACTTGAACCGTCTGCGGCGGAAGACGAATCCATAGAAATCGATATCGGTGAGAAATCCGAGGAAGAAGAACTTCTACTCGATGAATCTGAATCATTTGAAGATATCGAAGAACTCAGCCTCGACGAGGATCTGGGGACCCTTGAGGGAGAGACCGAAGAGATAGAAGAGTTAGAAGAACTTAGCCTGGAGGAACTTGAAGACGCTTCGGAGCTGGGCGAGCTGGGAGAGGCCCAGGAGATCAGCCTGGCGGAACCGGCTATGGAATCGGAGCTGGGTGAAATCGAGGAACTTGAAAACGTAAGCCTCGAAGAGCCGCATGGCGGCTCAAGCTTAGAAGAGGTCGAAGAGTTCGAAGAGATCGAAGAGCTTAGCCTTGAAGAACCAGAAGCTGTCGAAGCCCTAAGTTTGGAAGAACTTCCAGGGGAAGAAGACAGTTTTCAGGATGATGTCCTGGCTCTCGACGATCTCGAGGGTACGGGTTTGGAAGCTGAAGATACGGAAGATCTCGAGCTCGCTGCGGAAGAGCTTTCAATTCCGGAAGAACCGGAGGATCTGGAGAGTGATGAACCCGAACTCCAGTCGAGTTCGCAGGTTCTCCCCCAAGAACTGCAGTCAGACATCAAATCGGTACTTTCCTATTTGGATCAACTGTTCGAAGCACTCCCTGAAGATAAGATCAAAGAATTCGCCCAATCCGAATATTTCGGCATCTACAAAAGGCTGTTTGAAGAGCTTGGTCTGGGGGCCTAATGGGTCTTTTCAAGCGAGCGCGCTCATTTCACAGGGCGTCTCGCGCTGCTGATTTCAGCGGCGGACTCTTACAAAAGAGCCTTCACTTCCTTGAAAAAGTCTTTCCCCCCTCAAGCGATCCGACAAAAAGTGTTGGTCAAGCGGAGCTCGCTGGTTCGCCAGCCGGTAAGCTGGAAGAGTTATTGACCCGTTTGAGCGAGTTGGAGGACGGAATCGAAGCTCCTGGACGATTCTTCGCGCTGGTCAAAGAACAACTCAATCTGAAGCGGGCGGCGCTTCTGCTCTACGATCCTGTGCGCATGATCTTTGCTCCTTGGGCTTCCCACGGCTTCGATGAGACAACAAATCATCATCTCCGGATCCCTCTAGGCGCAAATGAAACCATGAACCGGCTGGCGGCGGGAAAGGTTTTCTTCCTCTCAGATCCGGACACTCTGAAACGATTCCAGCAGTTCTTCTCCTTCCGGGAATTCTCCACTCTTGAAAACTTACTACTCGTTCCTTTCATCCATGAGAATAAGTTCATGGGAGTGCTCTTGATCGCCGAGATGGAAGGTGATTTCAGTCAAAGCGACCTGAGTGGTTTTGAGACTCTGGCCGTTCGCGCCGCCGGGTTGTTCTACCAAGCACGGGAGAGGCGCCTGGAAACGGCAAAACGAGGAATTCCGGAAAAACCGGGATCTCTTCGAGAAAGCGTTCGGGATGCTGTACAGTCGTGCCTGGCGGCAGGCGCGCCGCCAATAATGATCGGCGTCAACACCGCCGACATCATCGAAAAAGTGAAAAAGCGAATCCCATATATCGATCCCTTTCGCTTGCGCGAGGACATTGCCCGGGTCATCCTTTCCCTCTTCCAGTCCTTGGGTCCTGTTTTTCAGATCGATCAGGAACGGATCCTCATTCTTGTGACCCTCACTCCCGAACGGGATCCGGGTTTGCTGCTGTATCATCTGAAGGCAACGCTGACCAGACTGCTTCCGGAGCTTGCCGATCAAGAGGAGATCGATCTTGAAGAACGTGTGCGCATACCTGGAGCGAATGTTGAAGAGGTACTCACGTTTCTTGCCGAGATCGTCTGATGCTGGAAATCAGAACCACAAGAAATGGGAATAGAACCGCCTACGCAAACGGTACGTATCTTCATTCTCCCTACGATCCCGAAAAAGAAGCCGGCCGTTTTGTCCAGCAAGCACTTAAAGATCAGCATCCGTCGATTATTCTACTGCTCGGTGCAGGAATCGGCTACATCTACGAAAAACTCGTGCGCAGCCATCCGAACGCCAGGGTAATAGCGCTGTTTTATGACGAAACCGTTCACAATGCCTTCTGCACAAGCTTGCCGGAACGGATGTTCTGGCACCCCGGAAGATCCGAATCTTTGCTCACCTTCCTGCGCACTCAGATCCACGAGCTGGAAGCGGAAGGATTGGTATTGGTGGAATGGCCTCCCAGCGCGCGTATCTTTCCGACTCAGGGCTTGGAGACAAACCAGGCGATACATCAACTACTCAGGGAAATCAGGGGAAGCCTGGTTACCACTTCCGCATTGGGAAGGCGGTGGCTGAGGAACAGCCTGATCAATTTCATCTGTATCGATAAGATTTTCCAGCTGGCTGAGAGCTCTGATCGAAACACTACGGTGATCGCGGCTTCGGGCCCTACACTTAAGGAAAACATCGATTTCCTCCGCTTACACCGGGATCGAATCGAGCTCTGGGCCGTGCCCTCTTCCCTCTCCTTCCTGTTGGAACACGGTTTGGTTCCCGACATGACGATTCTGACAGATCCCAGCTACTATGCTTTCAGTCATCTCCAATGCGCGAAAGACCATAACCTTCATCTGGCCATGCCGATATCCGCAGCCGGCGGTTCCTGGCGGATCGGTTCCCGGGTCTCTTTGCTCAGTCAGGACGCCCCGTTTGAACGGATATTGCTGAAGACCGCTGGAATCGAAGCGCCCTCGACTCCGCCGCAGGGCACTGTTTCCGCAACGGCCCTCGTACTGGCCCTGCAGCGGAGAAGAGGATTGGTCGTATTTTCGGGACTCGACTTCTGCTACCGGGACATTTTTTCACACGCTCGTCCCAACAACTTCGAAAACTGGCTCGAGATGAACCGCCTGCAACCACTGCACCACCAGCTCTTCTCACTGGCTACGGATCACGCCGTCAGGAAAGAAGGGGGGATCCGGAGCAACCTAGCTCTGGATACCTATGCAGGCTGGTTTTCCGATGTCGACAGGGCGGATTCAACCAGGATTCGTCGCCTGCACCCCTCAGCCACGGAACTACCTGGCATACCGGAGATAAGTGAAAAGGAACTGGGCCGGCTTGTTCGCCGGGACGGGAACCGTTCCCCTGAACCGCTTCTGGAGGTGAAAGACCACCCTGCACGGCATCGGCGCTTAAGGCTAGTCGATTCACTGCTGACAGGCTGGATCAGGCGATCCGAAGAAATAGCAGAGGCTGTAGCCGGCAGCGACGGCTTGGAAGCGCTTTTGAGCGATTCTGAAAGCTTGTCGCTGATTTTTCTATGTAACGCCGCTGCCATCACCGAAATGCGCAGAATCTTCCGCTTAAAGGGTCAACACGCTGCGGTCAAGCGAACGCTTGAGGTTATGGAAAATCACTTGGAGTTCCTCCACGCTCTATCAGGAAAATTCGTGGGAAGGAAATGAGCACACCTTCTGTTGTCGAACGAAACCTGTTGGCCCTGTCGGCGAATCACCCCCAGCTGGGCAGGTTGATCAGCCGCACCCGACCCAGTTTGGAGACAACCTTTATCACCAGCCGCAGCGGTGCACCGGTCCCGGCCTACGGTGAACGTCCCACTCAGATGCACTCCACCGTGGATCCGCAGAAAGAAGGCCGCCGTTTTTTCCACAGCTACCGCGGAGCGGGCTACCTGGTGTTTCTCGGCCTCGGGGGTGGCTATCAAATTCAACCCTTCCTCGACAGCTCTGAGGTTTCAAGAATTGTCGTCATTGAAAAAGACCCAGCCTTCCTCCGGGCCGTGCTCGAACATCTCGATCTGAGGAGGATTCTCCTCGACCCCCGGGTCCGCCTTCTCGCAGGAGTTGATCCCGAGAAGGTCAAAGATTTTCTGCTCTCGGATTATCTGCCGGCTATATACGGTGACATGAAGACCGTGCCCCTGCGGCCCAGCATCGAGTTTGGAGGGCAGTACTACACTGAAGTGATGCGTGCGATCCAGGAGCTAATCGGCATGGTAGCCGACGACTACACCGTGCAGGCCCAGTTCGGGAAAAAGTGGTACGTAAACACGTTGTCTAATCTTCCCGCAGTGCAGGCATCCACGGTGATTGTGAAACCGGTTCGCCGGGCATTCGTTACCGGCGCCGGTCCGTCTTTGGAATCCCAGATAGCGGAACTTCGAAAGATAAGGGATACGGGGTTTCTAATCGCTTCAGACACGTCCCTGCCCGCCCTTCTGAGCTACGGATTAAAACCGGATCTCGTGATTTCGATAGATTGTCAGTTGGTCAGCTACCATCATTTTCTTCGAGGTCTACCCGATGAGGTCCCATTGCTTCTCGACCTTGCTTCCCCTCCGGTGCTCACCCGGTTGACGAAGCGCGGCATTTTCTTCACCAGCAGCCATCCCCTGTCGCTGTATCTGAGCACGCACTGGCGACCGCTGCCGTTCATAGACACCTCAGGGGGCAACGTCTCCCATGCCGCGGTATCCCTGGCTGAGTACCTCGGTGCTCGGGAAATCTATCTACTGGGAGTGGATTTTTCCTATCCCGAAGGCAAAGCCTATTGTCGGGGTACGTATCTGTACCCATTGTTTCGATCGCAGGAGGATCTTCTATCCCCTTCGGAAAGCCTGTTTCTATCCTTTATTCTGAAAAACAAAACGATCATGAAAGACCGGGTGCACGGGATTCTACGCTACACCACCAGACCACTGATAGGATACAAAGAAAGACTGGAGAGATATCTGCAGGAGTTCGACGCCCGGGTTATTCCTCTACCTGGCAAGGGCGTACCCCTTGAGCTGCAACCGCGAGGACGGAGTGCACGTTCCTTTGGCGGAAAGATCCTTGCCGCCGGTGCCCCGCGGTCGGACTGGAGAGAATTCTTGCGAAACTACTTAAAGGGTCTGCAGGATCTGCCGCGGCCCACAACACCGATCAGCCGCTATCTGCTCGATCTTCAAGAGGATCAGCGTTCGCTCTGGATCACCCTGTATCCGGCCGTCGCAGCATTTCGCGAGCATGATCCGAAAGACGCGGCCAAGGAGCACCTGCGCTTGAGGAAGGTACGGGACTGGTCTATCGAGGTGGCTCGTCGTTTCTTGGAAAGATGATTCCCGCATAGCCTACAAAGGACGGTCCCGGATACACGTCGTAGCTGGTCTTGTACTCGAGGAGTTCTCCTTTTTCCGCACCTGTCTGTGCGGCAAAACAGGCCGCGGCCACGGCTCCACCGACGGAACAGGCCGATTGCTCGCGGCGGGCGTACTCCATGGCTCTGTCGAGTTCCAGGGATAGCAGCGCATCGACGATACGCTTGTCATTGACTTCTTTCACCCACTTCACCGCTTTCGGACCCGAACCATGAGGGGAAAATCCGTAATTCCCGCCGTAGTGGGTTAGATCCGTGGATCCAACAACAGCGATCTTTTTTTTCAGACCTGTTGCCGCTTTGGCCAATTCCGCGCCCAATTGCAGCGCCTCCTCGGAGGGAGAAGCCCTCATGTGAAGGGCTCGTGCTTCGGGGTGGAAGTATTTCAGCAGGGGCAGCTGCACCTCCACTGTATTGTCGGCATCCCGATCTTCGTGTATTGAGAGAGTATTTCCAAGAACCTCGAGCAACTCCAAATCACTTTCCAGCACACCCAGGGGTGTTTCATATCCCTCCTCGAAGGCAGCAAGCAGACCCGAATGAGGCGCCAGATGTCCACCGACCACAACAACTGTATCCGTGTCTCTGGGAATGCTTTGGAACACGTGGCAGGCAATCGAGCCGGAAAAACTCCAGCCGGCATGAGGGGCGACACCGGCGACTGCGGGTTTCTCCGGTTTTTCGAAGGAGCGGCTAAACTCCTCGATTTCCAAAATCGTCTGACTTCGCCCTCCGGGATACCAGCCGGGAGGAAGACTTCGGGGACGTACCTTCATCCTGTATCTCCTTACCTCAAAAAGAGTATACTTATGCCATCGATTCGCCTATAATAATAATAAGATGAATCAGCGGATCGTCAATTTTTATTATATAATAAGTGTTGTATTTCTGCTATTTATCCTCATGTTCACCGCCTATCGTCTAAAACTAACAATCGACGGCAACCGGAAAGAATCCGTAGAGAACTTGGAGAGCATAAGAATCTCAGCCCTCTCGGTATACCTGGCCGAGGGAGATTTCAACGCCGAGTATTTCAAGACAACTGTAAGGCAGGAATTCCTGACCACCGATCGCCTCCTCCTCCTTGCCGTCTACTCCTCTCGCGAGGGCATCTTATATCTGATATCCAAAGATCAGCGCTACCTGGTCGAAGCGCCCACCGCGGCGGGTTCTGCCTCCTGGAACGGGGCCCCTGAATACACGCTTCGCCCCTTGTACGAAAGCCCCATCACCCTGTTGTTCAGTCCGGGAATCCGGAAGGATCTGTATATCGACGGAATCTTTCAGGATCTGGAAAAAACGGAAATGTATCCAATCCTTCGAGAAATCTTCTACATCGTTCTCGTCTACTTGATGATCGCCACAGTGTTCCTGCTAGCTGCCGCCACCAGCAGGGATCCTGAAACAGCTTCAAAACCCATGCGGTCCAGACCGATAGAGACCTCTTCCAGTAGCGCAGCGGGGTTGTTTTCTGCAGAAACTGGCTTGGGCTGGAACGATCATCTGGTCCAGCGTCTTGGCTCGGAGCTCGAAAGGGCTGCCGCCTCGGATCAGGACCTGTCCCTGCTCCTTATCGGTTCCCCTGAGCTGGACAGACACGATCTCAAAGTGCTGGCGAAGCACATCCTTGAAGCGTTTCCCTTCCGGGACCTGGCCTTCGAGTATGACTCCCGAGCCGCAGCGGTAATCTTTCCAGACAAGGACCTGGATCAGTCTTTGCAGGAAGCCCGTGGTTTCCAAAGCATACTTCGTCCGGGTTCCTGGTCCGGGCCGGTCAACATCTCCATCGGTTTGAGTGCGCGCAACGGACGATTGATAAGTCCGAACAGACTGCTCACCGAGGTCAGCCAGGCATTGAAACAGGCTGAATCCGCCGGGGGCGGTCAAATCATCGCGTTTCGAGCGGACCCTAATAAGTACCGAAGCGCGATTGCCGCCTCTCGCGTCGCCGGCAAACCCGGACGATAGTCTGGGCTGTCCTGACGATAGTCAGGACGTGCCTACTCCTGCGACTGCTCCTCCAGCAGATCATCTACCGGTTTGAGAATCCCCTTCAGGCGCCACTCCGACACTTTATAGATATAGGGCCCGTCTTCCAGAGCAACGTACAGCTGATCCTCCCCGGCGGCCCCACCGATAAGGAGTCTAAAATCTTTGTCATCCTGGGTAGACAGCAGAATCCGTGCGGCCGGATCCGTCAGTCCTGCTTCTGCACGGTCGACCGCAGCAGCGAACTCCGTTCCCTCCAGATCGGCCAAATTGTTGGCCAGAAGATCGACCTCGGCATTGTCCAGAGGCAGCTGGGGCTGACCTGCGACACGCCAGAGGTTCCGCTGTTCTGCATCGAGGACAAGGGTATAGTGAAGAGGCCCGGGACTGTCGACGGATATGCGCATGAGACTCTGTCCTTCCAGGTCTTCGGGAAAGATCCTCAAGTAGGACCAGAATTTGTCCTCCACGTTAAGGTAGTAATCGAAGCTGCGGTTTGACAGCACGACGTCGTTGCCGTCGCCGAGACGAACATAATCGGCACCGCCGCCCGCGGCGGCTTTGCCGACGATGATGTCAGTCAGAATATTCCCCGCTCCGTCGAACAATCGGATCCGCCGGCGTGCTTCGTCGCCGACCCCGAAATCCGGCCAGGCTTGGGGATTGTCGGTGACGACCCGAGTGCTTTTCGTCTCTGCCAAAAAATTAAAAAAGGCGTCGATCCGTGACCGGGACGCAGGATACTCCCGAGCGCCTCCGGGCAGTACCCAGGACTCCTCGTTCTTGACCAGCTTCAGGCTTCCCTCTTCGCCGCTGAGCTCGACAGCGGCCACCAGATCCCGCTGGTTGCGGTTTAAGTCAGGAAGCAGCGGAGTTTCCGCCTCTCTCCTTCCCATTCTGGCGGGGGAAAACACCAAACCCAGGACGTACGCCGCTGCGAGCACGGCGATAATCGCGCCAAGAATCAGTACCTTGCGCCGAAATGATAAAACTGCCATGACCTAACCCTCCTGTTCCCGGATCGCAGCCCTGCGCCGTCGAAAGACGAGGCGGAGGATGCCGAAAACAACAACTGCCAAAGGAACAACAATTAGATTGAACACTTGAGTAAACAGAGCGGCCCGCAGGCGCGCCCCCGGCTCCTGGATCTTGTTCAACCGCGTATCCCGGGCCACTCGGGTCTTGATCTCGAGGAGATCCTCGGAATTGCTGAGCCATTCCGCTGTATTGGCCAAAAACTCGGGGTTGTAGTTGCCGCCGCTGTACTGATACAGCTCACTGGCAAAGTCGGCGTCTCCGATTACAATCAGACGAGTCTCGCTTCCCCGCTCCTCCACCTCGTTCCATTCCCGCTCCTCCCCCTCTCTGATGGGAATCCGCCGATCCGCGAAATAGCTGGAGAAGGATCCCCGTAGAGCAACGGCCAAAGGATACTGCCCCTCACTGTCATGACCCATGAACTCCAGCATCGCGGCTCGTTGAGGGTTGGTTTCAAAGGGCTCCTGATCCTGAATCCAGGCCTCCGGGGTCGTGTTGAGAAGGACTTCCGCTTCGATTCCAGGCCGTTCGATGATCTCAAGGGGACTTGCCCACAGGAGATCCAAACCTTGGAATCGAGCCGTGATCGGGTTCTCCTTCGACACGAACTGGTTGGCCACGGTTATCCAGTAAGGATATTTGTCCATCACCTCCCACATAATCTGTCCTAATATCTGCCTGGGGACCCGAAAGTTCTTGGAATACTTGTCCAACACGAATGCCTGTTTCACCTCCACACCGTAGTGCTCGAGCATCGACAAGATTTCCGTGTTTTCTAGTTTTCGGGGAACAATTCCCCGCATCAAATCCAGATCCATGCCCTCTACGGCAAACAGAACCCGCCCGCCTCGCATTATGTACTGATCGATGGGGAACAGATCAAAGGCGTCCAGGTCACGCCCGCCAAGAACGAACAGAACATCGATGTCCACCGGTATATCCTCTCCCCTTCCGATCTCCCGGATGTCGAAATCCACCGATAGACTGGCCATCAGGGTGTTGAAATCCTTCTGGATCTGCCGCGACGCGTCTCCGGTCAATATGCCAATGGAACGTTCCTCTTCGGTGACGATTTTGCGGATTCGCGAGGTAAGATCGTATTCCAGAGTCTCCACCTGAGATACCACCGGAATTGTTTCGTAGCGGTCGAGATATTGGATCACGACCCCTGTATAAACCTGGGCAAAGCTCCTCTCGTCCTGCTCGATCACCTCTATCTGCTGTGGGAATACACCCAAGCTCTCCGCCCGGCTCTGCTCACCCGCCTTCATGGGATCGAGGACCTCGACCTTGATGCTGCCCCTCGAGTACGCGGCGTACTCGTACAGCAGGTCCTCGATCTGAAACGGGAAGGCGTAGAGAGACTTCAGTTTGTCCGACACGTAATAGGTCAGAAACACCCGGTCCGGAATATCCCGGAACAGCTCCCGAGAAACCCTGGAAATGGTGAAGGCTTTGTTCTCCGTCAGATCGATCCGGGTGAAGTATCGGCTTGCGTTCAAACCAATCAGGAGGATGAGGATCAGCCCGAGGATAAAAAGAATGATTTCAGCGCGTTTCTTCATTTGGTCTCCTCCTTTACCATTTCTTGAAAATCAGGGTCTTGGTGTTGAGATACAGGAACAGACCGCTTACCACCGCGTAGTAAAGAAAGTCTCTGGTATCGATGAGCCCCCTCTGGAAGTTGGAGAAGTGGTGGCCGAAGGACAGGAAATTCACCACACCCACGGCCCAGAGTGGAAGGGAGAATACGAAATTCACCTGCGAGATCAGGGTGAGCACGAGCAGCACAAACAGGCTGATCAGAAATGAGCTGATCTGATTGGACATCAGGGAGGATACAAACATACCCACGGAAATGCCCGCAGCGCCCAGCAGGACAACTCCGATGTACTGCCCCAGAATTTCTCCCCAGTCGAAATCTCCAAAACGACCGAGCAGCAGGGGAAGGGGAAGGGTTAGAGCAATCATGATCAGTAGCAGGCTGAGGGCGGCGATGAACTTGCCCAACACGAGGGTGCTCTCTCGAAACGGCAGGGTCATCAGCACTTCTATGGTCCCCAGCTTTTTCTCCTCCGCCCAGCTCCGCATGGTCAGGGCGGGCATCACGATGATAAAGACGATCGGAATCACGGAGAAAAAGCTCCGAAGCGAAGCGATATTACTTGCGAAGAAGGTCTGGAGATAAAAGACCCAAACGCTCGAGAAAGCCAGAAAGGTCACCACCAAAACATAGGCGATCGGGGAGTTGAAGTAGGATTTCAGTTCTTTCTTGATAACCGGAATGATATTGCTCAACATTATTCTCTTCCTTCCCGAGTCAATTTTATGAACAACTCTTCCAAACTGAGTCGCTTGGGCACCATTGACAGAATTTTGTATCCCTCCTTGACCGCCCAATCGAATACCGCCTCCTCGCCACCGGAATCAGGAAGAAGAGCGATCTGGAGTTGGTGAAGCCCTTCCCCCGGGGACGAGCTTTTCAACAGATCCCGCACGCCGGACACTCGGTCAACATCGGCCGGCTCTCGATCTCCTTTCAGCAAGAGCTCGAGAAGCAACTCCCCCTTCATCTCTCGGTTGATCTCCTCCGGGCTGCCCTTGGCCACGATCTGCCCCTCGTTCAGGATCAAAACGCGTCCGCAGGTCGCCTCCACTTCCTGGAGGATGTGGGTCGAAAGGATTACGGTCTTTTCCTTGCCCAAGCGCTTTATCAGCTCTCGAATCTCGATGATCTGATTGGGATCGAGGCCCGTGGTCGGTTCATCCAGGATAAGAATCTCCGGATTGTGAAGAAGCGCCTGGGCAAGGCCGGTGCGCTGCCGAAATCCTTTTGAAATGGTATCGATGCCTCGGTAGACAACGCTCTTCAGACCACACTCCTCTACCGCCCATTCGATCCGCTCCGCTTTGGCATTTCCCTTCAGGGAGCGGGATTCAGCCATGAAGCTGAGGTATTCCAGAACGTTCAGATCCGTGTACAACGGCGCATTTTCCGGCAAATAGCCGACCAACCTCTTGATCTCCAACGGTCTTTCGAAGATGTCCCATCCATTGACCGTGGCGGTTCCGAAGCTGGGAAATATAAAACAGGTCAGAATCTTCATAATTGTGGTCTTCCCGGCGCCGTTGGGGCCGAGCAGTCCCACCACTTCTCCCGGATTGATAGAGAAGTTGACTCCCCGAATCGCTTCCAGGGTTCCATACCGCTTGCCCAGGTTGCTTACCTCGATCATGAATCTACCTTTCTAAATCCCGTAGTTATTTATCGCATTTTGTGGCTAAAATAATATCAACGGCCTTAAAGCGTCAAGGGATCTTCTACTCCCGATAGGGCAAATCGATGATCTGGAGATCCCGGGTCAGGAAGGTTCGGGGGAAAATTTTCTTGGCCTGATTGAGCAGATTCCTGAGGTCCCGTTCGGTGTAGCGAGGGCTGTAATGGATCAGACCGAGCCGACCGACCCTTCCCTGCCGGGCGATCTGAGCCGCTTGAACAGCGGTCAGGTGCTTCTTTTCCGCGGCATCTTCTGCCAGTTCTTCACCGAACATTCCCTCGCAGATCAGCAGATCCGAATCCCGTATAAACTCAGGTGCGCCGGGAACCCAGGTCGTATCGGTGACGAAACTGAACTTTCGCCCCGCCCGCCTGGGACCCATAACCTGTTCCGGCTTCACTTCGACACCTGAGTTTAGACGAACCGGAGTGCCTGATTGGAGGGTGGACCACAGAGGTCCCCTGGGGATGCCCAGAGCGCCGGCGGCCTGCGGATCGAACACCCCGGCGCGCATATCTTCTTCCAGGCAGAAGGCCAGACAGGGTTTTGTATGATACAAGGGATACGAACGGACCTTGAAGCCGTCACCCTCAAAGACGGTCTCCTCTCCGAAGACCTCTTTCACAACGATCTCGTAGTTGATGTACATGTCGAGAATTTTCCGGCTCGCCTGGACGTACTCCTTGATCCGGGGTGGTCCGATGACATACAGGGGATCGTCCCTCTCCACCTGAGAGGAGAGCATCAGCATGCCGGGAATCCCCGTTACGTGATCGGCGTGGGTGTGGGATACGAATATGGCCGATATCTTCTTCCAGCGCAGAGCCAGGCGGCGCAGCGACACCTGGGTGCCTTCACCGCAGTCGAAGAGAAACAGCTCCCCCTCGCGCCGCAGCAGCACCGAGGTAAGGCTCCTAGACGGCAGGGGCATCATGCCGCCTGTTCCGAGCACAAACAATTCCATATTCATAGGCGTTTTCTTAAACTCTGTCATTAGTAGCACAGAAGGATGAATTTAGGAAGGTGTTTGACGTACAAAGCAGACAGAGTGACATTGACCTATCAATGGAGTTGAGGCTATAGTTTGGGTAGCCTACGGAATCCCTGAGGGACATACTTAAAAATACCGCATACACCGGGGAGATGAACGGCGGGGAGATGCTATGAACAGCGGCGAGAACCCCGAAGTACCTGTGCTCCTGGTCGACGACGAGCCGGCAGTCCTCTCAAGCATGGCAAAAGTGCTGAAATCCGCCGGGATTGACAATCTACTGACCTGCAGCGATTCCCGGGAGGTTCTCCCCCTTATGGAGAAGCGGGAGGTGGAGGCCGTCCTGCTGGACATCTCCATGCCTCACATTACCGGGGATGAGCTGCTGAGAAAGATCCACGAGTTATACCCCCATATCCCGGTCATCATCGTCACCGCATCAGAAGACATCGACATGGCTGTGGGTTGTATGAAGGAAGGAGCCTTTGACTACATGATCAAGGCTGTCGAGCCGAACAGGCTGACCAGCGGTGTCGGGCGGGCCATCGACATGCGGCGTCTTTCCCGCCGCTACAACTCCCTCAGGGAAGGTCTACTGGCAGACAAGATCAGCCATCCGGAGGCATTTCGCTCGATCGTAAGCCGCAATCATCGTGTCCACGCGATTTTCCGATTCATCGAATCCATCGGCCCAACAGCAGAAACGGTCCTGATCACCGGGGAAACCGGCACGGGCAAGGAGCTTTTTGCCGAGGCGATCCACGCAGTCAGCGCCCTGCGGGGACCTCTGGTAAAGGTAAACAGCGCCGGATTGGACGACAGCGTGTTTGCCGATACACTTTTTGGACACACGAAAGGTGCATACACCGGCGCAGACAGTGACCGCAAAGGACTCGTACAGCAGGCGAACTCGGGTACGCTCTTCCTCGACGAGATCGGGGACCTATCCGCAGCCAGCCAAATCAAGCTGCTTCGGCTACTGGAATCTCGGGAATACTACCCACTAGGGTCGGACCTGCCGCGTACAACCAGTGCACGGTTCGTCATCGCCACCCACCGCCTGCTGCCCGACCTGGTTGCGGGGCAGCATTTCCGCCGCGATCTCTACTATCGTTTGCAGACCTACGAGATTCGCATCCCGCCTCTGCGGGAACGCAGGGATGATCTACCCCTGCTCATCGATCATTTCCACGGCCGGGCCGTAGAGCAGCTGGGCAGGAAGAAACTGGCCGTACCCCCCGAGCTGCTCACCCTCCTGGAAACCTACGACTTTCCCGGCAATGTTCGGGAGCTTCGCTCCATGATTTTCAACGCGGTAAGCCGCCAGCGGGAAAAAATGCTGTCCCTTCAACCCTTTCGCGAGGCCATGGGATACACGGGCGGGGAGATCCACCTTCCCGCCGCCGAACAGGCGTTCTCCTTTCCGGAAAAGCTTCCCACTTTGAAGGGAATGACCGGGCGGTTGATCGAAGAGGCCCTGTCTCGGGCCAAGGGCAATCAAGCGATCGCAGCAGGACTGCTCGGGATCACTCCTCAAGCGCTTAGCAAAAGGCTCAAGCGGCGAAAAGGCGGCAATACGGAAGCGAGGAGTCGAGCCCTGTCGTGAGGTCCAGAGGAGGTGCGGCGTGAGCTGGCTCAGATTCGCCACCCTGTCCATAGGATCCTTGACCACGACGCTGCTCCTAGCCGTCATAACCGGCTACCTGCTCTCTCTGAAGGCAAAACATCCCGATACCTGGTATCTGGCGGGATATCTCGGCTGCCTGTTCGTGCTTCTCCTCTCCTACACGGTGCGCTACTCCGTGTTCTCGAGCGCCTCCTTGAACACCGGCCAATTCTCGAACCTCATTGTCTTCGGGGTCGTCTGTCTTGTCCAATTCGCCTACCACTACGGGGTGAACCATCACCCTCGGGAGTCCCGGATCGTCCTGATTCTTTCCGCGGCGACAGCCTTCACCGTCTGGGGTTCCCTGTTTGTAGTCCCGAATATCGAATCGGTGTACGACTTCACGGCGGAGTACTTTACCTACGAGTACGGGCCCAGGGTCAGCTTCCTGGTACTGATCGGCTACTTCTGGTCGACCGTGGTTCTGCTTCGCAAAGTCCTCCGCTCCTCGAAGCAGGAGCGGAAACGGTTCGGCGTATTTCGCTGTATCGCCCGTCCCGGCGGACGAGTGGCCCTGTCGGCCCGCAGTTTCGCTCTGCTGACCCTGGCGACCACTGGCATCGCCCTGACCTATACGCTGTTCCAGACTGGTGTAATCACCCGCGGTACCTACGCTCTGGTGTTCAATACCGGCTCCTTGCTTGTATGTCTTCTCATCTTTGTTGTCTATGTCAACAATTCTCCACAACCGACGAGCTATCTAACCAAGCTGATCGGCATCCCGCTGGCTGTAATCATGGTGGCCTTCGGTATTACAGCCAGTGCCCTGATGCCGGTTGTCCGCGGTTCTTTGGCGGACAGCTACCGTAGAGAAATCGACCAGGTCCGGATGTCGATTCAAAATCAGGATCTAACGGGACTCTCTCCGGGCATAGCCTTCATCCAGCCGGCCAACGCCTCCCCCGCCACACTTAAATTTTCCTCTCAGGAGCTCTCGGATACGGCGATCCTTCGTCTGGGGAGCGAACCCGGCAGCAAAGGTCTGCTCCCCGAGCGTCGAGGACTGATTCCCCGTTTCCTCTATCTAGATTTGAACGATACCGACAGTTTCTACCTGTATTACACGATCACCGATCGAGGCGTTTCCTACCGGGTGGGATTGCCCTACACAGAGTACCGTCTGGCGATTCACCGCTTCTGCTCCAAAATCGCACTTATCGCGCTGATCACCTCCATCCTGGTTGTCCTTGGATTTCCAATGGCCTTCCGTCGAGGCTTGTTTAAACCCCTCCGTATTCTCCTCGAGGCTGTCCAGCAGGTGTCATCGGGGAATTACAGAATGTTCGTTCCGGTACCGTCGGAGGATGAAGTCGGGCAGCTCGCCCGTGGATACAATCAGATGGTCTCGTACCTGCGGGCGGCCGAGGGGAACTTCAAAGCGCTTGCAGAAAACGCCAACGACGCCATCCTGATCCTTTCCCATCAAGGGCAGGTTCTCTATGCCAATTTACACTCAACCGAGATCTCCGGATACAGCCCCGTGGACCTGAGACGAATGCATTTCACAGACTTCGTTCACCCGGATGAGCTTGCCTCCGTCAGCCATCGTTTCAGTGAAAGAATGGCCGGGCGGGATGCCCCCCGCTGCTACGAGACCCGCATCGTTTCCCGCCATGGAAAGGTGATTCCCGTGGAGATTACCGGCGCGCGTACCACCTGGCAGAATGAAGCGGCGAATGTCGTAATCATCCGCGACATCTCCGAGCGCAAAGAAGCGGCCGAACGCCTTCAGGCCCAACAGCAGCAGCTCATGCGGACGGATAAATTGGCATCCCTCGGAGCCTTGGTTGCCGGCGTAGCCCACGAGGTGAACAATCCGAACCAGGTCATCGTTATGAACGCCCGCTTCCTCTTAGACGGTCTACCCCATCTGTTCGCCCTGGCGGATTCGGCTGAAGAAATCGATGAAGATATCCGCCTGTCCGGGATGAGCTACGAGGATTTCAAAGAAGCCTCCAGATCGGCGATTTCTGAAATCGGGGCCAGCACCACAAGGATCGACCACATCGTCTCAGAGCTCAAGAGGTTCGTTCGGGGAGGAACGAAGGGCAAGAGGGAATCCACCGACATGAACCAGGTGATTCGCACGGTGGTGGATCTGTCGCGGCACATGATCGTCAGAGCAACGGATCGTTTTGACCTTGTTCTCCAGACCGATATTCCCACGGTTCCCGCGGACCGAATCGGGATGGAGCAGGTGATTATGAATCTGCTGCACAACGCCTGCCAGTCCTTGCCGGACAGACAGCGGCAAGTGCGGATCTCCACCCGCTTCGACACCGCTCGCAAGTTCCTCTGTATCGAGGTTGCGGATCAGGGAGCAGGCATCTCTGCGGACAGTCTGGCCAGGGTGACCGATCCTTTTTTTACTACCCGTGGGGAAAAAGGCGGGACCGGGCTTGGTCTTTCGGTATCCCAACGCATCGTTCGAGATCATGGGGGGACGATGTGTTTTCGATCCGTCTTCGGTCATGGAACCACAGTCACCGTGACGATCCCCGCAGAGGCTCGTGGAGATTAGTCCGGGAGCTGAACCGAGACGGCCTTTAACTTTTCCAAGCGCTGTTTGTCCCTCTGCACCGCCCGTGGGTGGGTGACAATCGCCGTAACACCGCTGTCGAAACTGGCCAGCAAACGCTCTGCCGCCGCGGCGATCTGCTCCGGCGTGCAGTCGATCAAGGCATCCCTTCGCGCCTGACGTTGGTCATCCCGGATTCCGAGCAGCTCCCGCTTCAAAGCGACAAACCCCTTTTCTCCCGGCGCCATGGGCCGCTCCTCCTTTCCCGCCGCACCAAGGACGATTTTTTCAAACATCGCCCGGTCGAATTCGCTTCCGGCGGCAGAGCGGAGTCCCTCCCGAAAAACTTCCAGCGTATCCAGAGTGTTTGGGTCCCTGTAAGAAGAAAAACCAAACAAAGCCTCCAGCCCGTTCGCAGATGCACCGGCGCCGTAGGCGCCGCCCTGCATGCGGATCCGTTCCCAGAGAAATCCGGTAGCCAGGTAGTGGGCCAAAACCGTTTCGTGGGCATTTTCTACACTGCCGAAGGAACTGCCGGGAATCGCATGGGCAACGAAGTTCACGTTCATTGACCCAACCAGGGTCTCCAAAGCCGGGCGGACCTGTGCGCCGATCGGATTCGGACCTTCAGATTCGCCGGATGCCAACTGCCCGGGTTGGGAATGGCCCAGGGCTGCAACCAAATCCTCAACAACGGGAATGACTCGGTCCAAGGCGCTCCGCCCGCAGGTCAGATTGACGGTAAGCCCGGAGGGGGAGAGCAATGATGCTCTGAGTGCGCTCAAGTTGGCCCCCAGATCGGGAAGATCCCGCTGTAGATCCTGGCAGACCCCATTGAGCCAGATGTACTGCGAGATCCCCTTCCATTGCTCCTCGATCGCCAGTGCCGGTGAAAGACGTCCCCCGGCGCGAAGAGCTGCGTAATGACTGCCCGCGGGCACCAGAGACGCCTTGAGGTCATTGCGCATCTCCAGGACGATCGTGCGCATCCTCTCCAGGTCTTGAAAATCCGCCGACAGGAGCAGCTCCCCCACAAGGGCAACCGCTGCCGGAACATTCTGCTCGAGCATCTTTACCCGAAAAACCAACCCTTCTTCGATATTTCCCGGCGGGGCAACCTTGGTATCGGCACTCAAGGAAGCGCCGAAGCCCCCCGTATGCAGGGAAAGCCTGCCAGCAACATCGTAGTACGGTATCCCGGGCAGACCACTTCCTCGGACCGCCCGGCTGAAAAGAGGCAAGAGGTGCCGCAGTTCCTTTCTGACCCCCGAGGTGTCGAAGGCCAGATCGAGATAGACGATACCGTTGGTGTACAGATCGTGGAAAAGAAGCGGACCGGGGTCTATCCGTTCGGTGGGGATCTTTTCCACCTCTCGGCGCAGATCGCTCAGGTGCAGGGCGGGAATCCGTGATAAGATCTCCGGAGGATCCTGCTGCTCCTGAAACATCTTGAGCTTGTCCAGATCCACCTGCAACTGCCGGAGGCCTTCCCGGCCCATGGCCTGTCTGAGGGATAAAAGCTCCTTTTTCCCCGCCTCTTCTTCCCGTTTCTGCTGCTCCGGATCGGGCCGAAGCACAACGGTGGTTCTGTGAGGATTGGCAAGCAGATACTCCTCTATCAGCCGTTCGAAATATCCGCCTTCAGCGACCTCCGATTTCAGTACATCCATCCAGCGCTGAAACTCGAGGGTGGTCTCCGGATCACTGCCGTGCAGCCAACCGCGCAATGCCCGCCGCATAAGTGTCAAGGAGTAGGGCCGCCCTCCCCTTTTGATCTCACGATTACCGAACTCGACCTGGTGCAGCGCGGCCTGTAGCGCTTCTTCCGTCACTCCCCGATCCACCAGGGCTCGGAGGCTCTCGAATACTACGGACTCAATTGCACCGGCCGATTCCGGTTCTGTGCCCCGCAGACCTACCGAAAACGTGAGCTCGTTCAGCTCCGTCTCCAGACCCGCAGCCGGGCAAAGATCGTCTCCCAATTTGGACTCCAGCAGAGCCCTGTGCACAGGGGCGCCCTCGTTGCCGATAAGCAGTTCCGTAAGCACCTCGAAGGACAGGAGTTTGAGCGGATCCTTGACCGGTACGGTCAACCAGTTCAGAGTGACAGAAGACTTCCTCTTGAGATTTTCCCGTGTGCCTGCTTCCATGGGAAAGGTCTGCTCTACCATTCGCGGCTCCTGCCAGCGGGGTTGCAGAACCAGGTGGGAGTCGATTTGCGCCGGGCCGAATGATTTCAGGAAATTTTCCTCGAGGAATTCGAGAGTTTGAGGAGTGGGGATATTTCCGTAGAGAAAAATCCGGCAGTTCCCCGGATGGTAGAACCGCCTGTGGAATGCCCGCAGCTCCCCGTGGGTCAGGGAAGCGATCGCTTCAGGATGGCCGCCGGATTCAAAACCGTAGGGTGTGTCGGGGAAGAGGCTGCGCATCGAGGTATAGGCCACGATCGATTCGGGGCTGGAAAACACTCCCTTCATTTCGTTGTACACGACTCCGGTTCGTATCAGCTCATCCTCCTGATCTTCCGTTGCGGACGGTTCGAGGTGGTGAGCCTCCTGCATGAACACTTCCCGCTGGAGCAGGGGGAAAAAAACGGCGTCCCCGGTTACCAGCATGAGATTGAAGAAATCCTTTTCAACCATGCTGGCAGCCGGGTATACGGTTTTATCCGGAAACGTAAAGGCATTGAGAAAGGTCTGTAAACTGCTTTTCAACAGCACAACGAAAGGATCCTTGAGGGCAAACCGTTTCGAGCCGCAGAGAACCGAGTGCTCCAGGATATGAGCCGCTCCGGTATCGTCCTGGGGGGGAGTACGAAAGGCAAAGGCAAACAGATTCTCAGGATCATCGTTCCAGAGATGAAACACCTCGCACCCCGTGCTTAAATGACGAAAATGTAATGCCCGAGAGCTGTATTCCCGCGTGTCCTTGTTGGATATCGCCTCGAAACCCGCGCTGCGATAGCCGGGTGAAATATCATCTGGATTCAAGATGGTCTCCTTGGTACCTTCACGAACCGATGCTTTTGAGAATATAGTCATCCCAACACCTCTCCGTCCAATGGGAGAAGTCGATATGACCGTTATCAACTTGCAAACCCTGCGTGAACGGGCAAAGCTCCTTCAGCTGGTCAGGATGTTTTTCCTGGACCGGGATTATCTCGAGGTGGACACAGCCCTGCTCTGCCCGACTCTGATTCCGGAGGGCAGTCTGGAAGTGTTTCGTACCTGCTACCGCTCGGCGGACGGCACGGACCGGGATGCATTTCTCATCCCCTCGCCGGAACTGTGGATGAAACGCCTGATAGCAAGGGGCAGTGGAAGCATCTTCCAAATCTGCAAGTCTTTCCGCAACAGCGAACCCGCCGGCCCCCTGCACAGCCCCGAGTTCACCATGCTGGAATGGTATACCCTGCAGGCGGACTACTTGCAGTCCATGTACACGCTGGAGGAGTTGTTCTCCCACCTTTTGGAGAAAACGGACAGAGATCCTCTTCTAACCTTCGGCGACCACCGGGTGGACTGCTCCCGGCCCTTCCTGCGCTTGTCCATGGCCGAAGCGTTTCACGAATACCTGCAGCTCGATCTGCAACGGCTCTCGGACTACGACTCTCTCGCGGAGGCGACTCTGAAGCTAGGTCTCACGGTTACCGGGGAGGACCGCCCGGAGGATCTCTTCCACAAAATCTTCTTGAGCGCTGTTGAACCCAACCTACCCCACTGCCGACCCGTGATCCTCTACGATTACCCCGCCCTGATACCCACTTTGGCCCGTAACAAACCCGGCACTCCGTGGGCGGAGCGCTGGGAGCTGTACCTGGCCGGCGTAGAGGTGGCCAACTGCTATTCCGAGCAGACCGACCCTGACCGCATCGAAGTCTTCTTCACAGAACAGGAGAAGAAGAAACGGCAGGGGCTCGAGTTCCACCCCAGCGACTGGGAGCTGGTTCGGATCATCCGTCAACAGGGGCTGCCGAAGTGTTCCGGGGTGGCTCTCGGTCTGGAACGCCTCCTACTTTTTTTCCTCAATCAGGAATCGATCGGCGGCGTCCTTCCCTACGGTGCGGACCTGTCCGTGTGATGAGACCGCACAGGGTTGATACTCCCGGGCTTGAGTGTTGACCGTCCGCTCCTCCCTCTATTCGCGCTCTTGCTACCTGTGGATTTCGTTCAAGCAAGGCTTAATGCTGTGCCTCCAACAGTGTTATGTGCGTTACAATTGACTCCATTCGATAGGAACCGCCAAGTTCGAAATCCCAGCCACGTCGTATGCTCCTGAATCCAATCCCCCCAAAACCACCAATGCCGAAAGCGAAAACATCTTCCATTTTGTGGATTGACAGCTCCAGCGCTCCTCTCACCGAAAACCACTCGGTCAGCCAGAACTCAACTCCCGGATTGACTCGACCGGTATAGGAAGATTGATCGATAAAGATATCGTTCCTTAGTCAATAAAATCCTTGAACTCATCAGCATGAAGTAGATATTGGCGAGTAAACGAGTATCAAGAAAGGATGTCAAATATTCCCGTGGAGTCGTGATTCTTCAGAAGAACTCCGAAACAGTATGCGGTTCGTATATACTCTTCGTTCGGTGGTATGGTAATTCCGCTTCCCCGCGTTTCGAATTCAGCATCCATCGAGAAAACAGATGCGCCAATCCCTATGGACGCCCAGTCGGCGGCAGCCCATCCAAAGCTGAGCTGGGCGCCCCGGTCCCGATGACCTACACGAATCTCGTCATGCTCGGTGATTGGTGTGCGGAAATTTTCGTAAGAACTATGCGAAAATAAATTTGCCTGCACACCGAGGTGTGTGCCAAGTGGAAAGCTGTATCCCGCAATAACATGGAGAAAAGCACCCTTATAGACCACACCGAACGCATCAAGGAGTGGTGTCGACCACTTGTCATTCATGTTCACCATAATGGATATTTGAGCATACTGCAGGATTCCGAGGTATGCCGGGTTCTGTCTGGGCAGCTGCATCGCAGCGGCTTCAAACTTAAACTTCGAGAGGTTTACGAGTAACTTGCTGAGATATGCCTGGACCGCCTCGTTGTCGGGGTCGATCCTGCGAGCGATTATGAGCTCTTCCTTTGCTTCGATCGATCATCCGCAGGCTGATCAGGACTTCCTTGTCCATGTCTATTATCTCGCCGAAAACGAGGTACTTCGTGGCCAACATCTTTCCCACCTCGACCTGCTTGGTGGTATCCGCCAAATCGGAGAAGGCGAACTCGATCTCTTCGAGTACCTCCGCCCGCTTTTCCCGTTCGATCAGATCCACATCCGTAGACTTTGCCAACTCGACAGCGATCATCTCGGGAACGCCTTTTCCCATAAACTCATACTTGGGATTGTTGCTATGAACGGCGAAGTCAGACAGGGCGATGCGGTTGTGATGGGCTATTATAGCCTACCTGGGAGGGATTTTTCGTGCCTTTTTACTTACTTTGCCAATACTCACCCGGTTAGGATCGGAGTATTGCAACAGGCAGGGGAAGTGATTAGGATAGGGGCTCATGATACGCGCAGGCGCCATTTCAAAAGGAAATTTTCTTCGCGTTAAGAATGAACCCTACGTGGTGGTCGAACGGGAGTTCGTCAACCCGGGAAAGGGTTCCGCCTTCGTGCGCCTGAAGCTGAAAAGCCTGATCAGCGGACAGGTGCTGAAACAGGTAAACAAGAGTCAGGAAACGCTCGAGGACATCAACGTCGAAACGAAAGACGCTCAGTACCTCTACGCCGATGGTGAACACTATCACTTCATGGACTTGGGAACCTACGAGCAGTTCACCGTTGCCATAGAGGGCCACGAAGACAAGAAGTTCTTCATTCTGGAGGGAGATACGGTTCAGCTCTCCTTTTGGGATGAAAAACCAATCGATATCCTACTTCCCTACAAAGTCGCCTTAACCGTGACGGAAGCGGGAGAGGGTCTGAAGGGAGATACCGTGTCCGGGGCGACCAAACAGGTCACGCTGGAAACGGGATTGGTCGTGAAGGTACCGCTGTTCATCAAACAGGGAGATAAGATCCTGCTGAACTCAGAGACTCGAGAGTATGTAGAGCGGGTCAACGCATGAGTTTTTATTCCCACCAGAGCTCTTCGCCGTTTATATAAAACTCCTCTTCCGGATAGGAACGGCGGTGAGTCTCGATGCTGTTTACTGCGTCCAGATACGCCCTCAGGCTGGCTTCCACCACGTCTGTGGATCCGGAGCGGCCGTGGAAACGCCTCCCCAGGTAGGCCAGACTGACGGTCACCTCCGCCCGGGCATCCTTCCCCTCGGTGAGGTGATCCACAGAGTAGAGGATCAGCCGCGGATTTACCCCGACCGCCTTGTCAACGGCGCGGCACAGGGCGTCCACCGGTCCGGTGCCCGTGGCGGACTGCACAAGTACCGTATCTTCCCTGTTCAGCTCCACACTGCCGACGGGAAGCGTTTGGCTGCCTGTCATCACGTTGAAAGAAGCAAGGGTGTATACCCTCTGAGTCTCCTCTAATCGGGCCTGCGCTACAATCGACTGAACTTCGCTCAAGGAAACCGTCTTTTTTCGACGCACTTGAGATTGATACAGCCCGTAGGCCTTGTCCAAGTCCACCCCTTCCACGTCGACCCTGAAGTTTTTCAGCTGCTGCCTGAATCCGGCACGACTCATCTCCTGATCGCCGAAAAGGGCATCCTCGGATCGACCGATCGTCCTCTCCCGCAGCAGCTCCCGAAGATGCCCGGGTAGTGCGTCTCTGACATCCGTGCTTCCCCCGGGCCTGGTTTCCCGGAACGCACATTTTCCCAGGACCGGCTTGTTCGGATGGGGAGGAATGCCGGTCAACCTGGAGAGAAGGGTTGACGTGCGCCAGAGTTGATCCAGCTGTATACGATGGGTTAGATTCAACCGCTCGCGGAAGGCTTCCAGACCGAACACAACCTCCTCCAGCGCCGTGGTACCGCCTCGATCCCCGATGCCCCCTATCGTGCACTCGACGTGGCGCGCTCCCGCTTCCAGGCAGGCCAGAGAGTTGGCCGTAGCCAGACCAAGGTCATTGTGAAAGTGAACGCCGATCCGCACACCCGGCGCCCCCCCGGGACGCGCTACGCGCGCTACGCTCCCGACAATCCTGCGCACCAGGTCGGCAGCGGCACCCGGATGCATAATGCCGTTGGTATCGGCTAAATTGAGGACCTCCGCTCCCCCCTCGACGATACTTACGGCTGCCTCAACAAGAAATCCCGGCTCCGCCTCGGCGATCTCTCCTAAAGAGAACTGAACCGGCAGCTCCGAACCCGCCTCCAGGCAACGGCCTATGAGATCCAAAACCTGATCGGTTTTCAGCTTGAGCACTGCCTTGAGGAAATGGGGGGAGGCGGGAAGAAAAACATGCAGCAAGGGCTTGTCGCTTCTGGACAGCAGTTCACAGACTTCGCGTACATCCTCTGGCACCGCTCGGGAGAGCGCGGAGATTCGAGGCCCCCGGACCTCGTCGACAATGGCCTCTACACTCTCTTTTTCCTCCCTCGAGGCGGCGGGATAACCCGCGTCGATAATATCAACCCCCAGGGTGGCCAGCTGCCGGGCTATTACCAAACGATCGTGCCTGTCCAGAACCACGAAGGGAAGCTTGTTCCCGTCCCGAAGAGTCGTGTCCATAAACTCGACAAATTTATCCATGACTTCAGAAAGCCTCTTGTCCCTATCGCTCCGGAAGCTTCTCGAGCCAGGGACTGTCCGGGTATTCCGCCGCCAGTGTCTCGAAAAGCTGCTCCGCTCTGTCTCTTAAGTCTAGATCCCAGTACAGTCTGCCTGCGCCGTACAAACCCTCGGCGGCGAGATCCTGCTGGTCTGGGTAGAGAAAATGCACCTTCAGGTACTCCTCCGCCGCTTCCTGCTTTTGTCCCCGGTCCTCGAGCACTCGAGCAATAGCGAGCTGTGATGCGGCGCCGGGTTGTTCCGAACTGGCGGCGATAATCCCGGTAAAGATATCATAAGCCCGGTCCAGATCGCCATTGATTCTATAGTATTCCCCGATCAGATAGTTCACCTCGCTACGCAGCGGCTCCGCAAGACTTGAGGTTCTCAAGGTCTGGAGGATGGCCATCGACTCTTCGGGCCTGCCGGGGAAAATAAAACGGGCGTATTCGAAGCGCACCAGATTCTTGAAACCTTCCCTGAGGGAAGGGCTGCGATCGACCCGCCTGTAAAAATCTTCGAACTGGCCGGATGCCCCGGCACTGCTGATGCCTGACAGTACCGTACGGATCTCGTGAATCGCCACATCGATCAGACCCCCGGCTGCTGACTCGTCGCCGCCCGGATTCTCTTCGAGGAAGCCGATCAGGTATTCCAAAGCGCTCGCCCTCATCCCCTCCCGGGAGGCGCTCACCCCCGCCCAATACAGGGCTGATCGGGCGGCGGGACTTGCCGGGAATCTCTTCCTCACCAGCAAGAACCCCCGTTCGGCGCCTCCGTAGTTGCCGACACGAAAATCTTCTTCGGCTATTTTGAAGAAGGCTTCCGAGGCCAGAGTGCTGTTCGGGTATTCCCGGCTCAAGGTTTCGTAAGTCGCAACCGCTCGATCCCGCTCTCCCGACTGAATAAGTGCGAAACCCTTTTGGTATAGGATTTCCTGATTCAGTTTGTCCCGGTACTCCGCACTCTGGGATCCCACCGTTTGAAGCGCTTTGTCGTAGTAATCGATACCTTCCGGATAGCTGTCCAACTGGGATGCGCAGATCCCGGCGCGGTAGTAGCTCTCTGCGACTCGCTGCCCCCCCGGATACAAGGCGGTCAGCTCGAGGAAGGTTTCTTTGGCAGGGATGAGCCGATCGAGCCTGAATTGACAGAGTCCCTTCCAAAAGAGCGCCTCCTCGCCCTGGGATGTACCCCCGAGAAGTTCCGCCGCCCGAGCGAAGCTGCCCGCAGCCTCTTCCAGCTGTTCCAGCTTGTAATGAGTTCTGCCCAGGTAGAACCAACTCTCCCCTGCCCAGGCAGCTTCGGAGGCGGTATTCTTGCCAAACCACTGGATAGCCTGGGAATACTCACCGGCATTGAAGGCGCACACCCCCGCGGCGAGGATCGAACGTCCGGCCTGCTCGGGCGATGGGTTAGCCTTCAGGGCTTGCTCGAAAAATGGCAAAGCCCGTTTGTATTCTCCCCTCCGGGAATAGATGTAGCCGATGTTGTACCGGCTTTCGGCAATATAAGGAGAGCTCGGCCACGTCTGCGTCAAGGAGAAGAAGTCGCTGAGGGCGGCAGCCGGTGCGTCCCTTTGAAGATGAGAACTGCCCCGCTTGAAAAGGTACTCGTCCTGATAGGGAGAGTCGGGATAACGGGTAATCAGCTCGGTGTACATCCCTTCCGCCTGTTCCAGGTCTCCACCGTCCTGGTAGAGGGAGGCAAGCATTCTGGTGGCTTCCTCCCGCGCCTGAGAAGCCGGGAAGCGCCTCCGAAACTCTTCATAACGGGCAACCGCCTGCTCCTTTGACCCCAGCTCGGTCAGCGCAGCTGCCAAACGGAACAGGCTCTGCTCGGAAATCTCACCCCGCCCCTGCAGAGCTTTCTCGAGAGGTTCGATGGATCTTCGAATATTGCCGTTCAGGAATGCGGACAGTCCCATGTTGTAGTAGATAACCTGCCGTTCCTCCGTCCCGGCAGCCGCGGCCAGAGCCTCCGAGTAGGCTGCGAAGGCCCGGTCATAACGCCCGAGGTCGAACAGCATATCCGCCTTCAACCGGATGAGGAGATCTATGTATTGACCGCGGGGAAAACGGAGTTCCAACTCATCGCAGAACTCCAGAGCCTGGGAGTTGCGTCCCTGTTCGGCAAGAATGATCGCCAAACGGTACAGACCGGTCTCCTGCTGCTCAGGCGGCGGTTCAGCGGCAAGAACACTCCGATAGCTTCGCTCAGCCTCTGCGTAGCGGCCTAGAAAAAAATTGCCCTCCCCAATGAAAAACCCAGCCTCGCCGGCATACTGGGAGTTCGGAAATTCGATCAGAATCCGCGTAAAAGCGGTGAGAGCTTCCGAATAATCGGAAAAGCGCAAAGCTATGCCGCCGACTCGGTACAGAGCTTCCGGCCAGAGATACTTCGCCGACTCTCTTTCCAGAAGCCGGCCGTAGCTGCTCCGGGCAGCCGCCCAGTTCGGTAGGTTTTCCTCGACCATCCCCTTCAGGAGCAGAGAATGGTCGAAATAGGGTTGCTCATTGGGATATTTTTCCACCTGCGCCTTCAGGTTAGAGAGAGCGTCGGGGTAATCTTGAAGTTGGAAGTGGGCATTCCCCAGCCAGTAGGACACCCTTCGATTGTTGGCCGACCGGGGATACTTTCCGGCATAATTATCCAGAGCGGCTATACAGCTGCGGAACTCGCCAAGATAGAAATCCGACACACCACTGAGGTAATCCGCATCGTCGGCCAGAGGACTGTCCGGATACTGATCGACCAGCTGCCTGAAGTTCCGCCCGGCCATCACGTATAAGCCGTCCTGGAAGGCTTTCTTCCCAGCCTCGAACAGGTTCTCGACACCCTGGGCGTAGCCGGTTGCAGGAGCAGCCCAGAGAATCAGGAAGACAAGAAAAAATAGGTTTGTCTTGATATGCAAACCTCTCTCCCCCGGTAACGGGTCAGCGTACCGCCACCTCCTGGGGCAGCTGGGAAGAATCCTTTCCAGGGGAGTCGCCCTTACCGCGCTTGCTTTGATTCCCTTTGTCCGGACTCTTACGTTCTCTCTTCGCGCGGAAGGCGATCTTCTCCTCCTTCAGATCGACCACAATAGTACTGCCTTGCTTGAACCGTCCTTTCAATATATCTATGGAGAGTGGATCTTCGACCAACTTCTGCAAGGTCCTGCGCAGCGGGCGTGCGCCGTACTTTGCTTCATAACCCTCTTCGATCAGGAAGGTTCGAGCCGCTGTGGTTATCTGCAAGGTGATATTCTGCTCGTTCAGCTGCTCCTGGACTTCCCTGACCATCAACTCGAGAATGTCCCGCAGATGCTCCCGATTCAGGCTGTGGAAGACGACGGCCTCATCAACCCTGTTGATAAACTCCGGGTTAAACAGGCGCTTCATCTCACTCAAAGCGCTGGTGCGGATCTCTTCGTAGCGCATCATCCCCTCTTCCACGCGAAATCCCAGGGATGAATCCTTGCTGATTTCCCGAGCTCCGGCATTGGAGGTCATGATCAGAACAGTATTGCGGAAGCTGACGGTATGGCCGAGGTTGTCCTGAAGCTGTCCCTCCTCCAGCACCTGCAGCAGCAGGTTGAACACGTCCGGATGGGCCTTTTCGATCTCATCGAGCAAAATGACGCTGTAGGGACGCCTGCGGATCTTCTCGGTCAGAAGACCGCCCTCCTCGTAGCCGATGTATCCCGGGGGAGCACCGACCAGTCGGGAAACGTTGTGCTTCTCCATAAAATCAGACATGTCGATGCGAACCAGGGCATCTTCATTTCCGAAGAGAAAGGCCGCCAAGGTCTTGGCCAGCAGTGTCTTCCCTACACCGGTTGGACCGAGAAAGATAAAGGACCCCAAGGGCCGTTTTGGCGAGCTCAAACCCGTGCGGGAACGTCGGATCGCCGCGGCGATCGAGCTGATTGCCGCATCCTGGCCGATCACTCGCTTGTGCAGTTCCTCTTCGATCTTCAGCAGCTTTTCGGATTCACTTTGAGCGATCCGGTTCAGGGGAATTCCGGTTATCTCGGAGACTACGGTCTGGATGTCCTCTACATCGATCAGATTCTCCTCCACCCGGAGATTCGCTTCCCAGTCCTGTTTGATCACATCCATGCGTCCACGCAGATTTTTCACCCGATCCCGAAGTGCCGCCGCCCGCTCATAGTCCTGCTGAACGACGAGATTGCTCTTCTCTGCGCTCAACTTCTCGATCCTGTTCTCGATATCAGATAGCTCCTTGGGCCGCACGCTGGTGTCTATCTTCCTACGGCTGCCCGCCTCATCAATCAGGTCGATCGCTTTGTCCGGGAGAAACCGGTCGGAAATGTAGCGATGAGATAGGGCGGCGGAAGCCTCCAGCGCTTCGTATGTGTAGGTCACGTGGTGAAATTTCCCGTAATGCTCTTTCAAGCCCTTCAGTATCTCGATCGTCTCCTCCAGATTCGGTTCTTCTACATAAATCGGTTGGAACCTTCGCTCCAGAGCGGCATCCTTCTCCACGTATTTCCTGTACTCGTTGAGGGTCGTTGCTCCGATACACTGGAGCTCACCTCTGGACAGAGAGGGCTTAAGCATATTCGAGGCATCAATGGCGCCTTCCGCGCCGCCGGCACCGATGAGGGTGTGCAGCTCGTCGATGAAAAGAATGACGTTGTTCGCGACCACGATCTCCTTCATGACCCGCTTCAATCGCTCTTCAAACTCACCACGGTACTTGGTTCCGGCAACCAGTGAAGCCAAGTCCAGCGTGAGTACCCGCCGTCCGGCCAGAACATCGGGGACCTCGCCGGTAACGATCAGCTGAGCGAGTCCTTCAACGATCGCCGTTTTGCCCACTCCGGGTTCCCCGATCAGAACCGGATTGTTCTTCGTGCGCCGGGCCAGGATCTGAACGACTCTCTGGATCTCCCGCAGCCGACCGATAACCGGATCAAGTTTGTCTTCCCGGGCCAGTTTGGTCAGGTCGCGGCTGAACTCATCAAGTGTGGGGGTAGCTTTTCTGGCGATGGACTGGGTCTTCTTCTTGTGCTGTACCTGCTGATTCAGGTCGCCGAGACCGTTGATTTGGATAATCAACTCTCTCAACGTGGCCGATGTGACTTTGTTGCGGTTCAAGTAACGCATGGTTGGGCTGTCCGCCTCCTGGCTGGCCGCGAGAAGCAGATGCTCGGTCCCGATATACTCGTGGCCCATGTTTCTCGCCTCCGCAGCGGAATCCTCCAGGATCTTTTTCCCCCGCTTCGATGGCGGGACGTCACCCAGAATCAACCCTCCCTTTCCCAGAGGAAGGGAACGCTCGATCTCCAACTGCATCTCTCCAAGATCGACCTTGGCCTTCTGCAGCGCCTTTACCGCTACTCCCTCTCCGTCTTTAAGCAATGCAATTATAATATGCTCAGGGAGAAGCTGGTCGGAGTGAAATCGCTTTGCCTCTTCCTGGGCCAATACAGTCAATATCTTTTGAGCGCGTTGGGTTAGGCCCTTAAACATTGTTATCCTCCCGGACATGCCCTTCCAGGGCATGCCGTATCAGTTTTGCCCGGGTATAATCTACTAATTTATTATCTGCATCGTCATCCATTTGGTCGAGCATTTTTTGGATATGAGCCTTCTGAGCCCGAATCATGAGGGAGGTAACCACCTCAATCCCAGGCTCGCTGATCATTCCCAGGCCGATTCCCAGGCGGACCGTGGACAGCAGGGTGATCGCCTCTTTAGAAGATACCAAGCGGCAGGCCTTCAACACACCGAAGGCTCTGTGAACTCGGTCTTCCTACTCGATTCGACGGCTCTTGGCTACCTCCTCCCGGGCCTTTCGTTCGTACTCCACCAGCTCCCGGGCTGCCTCCCCCACTGAAGCGAGAATCTCCTTCTCCCGGTAGCCGATACACAGGGGATTGGAAATCTGGTACATGTCGCCCAGCGAGTGATCTCCATCTCCCCAATAGCCCTTGATTTGCAGTCCCATCTGGTTGATCCGCTTCAAAGCCCAACCGATCGTACCATCGGTTACCAGGGCGGGCATATGCAGCATAACCGAAGCCCTCAACCCCGTACCGGCGTTGTCCAGCCGTGAGGTGAGATACCCCCATTCAATCGACGCGGCAAAGTGCAGTTTATCCTCCAGCCGGCTGTCCAGTTCATCTACGGCGGCAAAGATCTCCTGCAGGCAGAGGCCCGTGCGCATACAGGCCAACCGAAGGTGATCGTCCTCGTTGACCATAGCACTGATTGCGCCGTCGCCGCCCAGGAGAACCAGCTTGTTCGGCGAGACGCAGAAATCCTGGGAAATAATATTCTGCTCCATAAGGATCTTACGTTCAAGAGGGGGGAGACGGTCCAGGTAAATCGCTTCAAAGGAACCTCCGAATTTTTCGAAGGCTTCGGTGACCTCCTGCTGGACCTGTTCCTCCTCTTCCTTGCTCATGACCGGGGGAAAGGGAAAACCGAGCAGATTTCGGGCCAGGCGGACCCGACTGGAAACCGCCACGTCATCTTCGGCGCCGGGAGCTGTAAACCAACCCTCGTCAATACGCATCAGCCATCCTCCGGAGACTTTTCCAATTCCTGGATACGGTCGCGAATACGAGCAGCCTTTTCATAGTCTTCCCGTTTGAGGGCACTTTTAAGTCCCTCCTTCAGTTTCACCACATCTATCAGGAACTTCTTGTAGGTGTTCAGACGTTTTGGCAGCTTTCCCCTGTGGCTTGGCTGGGCGCCCATCTTTTCCAGAAGAAAATGTATTTCCCGTCTGAAGGTTGTGTAGCATTCCGCGCACCCTATCTTCTCGCGTTTTCGGATCGATTCCCAATTCAAACCGCATTGAGGGCACACCGCGTTCTTCTTTTCTTTCACATTGCGGATGTCCACCAGGCCGTTGAGCATGTTAGAAATGGACAGCTCTAGGTGATCACCGTCACCGGTTCCACCGCTGATCCCTCTCTCCAAGGCGCACTCTTCACATAGATGCAGATCCACCCGTTCTTTTCCGATGACCTGTTGGATGTGGATTACCGCTTTGCGAGCACCGCATATTTCACATTTCATTCCTGCACCATCTTCTTCTATAATAACGCAATCTTCGATTAAAATGAAGGGAAGAT
>CAZBXU010000001.1:0-14697 GCA_964495755.1 uncultured Spirochaetaceae bacterium | reverse complement strand
TAATAACGCAATCTTCGATTAAAATGAAGGGAAGATCAAATTTTCCTCAACACTTCCAGAGGTTTAATACGGGCCGCCGCCCGGGCCGGGAAGAACGCTGCCAGGGCGGACAGCAGAAGGGAGGCAGCGGCAACGGCGGCGAGCTCGCCCATCTTGATCCGGATGGGAATCTCCTCGAGATAGAACTCCGTGTTGAAGACCCGCACCGGCCCTGGGCTCTGCAGCTCTACGATCGGCGAGACCAGCCACCGGAATCCGAACACCAGGTGATTTACCAGCAGCTCGGCGCCGGCCAGAACGGAGTTGATATTCACCGCAACAGCCAATCCCACTCCCAAACCCAGAAGGATACCGGCGACTCCCACACACACCCCGGTGAGCATAAAGGAGAGGATAATATCCTGTGGATGAGCCCCCATGGCTTTGAGTATGCCGATCTCTTCGGTCTTTTCAATAACCACCATGATCAAGGCCGAAGATATGTTGATCGTAGCTACCGCCACGATCAGTGCCATGACGAAGATCAACAACGCCTTGGTCGTCTGGAAAGATTTGTAATTTGCCCTTTCCAGATCGAACCAGCTGGCAAGCTGCGCTTCTCGGGGAAGATCTTTTTCCAGACTGCGGACCTGCCGGCCGATTCTGTCGAAGGGGTCGTACAGCTTCACTCCGAGAAAGAAAGAGGAACCGTCGCTGGGAAGAACACGGATCCCGGTAGGTAGCGGGATGTAGATCCACAGTTTGTCCAGCTCCTGGTACCCCGTAGTGAAAACACCCTCTACCGTGAAGGTGCTCACCCTCGGCAGGTTCCGCCGCCCCGCTGAAGAGACCACAGACAGTAGTTTTACCTGCTCCCCAACGCTAAGCTCGAGCTTTTGGGCGATCTCCCGGCCGACCAATACCGCATCCGGTGTTTGCAGGTCGAAGGAACCCTCGAGGATCCTGAAATACTTGCGGAAATTCCCATCCTCCTCGTAGAGGGACGACGGCACCGCCCGAACGGTCACCGCTGCCCGACCCGCCTCCGTGTACAGAAGACCCATGCCCTGGCGCTCCAGGATAACCTGTGTGACTCCCGTCTTCTGCCGCACCTGCTCGGCCAGAGCTTCGTAACTGTATAGATCCCCATCCCCGGCCAGACGTATTTGCAAGTGGTAGGTTCCTACCTCCAGGTATCGTCGGGTTATCCCCTCGATCATTCCGTCGGCAACCTCCAGGACCACGACCAGGGGAATCAGGCTCAGTCCGATTCCCAGGATGCTACCGAGCAGATTCGTGGAAATCCGTCCACCCCGTCCAATGAATGTACGAAAACCAAGGTAAAGGGAAAGGGGACGACCAACTCGCATACTCTTTCTCACAACCTCCTCAAAGCGCGGTGCTCGAGAAGATAGTGCTCATCTCCCATCCGAGCGAACTCGGCTGCGTGGGTTACTAAAATCATCGTTTTCCCATGAGTCTTGACCAGTTTAAACAGCAGCTCCTGAATGCCTTGAGAGTTTCGCTCGTCCAGATTACCCGTCGGTTCATCCGCCAGGATTAGCTGCGGTTCGTTCATCAACGCACGGGCTACGGCCACCCGTTGACGCTCGCCGCCGGACAGCTGTACCGGATAGTGGTCCATCCGTTCGGTCAACCCAACTTGAGCCAGTAGATCTCCGGCCCTTCGACGAGCCCGCGCACCTGGTACGCGGGCGATGAGGGAAGGGATGAGGATGTTTTCCAGCGCCGTCAGATCTTTCAAAAGATAGTGGAATTGGAAGATGAACCCGAGAAAACGGGAACGATATTCGATGAGCTCCTCTTCTTCCTCAAGCGTTATATCCCGGCCTTTGAAAATGATCCGCCCATCCGAAGCGCTGTCCAACGCACCGATCAGGTTCAGGAGGGTTGTCTTTCCGGAGCCGCTTTCTCCTGAAATAACCGCGGTGGTGCCCTCCTCTACTTCGAAGCTTACCTCCTCGAATACAACAAGATCCTCGTTGCCGCTGCGATAGACCTTCTTGACATCCCTGACATCCAGAATCGCCGAACCCGACTCATTCATAGCGCAGCACCTCCGCCGGCTTGACATCTCTCACCCGCGTTGTCGCTGAGACTGCAGCAGCCGTCGGGGAAAAAACGGCAAAGAGGACAATCAGGACCGCCTCCCTCAACAACACCGTGCTCGGCACCTCGGTGAGGTAGAAATAGGTTGGGGAAAACAGGGAGAAACGGGTGCTGGTGGACCGAACAAGGGGAAACATCAGCATGTCCACAAGAGCGAGCCCGGCGTTGACAACCATCTCGGCAAGCCTAAAGACAGTATTAATATTGACGGATATAAGAAGGCCGAGGAGCAGTCCGATCAGAGCACCGATCGTTCCTATCAACAGACCGTCAAGAACAAATATCCGACGAACCGCTGCCTCAGATGCACCGAGAGCCTTAAACAAGCCGATCTCCTCGAATCGCTCCCGGACGGCCCTCTGCAGACTGTGATGGATGTTAAAGCCCACCACAACGAAAATGAGTCCGATCAGCACGGTCATCATGATTTTTTCCATTCGCAGAGCTCCGAAAAACGCCCGATTGAATTCCCTCCAACTGACAATTCTGTATTTCTCACTGCCCAGGGCATTCTGAATCTCCCGGACAGCCTGTTGATCCCGGAAGCGATTGCGAATCTTCACGCCGATGGTGACCGGAGCGGGAGTCTCAGAGTTGAGGGCGGATCCTTCCTCGAGGGAGAAGAAGGCCCAGCCAAGATCGAACTCGTAATACCCGCTTCGAAACAGTCCGACTACCTGATAGAAGCGGCGTGAAGGTTGGAGATCGCCGAAGGAGGAGCCTTCCAGTGACAGGATCGACACACTGTCACCCACACTCACACCCAGATGCCGGGACAGCTCGACTCCAAGCACGAGAGCTCCCGGGCGATCTATCCCGAAATCCCCGGCCACGATCTCCAGGGTCCGCATAAACGTAGGATCCAATTTCTCAACGTCGGGGGGAACTCCGCGAATCAGGCAACCCCGCAGCTCGGCAAACCTGCCCTCGATAATCACCTGGTGTTCGCTGAACGGTACCACGGATCGGACATCTGGCTGAGCGCGCAGGCGGCCCAGGACATCCACAAGCGCAGGGCCGGTACCGTCGCCTCGAACCTCTTTTATCTGCATATGGTATGAGCTGATCTCCAGGATACTCTCGATAAAACCCAGCTGAAAACCGTTCATCACCCCCATCACCGCCGTTAGGGCCATCACCCCGACGGCAACACCCAGAATCGAAAGCATGGTGGAGGTGGCGCCGACCCCGCGACGCCTGGACCGAAAGTAACGAAAGCCCATAAAGGCAATAAAACTGTACCTCATTGAAACTGCCGCTCCCGAATGACCTCCCCGTCGCGAAGAAACTCTTCCTTCACCTTTTCTTCGCCTTCGAAGTAGATCCTCATGAAGATCTGTCCCTCTCTGTACAGCTCTTCCGTCCGGGAGCTTCCCCCGCTGTCGGTTGAATAGGTCGTTATTCTTTCCAAAGCACCTCGAATCCGGTACTCCTCCCGCCTAAGGGTGTCCTCCGGACCGTAGTCAAACAACCAATGCTCCAGTCCACGTGCACTCCGCTTGGTGGTTTCCACAATTGCCCCCGTCTCATCCCGAAGGTGGACGGTCTGTTCGATCTCATCACCTTCTTGTTCCACCACACTGCGGATCAGTCCGCCCTGCTCATCGTAACTACGCCGAATCGTGCGTTGGAGCTGCAACTGCTCGAGTTGCGAGCGCACGGGCGCGTCTGCCTCCCCACGGTATTCGAAGCGCTCCCGTTCGATCAACTCTCCTTGGCTCCACCTCTCCCTCTCGATCAGCCTTCCTTCCAGATCGTAGCGATTGACCTTTCTGTCCCGAACATTTCCGTAGCGCTCTTCGGCCAGATTGCCACCTCCGCCGCTCAGGGCCAATTCCTGAGTGCTTTGAGGTTCCCTCTCCTCCCGGCTGACCCGCCGCAGCTCCCCTTCCGGTGACAGATAGTAACGGTCCCGGAATAGGAGCTCGCCCTTTGAATCGAAAGTCTCTGTCAGAGCAAGGACTGATCCCCTGTAATGATAGACCTTACGCCGGCTCGGTTCCCCGTCCTGAAAGAGCTGCTCCTCCGTCAACCTGCCCGTTTGCTCGTACCGGAGCCGCTCCTGGATCACCCCACCATCAAAGACTCGTTCTTCCTGCAGTTCAACCTCCCAACGGCGGATCTCCTCACCCTTATGCAGTAGGGTGCGCTTCTCCCACTGATTCTCCTTCTGCACAACGAGCAGGTAGGGAAACTCCTCCCGCCGGTACCAATCGATTTCTTCAAGAGCCATTCCCAAATCATCGGAGGCGAAATAACGTACCGAGGAGTCTTGCGGAAACGACGGCAGAACGGAGAGAATCAGAAAAGCGACGACGATCATTGCGTCCCGATCAAGCTGTTCAGGTATAGTTCTTTATTAAAAGGTACAAGATCCTCTTCCTTCTCGCCCACTCCCATGAAGGAAAAAGGAATAGCCAGATCGCTGGATATAGCGACCACGATTCCACCTTTCGCCGTGGAGTCATACTTGGCCAGAATGATGCTGTCCACACCGATCGCCTCCTGAAACACCTCTGCCTGGCGCAGTGCATTCTGTCCGGTTGTGGCATCGATTACCAGGACTTTTTTATAGGCAGATCCGGAGATGCGGTTACCGGCAATCCTGTTGATTTTTCCAAGCTCCCTTACCAGATGAGCCTTGTTGTGCATCCGACCCGCTGTGTCGGCTATGACCAGATCGGTCCGATTTGCTTCTGCGCTGGAAATGGCGTCATACACCACGGCTCCGGGGTCGGCTCCGGGATCCTGGCGGATCACGGTCACACCGATCCGGTTGCCCCACAGAACGAGCTGATCGATGGCGGCGGCTCGAAAAGTATCCGCAGCTGCAAGGAGCACCGTCTTTCCTTGTTCCCTTCTAAAAAATTGAGCCAACTTGGCGATCGTTGTCGTTTTTCCCACACCGTTGACGCCCAGAATCAAGAGGAGGTTCGTCGTATTTTCGATCAGGGATAGAGGCTCAACCCGCAGAGTTGATCCCAGCTGGGACCTGAGAATCCCGAGAAGCCGATCCCTATCCTTGCTCCCCGTACCCTGGATCTGAGCCCGGAGGGACTCGACGATCTTGGCGGCGGTTGCCGGTCCGATATCGCCCTCGATCAGAATATCTTCGAGTTCATCGTAGAACTCCACATTCACGGCACCGAAGAGGTTGCGGAGCTTGTTGCCCAAGGAAAACTTCCTCATCGCCAAAAACTCCCCGAAACTAGGCTTTCCGATCCGCGGCTCGAAGATAGCGGACCAGGCGCACCATCATGTTTATGAACAGAGAGGTACTGACGGCCAGGGTCCCGTAGTAGCTGTAGTAAAACACCAGGCCGGCAGACCTGAAGCGTTCTTCCTTTGCCAGGCTGTATCCCACAGCGTAATCGTTCGCGTACCCCCAGAAGAACAGTGGGATCGGGATGGATAGGGCGAAGAATCCGAAGGCTCTGTATAACTCGTCCCGTCTCTGGTTTTGGATTTGCAGGGGATCGGTTTCATCCAAGGTAAGACGAGCTGTGACCGTCTCGGCCACCCCTGAACCGGCATACAGAGGAAAATCGAGGTATCCCTCCTTGCGCAGGAGAAAGCGGTTCAGATCGTCCGGTTTTCCCACGGACAGTGGGGTGGTGCCAAGCCAGTTCGATCCCGCGTATACCTCGGCGCCGGCCGGTTCGCTGTCCAATTCGAAGGAATCGCCTGGTTCCAGAGGCAACACGATCTGCTGTACCGCCTCGGTATAGGGATGCAGGTCGATCAATCGGACCACGGATTGGTACCCGGGCGCCTGTACCCTCAGTTCCCTGCTTCCAGGAATCAGATAGGGTACCTCGAGAGGAGCGCGTCCCTGAAAGCTGTCATCAAGCCAGACCGAGGCACCCGGTGGCTCCGTGTCCACCCGCAGGGAGGCCCAGTCCCGCCCCCACAGGATCGAAGCAAGTTTGCCGGTCAGCTCATCGGATATCTCGTACAGCTGCGTTGGCAGCACCGCATCGCTGTAGGAAAACACATCCTCCCCCAGGGCGGCATCGAAAAAATTCACCTCGAAGTAAATATAACCCTGAATCTCTTCAAAGCGGCCCCAAAGCAGTGAATCCAGGTTCTCCTGCTTGGTCAACTGAAGCGGGCTGCGGACGGGCTGGTCGAAGATCAACCGTCCACTTGCTCCTGAAGCAAAACGCAGGGGCTTACTCTCCGGAAGTACTATAGCCTCCGGATCCAGCTCCCGCAGATCATTGAGGGCGAGGAGATTTACTGCTATCCGGTCCTCATACAAAACAACTTCCTCTTCCCCTTTACCGGGGGTGAAAAACAGCTCATCCCGCGCACGCCGGTCGGCGCTGATGAGCTCTGCCAGGCGTCGCTGCTCCCTCCGAATGATCCTCCTTCGATAGGCTTTCGCCTGCGCGCCACTGAAGAAATGGGTCGGAATCATCTCCAGACCTTCGCGAATCAAGAGGGGAAAGCTTTGAGTCAGGTAGAGGTTCTCCTGGCTTAGGGCCCGGCCTTCGAAAGCGGCCACACCAACGGTCCAATACTCCCTGTCATCGACTGGGATGTTGTCTTGGGGGCAAACCGTGATCGGTACGGCTGCGAGCAGCAGGAGTGCAAGGAACTTCATTCGATATCGAGGATCTTTTTGATCGAGTTGATGACCCGTTCGGGCCGAAAGGGTTTGACGATAAAATCCTTGGCGCCCATCTGCAGCGCCTGAACGATTAGGGTTTGCTGTCCCAGGGCGGAACACATAATGATATTCGCACCCGGATCAATTTTCAGTATCTTTTTCAGGGCGGTCAATCCATCCATCTTCGGCATGGTGATATCCATAAGCACGACATCGGGGCGCTTGTCTTGAAACAACTCCACCGCTTCCTCGCCGTTGGAGGCTTCCCCTACAACGCGAAAACCGGCCTTTTCCAAGAGATCTCGAAGCACGAGCTTGATGAATTGGAGATCATCGGCAATGAGGATATTTATGCCCATTGTTTCTTGGCCCCTGCGGCGCTCATGAGATAGCCCTCGATGAATCGGTCGATATCACCGTCCATCACAGCTTGGACATTCCCCGCCTCGATCTTGGTTCTGTGATCCTTCACCATCGAGTACGGATGAAAGACATACGAACGGATCTGATTACCCCAGGCGATATCTTTCTTCTCGCTCTCCAGTTTTTCTCTCTCCTCGTCCTGCTGTTCCTTGTAGTGCTCGTAGAGCCGGGAACGGAGCACCTTCATAGCCAGGGCCTTGTTTTTATGTTGGCTCCGTTCATTCTGGCACTGTACCACGATTCCGGTCGGCAAATGGGTGATCCGTACAGCAGAATCCGTTTTATTCACATGTTGCCCCCCGGCTCCCCCGGCACGATAGGTGTCGATTCGCAGATCCTCCGTTTTGATCTCTACGTCGATAGTGTCATCGATTACCGGGGTTGCGAAAACCGATGCAAATGAGGTATGCCTTCTTCGGGAAGCATCGAAGGGGGATATGCGGACGAGCCTGTGTACTCCCGTCTCGGTTTTAAGTAATCCGAAGGCGTATTCTCCGGTCATCTCCACGGTTACGGACTTGATTCCGCCTTCAGCCTCCAGCATATCGATGATGGCGGTCTTGAAACCGTGATTCTCGGCCCAGCGTGTGTACATGCGCAGAAGCATGCTCACCCAGTCGCAGGCTTCGGTTCCCCCGGCGCCGGAGTGAATGGTCACGAAAGCGGAAAACGGATCGTTCTCTTGCCCCAGCAGCTGGAGGAGCTTCAGTTGTTCATATTTTGCCTGCAGGCTCTTCACGTCGGTCCTGATCTCTTCCGCCACAGATTCATCGGCCTCTTCTACGGCCAGCTCGAACAGTTCTTTCATGTCCTGGAAACCAGTCTTCAGCTCTCGCCACGGATCGTAGGTACTCTTTAGTCGCTTCAGGGTGCTCAGTATTTTCTCGGCGTGTTCACGATTTTGCCAGAAATCGGCTGCCGCTGTCTGTTCCTCCAGGGAGTGAATTTTAGAGTTCAGCCTTTCGGGGTCAAAGATGCCTCCAAGATTCTTCGATGTTTTCCTCGAGACGGTCAATTTCGGTTTTTAACTCCTCTATCATTACTATCCTTCCTTGGTTCTGCTGGTGTTTACCACGGTCTTACGCCATTTCTTACCTTTCAGAAAGGAGATGACCAGGGTGTTTTCCATGGGGTACTGATAGAAACGCAAGCAGTCGTAGGAATCGGTCAGACGATCCAGCTCCCTCTTCAGACGAAGCAATTCCTGTTCGTTTATCCTTAGAGACTCGTACAGACCTTCGTGCACCTTCTTGAAACCATATTCCTGAAAGGTCGAATGCACTCGATCCCGATGATTTTCACTGCCTAGATCACAAGACACCGCTACGAACATCTTGATTAAGTTTAAAGATTCTCCTATTTTGTGTCAAACTATGAAAAATCCTCGCCGATGAGTAAGCTGTATGAAGAAAGTGATCCTGCTTCTTCTCGTATTTCACATCTCCCTTGCCGGATTTAGCCAAGAAGCAGGGACAGAAGCAGCCACCCCTTTCGTATCGAAACTCAAAGCCAAAGCCGTTGACTCCCTTATACTGCTGTCCTGGCGGAACCCCAAAGACCTTCAAGGGTTTGCCCTCCTGTACAGGCATTCAGACGAAATAGGACGGGAGAACCTTGAGCAGGCTCAACTTCTTGCCAGGCTGGCCCCCGGCCGGGAGAGCTACGAGGATACCCCGCCGGAGGTTCGTCCCTACTATTACGCCGTGTTGATCGAAGATTCGGCGGGTAAACTCCATGAATTGTTCGTTCCCTTTCGAAATATAACCTCCGAAAGTGTTCGAGTTGCGGTTCAACCGCCCGAGGAAAGTGTTCCTTCCCGTATTATCGGCATTCAGGCAATGATCGTAGAAGATTCGATTCAGGTCATGTTCCAATCCTCGAATCCGGATAGAGAGCTGCTGCTGTTTCGAAGCAACACACCGATGCGCAGTACCGAGGACCTGCTCGAAGCCTTTGCTCCGATTCAGATAGAGGCGGGCACCACCCGCTTCACCGACTATCCGATTCCCGGGGTAGAAGTCTACTACGCCGTGATCGACACCGAAGTATTCAAGCTGGGCAAGCAAGAGCTGGTAGCGGGCCAGAATAGTACCGATCGACCGGTTAGCGTTCCCCTCGAGGTGGAACGGGTTGCCCTGCCTCCGGCGGCGGCGAAAGGTCAGAGGGCTGCTCCATCGCTCCCCCTTCCCTATCTGCAGCTCCGCCTGGATTCAAGCGGAAGGTTCGCCCTTCCTCAAACCGTGCAGCAGCTGGATCCCCAAACTGAGACGGCGATTGCCCGAATCCTGTCTGATGCTCCCCCGCTTGAGGCCAGGCAGAAATCCGTTGTCATCCTGCCTGAGGATAAGGGCACGTTGGCAGCAGGCGAGTCGGCGAGTCTGCAAAAGATCCTCCGGGAACATCTCTTGACCGGCGATTATCGGGGCGTTGAATCGAAATTGCATGGTTTCCTGAACCTCCGACGGTCCGCATATACCGAAGCGCGGGTGCGTTTTTACCTTGCTCAGGCCTATTATTTTCAAGGTTTGTACGAGGAGGCTCTTCTGGAGTTTGTTCTAGCCCAGGACGAGCTCTACGCTCCGGTCCAACCCTGGCTCGAGTCCTGCTTCCGCCGGCTTTGGAACAAGCCGTAGAAAAAAAGCTATCCCTTACGCAAATCTATACTGACTTTCAATTCGTCCTGCTGTTCCGGTTGCAGGTTGATCTCCCACTGGAATACAAAGCATGAACCCTGGTATACGGTAGCCCGTTCTTCCCGCTCGTAGCATACGCTCTCTACGGGCAGGCTCCAGAGAGAAAACGCCCTGTCCGCCCCCAAGGCCAAACGCACACCGTTCGCCTTGTCATCTATCCGCACGCTACTTATCGAATCGAGAGCCGTCGCCTCGCAGCTAACCCGTTTTTCCTTTTCTCCGATCTGTGCCGAGAAATCGGAGAATTCATCTCCCTTGCCTGCCAAGGCCAGATTGAACTCCAAGCCGTACCAAAGCTCAATAGGAGCGGATCCGCTGTTTGCAACCGTTATGGACAGCTCGATCCCGTTCTCCTTAAAACGATAGCTCTTTCTCAGCGTCACGGGATAGCTCTTGCGTTTGATTCGGACCTGCCCGTGGCGAAGCATTATCAACTTCCGCTGCTCCCGTTTGAGTTCCTCCAACTCGAAGGGTTGATCGATGAAATCCCCCATCTCCTGGTAGCTCATCCTGTCGAACTTCTCGAGAGTCGTATTCGGAGCAAAGAAGTGATCGATGAATCCTTTGCGCATATACCAGTCACAGCCTTCGTATTTGTACCTGTGGTAGCGCTCGGGCCAGCGGGCGATCGTGTCGAGATAGTTCCAACCCTTCGGCAGATAGTCCAGCTCCAGCAGCACCCCCCCCATTCGGTGGACAAGGGCGTTGAGCACCTTGCCCTGATACAGATACTCGTCATGGCCGTCCATGTCGTAGTCCGTAGCAATGATCGCCGGCATGAACATACCGGCTTTTCGTGTAATTTTTTCGGCTTCTATGAAGGCTCGGTAAGCCGCCTTGCGGAGATGGTTCGCATAGGCGCCGCCGTGATGGCCGTGCCAGTACACCGCCCCGCTCTGGCCTTTCCACAGCTCGTTGAGGGCGGCCTTCTTCTTATACTTGTCGCCGCGAATCTGATTCACCAGCACATGGGTAAACATGAGCCGGGAGTACAAGAGGCTGATTTCCGGATATCTTGTCAAGAACTGCCTGAAAAAACCCCTCTGCAGATAGACCTCGGCTTCCGCTTTGCGGACTCTTTTAGAGATTTCTTGAAAAACCTTCTGCCGCTTCGGCGATAGCGCACAATTCATGGTTTCCATCGAAGATAGGCAGGGGAAGTACAGTCTCCCTCGGGGTTGCACGGATTCGAGGTTGTAGCGGGGATTTCTCGGGTGAAGCCATTCCCGATTTTCCTCTAGAAGATCGAAGAAGCGGGGCAGCCAGCCGTTGTTTGCATAGATGGGAGGATTTCTCTGTTCCTCCGCCAGAGTCTCGCCGGGCAGCAGGATCACGGCGGTCTTCCCTCCGGTTTGACCGGCTGTTCCGTGAAGCTCCAGTATCAGATCCTCGGGTCTGCTGGAGGGGATCATGCGCTGCAGGGCAAGATGGAGGGGGAGTACGGTGATGGTCTTACCCTGGTCCTCGGTAAGATAGGGCTGGTAGCAGTCCTGCTCCTCTACGCCCGCGACATGGAAATGATGGTCATCGAGAAAGGTATATTCGGTCCCGCTGTCGCTCAAGATTCGCGCCAGGCTCGGTTCCCAGACCCGTTCGGCGATCCAACTCCCGCGGGGCCGGGTGCCGAAGGTGGTTCGAATGAAGGTACTCATCTTCTCGATCTGACCCAGCTTGTCGCCGTCGGGAAGAAGGGGCAGCACCGGCGCATGATAGCCGCCGCCGAGAAGCTCCACCTGCTTGCGCCGGATCATCTCCTTGAGCAGCATAATAAACTCAGGATGTGTGTCCTCCAACCACTCAAAGAGAGTTCCGCAGTAGTGCAGCACCCCGGGGATTCGCGGATACTTGTAAAGCAGGCTCAAGAACGGTTTGTAGGCCTGTTGATAGACCGCCTCAAACCGCTCCGGAGGGGTTCCATCGGGTTGATGATTGTACGTGCCAAATAGTAGGCTGATCGACCTCATTTTTGGGTATGAACATCATTGCCTATAATGCATTTCGTTGGACAGGCTTTAACTCCCTCCTGCCTGTCACCTGCAGCCGCGTAGTCGATCCGGGACAGGTTGTCCTCGACTTTGTATCCCCCTTCGGGGGATTTCTTCTCGCAGATCTTGCAGGCTATGCAGCCAACCTTGCAATACTTCCGTACCTGCCCCCCCTTGTCTTTCGAACTGCAGGCGACCAGGTAATCCGCATCCTGGGGCAGCCACTGCATCACGCCGGTCGGACAGATCTTGACACACTGACCGCAGGAAATGCAGATATCTTTGTTCACCCAGACCAGCCCGTCGGAGTCGTAGTAGATCGCATCCACCGGGCACACCCGGATACAGCTGCCCAATCCAAGACAGCCGAACTTGCAGACCTTGTTGCCGCCGAACAGGGCGTACAAGGCGACGCAATCCTCAACGCCCGAATACTCGAAGGCATACTCAGAGGTTGAAACACCTCCACGGCAGTGCACCTGGGGGACCCGCTTGGCAACCGCGGCGCTTTGATACTCGATGCCCATGATCTGCGCCACTTGTCCGGCAACATCCGGGCCTCCGACCGTGCACAGGTCCAGGGCGACCTCTCCGCCGACGATCTCGGCGGCGTAGGCGGCGCAGCCGGCGAACCCGCAGGCGCCGCAATTTGCTCCGGGAAGGGCCTGCTCGAGGGCCTCCACCCGCTCATCCTTGCGAACCGAAAGCAGCCGGGCGGCATAGGCCAGACCCAATCCCAGCAGGATCCCCAAACCCGCAACCGATGCCAGGGCGTATGAAATGCGTGCCAGTACCACCGGGTCCCTCCTATCCGAGCAGGTTCTTCAACAGGGCTTTGTCAAAAGCCATGAAGGCCAGTGCCATGAGGCCCGCCGTAATGAAGGAAATGGGCACCCCGCGAAAAGGTTTCGGGACCCACTCCTTGTCCAATCGTTCCCGAATCGTGGACATCACAACGATGGCCAACAGGAAGCCGATGCCGGCGGCGATCCCGGCCACGAAGCTCTCCATAGCGTTGTAGTCGCTGCGCACGGCGATCAACGCGATTCCCAATACGGCGCAGTTGGTCGTGATCAGGGGAAGGTAGATCCCCAGCGCCTTGTACAACGGCGGGGAGATCTTCATGATCACCATCTCGACGAGCTGAACCAGAGCGGCAATGATGAGAATGAAGCTGATCGTCTGGAGGTACTCGATGTTCAACGGTACCAGGATCAGTCTATAGACCGCCCAGGTTGCCAGGGAGGCCATGGACATCACGAAGATCACGGCAAATCCCATGCCCACGGCTGAGTCGGTTCTCCGCGACACCCCGATAAACGGACAGAGCCCGAGAAACTGGGCAAGAATGAAATTGTTGATAAATACGAAGGTGATAATAATTCCAATATAGCTCACGATGCGCCTCCCGCCGGTGCCGGAACGCCGGCCGCAGGAACGCCGGCTGCCGGAGTACCGGCAGAGGCCGGTTTTTTCTTAAGCGCCCAAACGGTGCGGGCCTCTCTGCGGATCTCGAGCCAGTTGAAGAGCGCTTTCAGGAATCCGATCACCAGAAGCGCTCCGGGAGCCAGGGCCAAAACTCGAGCCGGCTGACTGGAAAGCCCGGGGATGAGGATCACGCCGTCGAAGCTGCCGACAGCAAAAAGAGTGATTGTTCCGGATCCCAGGATCTCCCTGATCGCCGAAATCAACAGAAGTCCCAGGGTAAAGCCCACTCCCATTCCAAGAGCATCGAGCAGGGATTCTCCTAACTTGCGCTTGCTGGCAAAGGCTTCGGCCCGGCCTAAAATGATGCAATTCACCACGATCAGCTGAACGAACACCCCGAGATTGCGGGACAGGGAGGGGGCATAGGCCTGCATGACCAGATCCACGACCGTTACGAATGAAGCTATGATGACGATAAACGAGGGAATGCGGATCCTCTCGGGGATGAAGTCTTTGAGCAGGGAGACAAATATTTCAGATCCGAGAAGGACAAAGATCACTCCTGCACCCATCCCCAAAGCATTCACCACCTGGGTCGAAACTGCCAGGGTCGGGCACAGGCCCAGGAGGATGATGAATATGGGATTCTCTTTGAATATTCCTTTGCTGAACTCGCTGAACATTGTCACTCTCCTTCGCCGGCAGAACGGGCGTACGCCGCTGCGTCGGCCAGAGCCTTGGAGATACCAAGAAATGTGATGGTCGCGCCTGTTATGGCATCGGCGTCGCTGGGCTTGAGCATATCCTTACGTACAGGAACCGGATTCTCCGAGGATCCGGAACCCAGAAATTTCTCCATATATGCCGGATTTTCCGCCTTCTTACCCAGACCGGGGGTTTCCGTGTTCTCCATGAGCTTGACAGCGGCGATCGAGCCGGAGCGATCGAAACGTGCCAGAATCTTCATCTCCCCGCCGTATCCGGAGCCTTCCAACTCGAGGAGCATCCCAACCGTTTCGCCCTCCTTGGTAACGGGATATCGTTTCAAGACCACAGGATTCTCAAGGATCGGAATGGCCTGCCCCGTCTCGGCGTCCGGGGTAAGCTCGTTCAGAGCCTTTTGAAGCTCCATGATTTTACGCTGAATAATCACAGGTTCGGTAATCGCGTTGATGCCGCCCAGGGTAACGGCGGCTACGGCGCATATGGCAAACAGTTTTACCCCTGTCAGTACTACGGTTTTCATTCCTTCCCTTCCTTGAGGAACCCGAAAACAACGGGGCGGGTTAGGCGGTTGATCAGCGGAACGAACATATTCATGATGATGATGGCCAGGGACACTCCCTCGGGAAATGATCCGTAGATGCGGATCAAAAAGGTGAGAAAACCCGCACCCACTCCGTAGATGATCATTCCCTTGCGGGTCAGGGGAGAGCTGACCATATCT